>NZ_FAOZ01000002.1:300000-594515 GCF_001536285.1 Parafrankia irregularis | reverse complement strand
TCAGGCAGAAGAACTCCTACTACGGGGCGTTCTACCGGCGGATCGCCACCCGCCGGGGGAAGCAGCGGGCCCTGGTCGCTGTCATGCACAAGCTCACCGTCGCGATCTGGCATGTCCTGCACGACAGGACCGGACACAAGGACCTCGGCGCCGACTACCACACGAGGAAGAACCCGCAACGCGCGATGCGACGCATGATCCGCGAAGCGAACGCCCTCGGCCTCACCATCCGCTTCGACCCCGCCTGACCGGACCCAGCCCACCCAACCCGCCACAACCAGCCGATCAAGCCCCGACCCGCGGCTCACGTCAGTTTTTCGTGTCAGGAGTGAGGATTATGGCTGCTGCAGCAGCCGAAATCCTCACTTCTTGCGGATTGCCAGGTGACGCCGTGTCCCGATTTTCACTATTGGCATGAATTGTTGGCGCGGTGCTGCGGCGGAGGATCCCCGGTAGGTCGACGTGCGGTGGGCGGGCACGGACCTCCAGGTCAATATCGGTGACCTGGGATCCGCCGCATCTCGGGATTGCGCGACGCGCTCCCAGCCCCAGCGGCCAAGAACCTCAGCTCTTACCCGGCAGCAACACAACCGCCGCAGAAGACCCACGCCGCCGCTCGAAGAGTTGAGGATATCGGTCGTTCCGGTGACCAAATCCTTGGGTTTTTCTCGGCGGCAGCGGCCGCAGCGCGCTGTTCGCGACCGGCACGCTGGCATCGAACAGAGAAAAACCGGGGAGCTCCGCTCCGGACGGATCAGCGGGACGGGTTCCGCGGGTGGAGAACTCCGGGATCGGCCAACGGTGCCGGCCCGCTCCGGAACCGCCACGCCCCGGCAAGCGGGACGACCGCGGAGATCGTCTGCGGAACGGGCGCGGGCAGTTTGCCAGAGACGGCCGGGCTCGTCGTCGCCGGGACCAGACTGCTGATCGCCGCGCCACCCGGCACCGCGCTGCCGGGCGCCAGGCCATCGGGTGGCGGACTGACGGGCGCCGGGCCGTTGCCCAGCACCTGGGTCGCGACGAGCGTCCCGCCCACGCCGACCACCCGGACACCGGCCCTGTCCGCGGGCAGCGACACCAGGACCGCCGTGCCGGCCCCGACCTCGACCCGACTGCCGTCCACCCAGGCCGTCGCGGCCCGGTCGGGCGCGACCAGTACGAGTGCGCCGGCGGTCCACCTCGGCACCGGTGCCGCCGCGACGACGAGCCGTGACGGGGTAGGCCCGGCGGCACCCGTCTCCCCGACGACCAGGCCGTCCCAGCGAGGACGCTCAGGCGCGGTCGCGGCGACCCAGGCAGGCCCGACCGACGTGCCGGTGGGCAGCGCAAGCGCCGCGACGACCCCGGTTCCGTCCGCCGACTCGACGAGCAGGGCTGACGGCGTCGCCGACGGCAGGGCCACCGGCCGGTGCACCGTCGTCGACGCCGGAATCCGCACCGCTTCCAGGCCGACGGGAACATGGCCGCCGGCACTCGTCATCACGGTGACGCGGACCGTCGCCGCCCCGCCCGGGGCTGAGAGCACCAGCTCCGCCGGCGGCTGCCGTGGGCCGCCAGCAGTCGCCGCCGGGGTGAGCAGACCGCCCACCAACGCCCTGGCCGCCGGTTCGGCAGTCGGCGGGACCGGTGTGGCCTGCCGTGGTCCGCTTCCGGTGGCGCGGTCGACCAGCCAGCTCAGCACCCGTCCCGTGCGGGCCTGCACGTCGATGGCGGTCGTCTCGGCTTCGGGAGCGAACTCCGTGAGGCGCCGCCCGACCGTCCGGCCGGGAGGGATGGTGATCTCCGTCCGCGGCGCCGCGCCGTTCGACGACACCGCGCCCACGTCCACCCGCGCGGGTCGTGGGCCGGGGTTTGCCAGATACAGGACGGGGTCGCGGCCCGCGAGGGTGGACGGGCCAGCGAACCAGGTCCGCGCGCGAGGTTGCTCGCAGCGGGCCCGCAGCGGGCCCGCTCCCGCCCCGGGCGACGTCACCGTGGCGGTGAGGCCGGCCGCTGCCGGGCCGGCAGCGACGAGCCGCAGCGGGCCGCCAGCCTGGCCGGCAGCGGTCGCCTCGCCGGCGCCAGTCACCGCGCCGATGTCAGCCGCGCCGCCGGTACCAGTCACGTCGCCGGTGCCAGTCGCCTCGATGCTGTCAGCGCCCTCGTCGCTGTCAGCGCTCTCGCCGCTGTCAGCGCCCTCACCGGCGAAGGACGGGTCGGTGGGTGGGAGGAACAACAGCTCGTCATGCTGACGATCGCCACCGAGCAGCTCCTGGCCACGGGACGGCTGGACCGACCCACCCGGCCCCGACCCGCGCACCAGATCGACAATCTGCGCGACCCGGTTGCCCAGGCCCAGGTCAGGGCACAGCAGCGTGACGGCGGTGACCGGCTTCGGCTGGGACGACGGCGGACGGGTGCCCGCTGTCGTCAACGCGGACGCGCCCAGCGCCGCCAGGCAGACGAGACCGAGCGGGGCGAGCACCCGGGGAACCCGCCGTCTCGATCGACCGTTGTCAGGCCGCATCGCGAGGCCCTCCCCGCCGCACCGGAGGCTGCTGTCGAGCTGGCGGCCGACGCCGGAGCCGCCTGGTCGGCACACACCCCGTGAGGGCGGCCAGGACGCCCACGGTCAGCACGGTTCCCGCGGCCACGGCGGTGGCGAGCACGGCGTCCCGGTGCCGCCCGTGGTCGTAGGAGATCCGCAGCAGGCCGCCGCCTTCCGGGAGGTCGAAGGCCTGTGCCCAGCCCGACACCACAGCCGCGGGTAGCTGCCGACCGTCCAGGGTCGCCCGCCATCCCGGGTCGGCGGGCTCGGCGAGGACCACGCGGCGGCCCGCCGTGCCGGCCGGGAGCCGCGCCGTGCCGGCGAGTCCGGCGGCGGTCGGCCCGAATCCGTCCAGGGCCGTGCCCACGCGCTGCCCGGTCGCCGGGTGCCCCGCGGACGTCCCGGCGCCGCCCCGGACAAGCCGCACGAGCGCGGCGGGCTGGTTCTCACCGGTCGCGGGGTCCACTGGCCGCCAGACCAGGACGCCGGCACCGAGCCGGTCACGCCACAGGCCGCCTACGGCGTCCAGCGCCGCGAGCAGCGACGGGTCCGCGTCCTCGGGGGTGACGACCGCCACGACGCCGAACGCAGCCAGACCGTCAGCGGCATCCGGGACGCCGGCTGACAGATCCGCGACGAGGCGGGCCAGGGCGCCCGAGGCGTTCGAAGGGCAGTAGGGGGAGGCCTGCGGGAAGCCTGGGCCATCCTGTGTCGCGAGCGTGTAGCTGGCCCGATCCGGGGGTGTGCCGCGTAGTACCAGGACCCGGGCACCGGTTCCGCCCGTCCTGGTCAGGCCGGCGATGGAGCGGGCCAGGGCCTCGTCCGGCCGTTCCGTCGCCGGCGCGACGAGGAAGCCCACGGCGAACGCGGGCACCGCGACGGCGGTGAGCAGACCGGCCACCAGCGAGGCACCGCGCGCGCCCCACGAGCGCCGGCCCGCCGCCGGCCGGCCGGCGGCCTCCTCGGCGCGGCCCTCGGTCACCGGACGACCGGCCGTGGGCCCGGACATCCGGGCCGCACCGATGACGATCAGCAGGCCGGCGCAGGCGAGGCCGTACTGCGGGCCCACCCAGACACCGGTCAGCGCACTCGCGGCCGTGGCCACGGGCGGGGACGCCGCGTCCGGCCAGGCGTGAGCGAGGGGCACGGCAAGGGCCACCTCGAGCAGGCCGGCGCCGGCGAGCGCCCAGCCGACCGCCCCGTTCCTCCCGCCGCCCCGGGCCGTGCGTGGGCTCGTGCCCGCTTCCGGGCTCGTGCCCGTGTGTGAGCCCATGCGTGAGCCCGTGCCCGTGCCGGTGCGGAGGCAGGTGGCCCGCAGCCGCGACAACACGATGAGCAGGACGCAAAGGACCACAAAAAGCCACAGGGCGGTCGCGCGGGCCTCATCACCGGGTGCGCCGGCGATGAGGCCGGTCCGTTCGGAGCCGGACAGCTGGGCGAGCCCCACCGCCGCCCACAGGCCGGGACGACCCGCGACCGCGGCGGGCACCAGGGGGAGCATCCCGACACACAGCACGCAGAGCAGGCTGAGCAGGCCCACGGCGAGCGGGGCCGTCGACCAGCCGGCCGCACCCGGGCCGCGCGCGCCTCGGGGCGCCCGGCGCCCGGCCCGACGGGATGCCCAGAAGGCCACCGGAAGGCCCACCAGCGCGACAATCGCCAGCAGCGGCGCACAGGCCACGACTACGGCGAGCCCCACCGCGAGACGCCACGCCGGCCAGTCGCCGAACCAGACCGCCCGGTGCTGGCCGCGCAGCACCTGGTCGCCGGCCGCCAGCACGGTGGGGAGCACGGCCAGCGCCACGGCGGTCTCGAGCCGGCCGGCCACCACCGACTCCACCATCGGTGGGGAGACCGCGTACAGCGCCGCGAGGCCGACGCGCACCCGCGCCGAGCCGGTGATGCGGGCCGACGCGAGGTAGGTGCTCGACGCGGCCACCGCGGGGGCCAGCGCGAGCAGGACCGAACAGAGGGCGGGGACGTCCAGGCCGACCGGTGCCACGATGGAGGCCAGCAGGGCGAGCCCGGGCGTCCAGGGCGGAGCCGGACCCGCCCAGCCGAGTGCCCCGCCAGCCACGTCGTGCCAACCAGACCACACGATGGACCACAAATCGCCCGCGGTTCGGGGCATCGGCACTCCGCCACCGACCAGGTCCGCGGGCAGCCGGCGCACCGCGGCTGCTCCGGCCGTCAGGAGCACCGCCGTCAGCGCCGCAAAGGCCCGGGGCGGGGTCGCGTTCCGGGCGCCGACCCGGCCCCGCACGGCCAGGCTGGCCTGGCTGCCGGCGCCGACGCCGACGCCGGCGGCCAGGCCGCCATCCGGATCGTGATCGGGATCGGGATCGGCGCCGGTATCGGAATCGAGGTCGAGGCCGGTGCCCGTGGGGCGGCGCGGGAGCAGCTCCCGCACCACCCGGCGCGGGACCACCGCGCGACGGCCCGCCCGACGCCGCAGCCGTGCCAGCCTCCACGGCTGGGCGAGGACAGCGCTCACCACCCATACCTCGGCCACCGCTGCGTGCCAACGGCCGCCCCGGTGCGACAGCCGCGCGCAGGCGCGGGCAGCCCCGGCGACGCCCAGCGCGATCAACGCGAACGGCAGCAGCGGGGCGGCGGTGAGCGCCAGCCGCACCCGCATACCGGCGGCTCTCGCGGCCCGGTCGAGGGCCGCCTGGTCGGATCTGGCCGCCCCGCCGGCCCGCACGCTCCCGGCCTGCCCGGCCTGCCCGGCCCGCTCGGACCGCTCGGACCGCTCGGACCGCTCGTCGAGCCGGGGAAGCAGCGGGATATCGACCCGGGCCGTCGGTCTGATCGCCACCACGGCCCGGGGGACCGCCACCACCCGCAGGCCTGCCCTCGCCGCGCGCACGCCCAGGTCGAGGTCGAGACCCGCCGTGAGATCGACGGCGAGCCCACCGAGCCGCTCCCAGGCCGCGGCCCGGATCAGCATTCCCGTGCAGGAGACCGCCAGCACATCCCGCACGGCGTCGTGCAGACCGGTCGCGCCTCGCGTGACGCGCCGCCCCGCCCGGTCGACGGTCACGCCGGCCTCGAGTGGGACGCCGGCCGCCCGTGCGGAGCCGGCCGCCGGCTGGGAACCCGCCACCTGTGGGGCCCCGTTATCGGAGGCCGCGTGCAGGCTGGGGCCGAGGACCGCGGCGCTCCGGTCGACCCGGGCGTAGGTGAGCAGGCGGTCCAGTGCGTCGTGCGCAGGCACGGCGCCGTCGTGGAGAAGCCAGTAGAAGACGTCGGGGTCGCCCGCCCGGTCCACCCGCGAGACGGCGGCGGCGACGGCGACACCGAACGAGGTCGTGCTCGGAAGGTTCAGTACCTCGTGGCGCGACTCGGCCCCGGCGGGCTGTGAAGCGCGTTGCGACGGGATGGCGAGGCCACCGAGGCGCACCACGATGATCCGCTCCGGGGGGCGGAACGCGGTGGCAAGCGCTGCCACCGCCCCGCCCGGATCACCCGGGTCACCCGCCGGGTCGCACGAATGGCCTGGATCGCCGTGGCGCGTGACGACGATCCCGATGACCTGCTGGCCAGAACGAACCGCATCTCGCGGACGAACCGCCCACGGATCCCGATCGGCGCCCCGCGTTGGTGTCGTCATCGCGGGCGCCGTCGGTGTGATCCGCCGTCAGACGGCTCGCCGGCGCTGCTTGCGCCGTTCCCGTTCGGACATGCCGCCCCAGATACCGAAACGCTCGTCGTTCTCCAAGGCGTACTCCAGGCACTCGATGCGAACCTCACAGCCGGAGCAGATGCGTTTCGCCTCCCGGGTCGAACCGCCCTTCTCAGGGAAGAACGCCTCAGGATCGGTCTGCGCGCACAGCGCCCGCTCCTGCCACTCCATCACCTCACCGAGCAGATCACCGAAGCCGATGTCGATGACCTGGGCGAGGGAGTCGGCCAACGGCCCGTCCACCTGGGTCAGACGCACGTCACCCGGGCTGACGAGGACGCCGCTCTCGTCGTCTTCCTCTTCCTCGTCATCCTCGTCGTCGTCCTCGTCCAGATCACTGTCGTCGAGGTCGTCGACATCGGTGCCGTGGCCGGACCCGACCAGCTCCTGCCGGCCGAGACCGGGCATGGCCGGCGGCGCGACGACGGTGGCGTTCGCTGTCACCGGGATCGGGTGCGGCCCGGTGCCGGCCAACGCGGCGGACGCGGGAACAACGGGGACAGGCGGTGGCGCGGGAACCGGAAGTGGCGCGGCCGCGTGCGCGGCCTCCTCCCCCGGCCCGGGGTGGTACTGAGCGGGACGCTCGACGTCCGCCAGGACGGTGTGGACGCCCGCGTCGGCGTGCTCCATATGGACTCCTCCAGACCCGTCGCGGTGCGGTCGGCCACCCCCCGGACGCCGGCGCGCGGTGCCTTGGATCCACACCGACTGGACCTCGCTCTACCTCACGAGCCCCGCCGACGGGGGGAATGACACGCCGGTAATTACACGCGCCAGACTTGGCCGCGTCAACCCCACCGACGCAACATCTTCTACAACCAGCGATGAGACCATAGCTCACAGTCACTAGGGCCCGTCACAGAGGGTCCCCGTTGACCGGCGCTCTACTACGGAGAGTGACAATCCGAGAGGCGGGGGCGCGATGTTCGATCTCAGCCCTGAGGGCGAACTCCCCCATATCGGACGCCGAAATATCCGGACATCCAACCCGAACTTACACCGATCACCAGCACCGACAACGAGCCATCGAGACGTCGGTCACATAGAGTAGTGACACGAACGAGCTGTGACGCTCCTCAGGTCACGATCGCGAGCATGGTGCGCGCAGCGTCACCACGTGCGGCTGCGAGGCGTTCCGAGGAGACCACACCGTAGGTAGTGGTCCGCTGCCGAGCGGGCCGGCCGGCGGCCCTGGCGATCTCCTCCAGCTCCGCGATGGAGCGGCGAGAGCCATGCTGGGAGCCCGCCATTCGACTAATGGTCTCCTCCATCAGTGTGCCCCCGAGGTCGTTGACCCCACCCGCGAGCACCTGCGCGCAGCCGTCGGTCCCGAGCTTCACCCACGAGCACTGGATGTTGGCGATCGCTCCGTGCAACAGGATCCGGGCCATCGCGTGCACCGCCCGGTTCTCCTGAACGGTGGGGCCGGGCCGGGCTACCCCGGCCAGGTAGATCGGCGAGCTGTGGTGCACGAACGGCAGCCCGACGAACTCCGTGAACCCGCCCGTCTCCTCCTGGATGCGGCGCAGCAACCGCAGGTGGGCCACCCAGTGCGCGGGCGTGTCAACGTGGCCGTACATCATCGTCGCCGACGAGCGCAGGCCCACCCGGTGCGCGGTGGTGATCACCTCGATCCAGGCGGCCGTCGGCAGCTTTCCCTTGGTCAGAACCCAGCGGACCTCGTCGTCGAGGATCTCCGCGGCGGTGCCGGGGATGCTGTCGAGGCCGGCCTCCCGGGCGGCCGTGAGCCACTCCTGCACCGACAGGCCGCTACGGCTGACACCGTTCATGACCTCCATCGGCGAGAACGCGTGCAGGTGCAGCTCCGGGACGGCCTTCTTGATCTCCCGGGCCAGCTCGAAGTACGCGGTTCCCGGCAGGTCGGGATGGATGCCGCCCTGGACGCAGACCTCGGTGGCTCCCACCGACCAGGCCTCCTGGACCCGGGAGGCCACCTCCTCCAGCGACAGCGTGTAGGCGTCGGCGTCGCCGCGCCGCTGGGCGAAGGCGCAGAACCGGCAGCCCGTGTAGCAGACATTGGTGAAGTTGATGTTGCGGTTCACCACGTAGGTCACGTCGTCACCGACCACGTCGCGGCGCAGGTCGTCCGCGAGCTGGCACAGCTCCTCCAGCGCCGGGCCGGTCGCGCCGAACAGCACGAGGGCCTGGGCGTCGGTGATGCCGGCCGGGTCGGTACGCGCCCGGCGCAGTGCGGCGAGCACCTCCGGCTCCGCTCGGGAGGGCTGACCGGGCACTGCGGTGGCCGGCTGTGATCCGTCGGAGCCCGCCGATCCGTCAGAGCCCGCCGATCCGTCAGAGCCCGCCGGCATCGTGGCCCCGGCCCGGGAACCCGAGCCGTACACGCCGTCCACGCCAGTGCCCGCGGCGCGCACCTGGTCACGCAGACCAGCCCAGTCGCCGTATACCGAGTCGAAGTCGGAGCGCGCGGCGGTACGCCGGCCCTCCGTGTCCACCGCGGTGTGCAGGTCGGTGCGGCCGCTGTCGGCCAGGCCACCGTCCGGCTCCTGCCAGGGACGCCCGGTGGCACGTGCCTGCGGGGCGAGTAGTCCGTCCGGGCCAGCCAGCGCCGCCACGTGCCCGGTCAGGCGCGGGTCAATCCACGGCTCGTCCAGATGGGTGGGGTGGACGGTCAGCCGCGCACGCAGCGTGAACCCGGCCGCCTCGGTCACGGTCCGCAGCACGTCCAGATCGGGCCAGGGCCGCTCCGGGTTGACGTGATCCGGAGTGACGGGTGACACCCCACCCCAGTCGTCGAGCCCGGCCGAGAGCAGCAGGGCGCACTCGTCGGTGTCGATGAGGTTGGGTGGCGCCTGCACCCGCATCCGCGGGCCGAGCACCAGTCGGGTCACCGCAACGGCCGCCGCGAGCTCCGCCGCCCCGACGTCCGGCGCGCCACGCATCGCGGTGTCGTCCTTCGCGCGGAAGTTCTGGACGATCACTTCCTGGATGGAGCCGTACTCGCGATCCAGGCCACGCAGCGCGAAGATCGTCTCGGCGCGTTCGGTGAGGGTCTCCCCGATGCCCAGCAACAGCCCGGTGGTGAACGGGATCGACAGCCGGCCGGCGTCCGCCAGCACCCGCAGGCGCACCGCCGGGTCCTTGTCGGGCGAGCCGTGGTGTGCCTCGCCCGGGGTCGACCACAGCCGCGTGGCGGTGGTCTCCAGCATCATTCCCATGGACGGCGCGACCGGCTTGAGGCGTGCCAGCTCCGCCCAGCTCAGCACCCCGGGGTTGAGATGCGGGAGCAGTCCGGTCTCCTCCAGGACCGCGATCGCCACCGCACGCAGGTAGCCCAGGGTGGAGTCGTAGCCGTGGGCGTCGAGCCACTCGCGGGCGGCGGGCCATCTGTCCTCGGGTCGGTCACCGAGGGTGAACAGTGCCTCGGCACACCCGGCCTGGGCCCCGGCGCGGGCGATGTCGAGCACCTCGTCAACCGTGAGGTAGGGCGCCGGCAGCCGGTGCGGAACGGTCGCGAAGGTGCAGTAATGGCAGCGGTCCCGGCACAGCCGGGTCAGCGGGATGAAGACCTTGGGCGAATAGGTGACCACTCCGGGGCGGCCCGCGGACGCGAGCCCCGCGTCACGCGTCCTGGCCGCCGAGGCGCACAGATCAACGAGGTCGGTGCCGCGGGCGGCGAGCAGAATCGCCGCCTCGGTGACGTCCAGGGTGGCACCGTCACGCGCGCGCCGCAGCGCGCGGCGCATCGCGGCGGCCGACGGCGGCGGTTCCGGACGGTGCTCGCGACCGGGGTCGAGGCTCCTCGTCTCCCCGGTTCCTTCTCCGCCCGGAACAGCCGCCGTACTCGTCATGCGCTCACCCTGGATAGTCGGTCAATGATCTTGGGGATGTGCTTACAGGTCGCGAAATGTCATGAACCGTCCGAAACAGCGGAAAAGTTCCGACCGGCGTTGAGCGGGGGTCAGGCCGCGCCGCCCTGGCGGGCGCCGAGCCGGCCGGCCGCGGAGCCGCGGAGCCGGTCGAGGGTCCCGATCAGCAGGTTCGTGCGCCTGCGGGCGGCCAGTCTGTCGGTCCGTGCGCTGGCCCTGGCCAGGCCGGCGCCCCGCAGGTCGGCGTGCCGGGCGGCCGCCACCTGTGGTGCCCGCGCCCCGGCCAGGGCACGGTTCAAGGACGCGGAGAGGGCTTCGAGGCTCTTTGGGGTACCGGTACTGGTAGGGCTCCGTGGGTCTCTGATCGCGGACATGGCAGTCCTTCCGGCGACGTGAAGAGCTGTGTCCATCTCACAGCCCTCTTTAATGAGAATCAAGAGATGGCAGCTTCGAGTCAGGCAACATCACCCAGGGCAACCGCCCACATCCCCACACCGATGACCGCCACGACGCGTCAACGTGCCGCGCCGTGCCGGTGATGACTGTGCCGCCGCCAGTGACAGCCTGGGCGGAAATGGCCGGATACTCCCCCGAGCCGAAACGTCGACGAGCGGATGGCGCTCGTACAAGACAATTCCCTCCTGCGTCCCGCCGAGGTCGTTACCCTGATCAGGTGCCACGCAACCGTCAGGAAGTCCCGCGCGAGGAACGGATCGACGCGTTGCTCGCGGTCGCCGAGCAGCAGTTCCTTGCCCGCGGGTTCGCCGGAACCTCCATCGCCGAGATCGCCCGCGCCGCCGGTATCGAGCCCGGCTCGGTCTACTGGTACTTCCGCTCGAAGGACCACGCGTTCGCAGCCGTGCTCAACCGCCTGCTCGACGGCGAGACGGAGCGCATCGCAGCGCTGCCCGACGAGCCGGCGAACAAGCTCTTCGCCGCGCTGGACTCGGTCGAGCAACGGCGAACGCTGCATCCGTGCGTCGCGGAACGGGCACCCCACGCCCCACCGATCATGGAATACCACGAGCGGCTACACGAATGGCTGCATGGACTCGCGCTCAGCGCGGTCGCGGACCTCGTGCCCGGGCCGGACCGCGAGATCGCCGCGGACGCCGTGGTGGCGACGATCGAAGGCGGGCTGGCGAACCCCGCGCCGAGCCGGCCCACCAGCCATCTGGTCCGTTACCTGCTCGCCTCACTGGCCAGCACCACGAACTCCCCCGCACCACCGCTGCCCGCGGAGCGCGTGCCGCACTGACGCGCATCGCGCCGACACCGTGACCCGCCCCTGCGGCAACCGCGGTGGAAGGATGGCGCGGTGAGGATTACGGCATTGGCTGGCGGAATCGGCGGCGCGCGTTTTCTGACCGGTGTCCGGGCGGCACGGCCGGACGCAGAGATCACCGTCATCGGCAACACGGGTGACGACATCACCCTGCACGGTCTGCGCATCTGCCCAGACCTCGACACCGTCATGTACACGCTCGGCGGAGGCATCTCCGCGGAGCGCGGCTGGGGCCGCGAGGACGAGTCCTTCGTGGTCTCCGGTGAGCTCGCCGCCTACGGCGTGGGGCCGAGCTGGTTCGGTCTCGGCGACCGCGATCTGGCCACCCATCTCGTCCGTACCCAGATGATTGACGCCGGTTACAAGCTGTCGGACGTCGTCACGGCGCTGTGCGACCGCTGGCGGCCCGGGGTGCGCCTGCTGCCCATGTCGGACGACCGCGTCGAGACCCACGTGATCATCAATGATGACCAGGGCCGGCGGGCCGTGCATTTCCAGGAGTGGTGGCTGAAGCTGCGGGCGTCCGTCCCGGCGGAGGCCATTCTCTCCGTCGGCGCCGCGGAGTCGGCCCCCGCGCCCGGAGTGCTGGACGCCATCGCGGCGGCCGACGTCGTGCTCATCGGCCCGTCCAACCCGGTGGTCTCCATCGGCACGATCCTGTCGGTGCCGGGGATCGCCGCCGCGCTGCGGGTGACGCTTGCCCCGGTGATCGGCATCTCCCCGATCATCGGTGGCGCGGCTGTGCGTGGCATGGCGGACGCCTGCCTGAAGGCGATCGGCGTCGAGACCACGGCGCGCGCGGTCGGTGCGCACTACGGCGGCCGGCACCGCGACGGCGAAACGGCCTCAGCGCCCGAGCGGAAGGGCACCTCCGGGGGCGCGGAGCGGGAGCTTGGTCACGGTCTCCTCGACGGTTGGCTGGTTGACGTCGTGGATGCCGATGTCGCAGCGGACCCGGATGCCATACCCGGAGCTACCGTGAAGGCCGTACCGCTTCTCATGACCGATCTGGAGGCCACTGTGGCGATCGTGGAGGCGGCACTGGAGCTCGCCGGTGTCTGAGCTGTCCGCCATGGATCCATTCACTCTGGGCACGCCCGCACTGGGGACGCCGACGTCCGCGGACGAACCGTCACCGGCGGGCACCTCGGCACCGCTCGCCGTCCCGTCGGAGGCGGCGGCGCTCACCCCTGCGCACGAACCGTCCGCCGCGCAGCAGCCTGCGCCGGTCGCACCGCCCACCCCGGCCACCCCGGCCGGCCCGGAAGTGCCTGCGAGCGCCCGGCTGCAGATCCTGCCGCTGCCCGGTATCGGGGAGATCCGCCCCGGCGACGACCTCGCCCAGGTGATCGCCACGGCCGCGGGTGCGGGAGAGCCGGGTACCGGAGGGGCCGCGGGCCTGCTCGACGGTGACGTCCTCGTGGTCACCTCGAAGATCGTCTCCAAGGCCGAGGGCCGGTTGATCCAGATCGACGGCGACCAGGACCGGGAGGCGACCCGGCAGGTGGCGATCGACGCCGAGTCCGTGCGCGAGGTGGCCCGTCGCGGCCAGACCCGCATCGTCGAGACCCGGCACGGGCTGGTGCTGGCGAGTGCCGGCGTGGACGCGTCGAACGTCAACAAGGATTCCATCGCACTGTTGCCGGTCGACCCGGACGCCAGCGCACGCACCCTGCGTGACGGCCTGCGGGAGCGGCTCGGCGTCGACGTCTGCGTGATCATCAGCGACACGGCCGGGCGGCCCTGGCGCCGTGGGCTCACCGACATGGCCATCGGCGTGGCCGGGATGGCCGCGCTGCGCAGCCACATCGGCGATGTCGATGCGTACGGCAACGAACTGGGCATGACCGAGATCGCCGAGGCCGACGAGCTCGCCGCGGCGGCCGACCTGGTGAAGGGCAAGCTGGGGGCGACCCCGGTGGCCATCGTCCGCGGCTTCGGGCGGCTGCCGGATGACGGCGCCGGCGCCGGCGCGCTGCTGCGGCCCTTCGCCGAGGACATGTTCCAGCTCGGCACGGTCGAGGCACGCCGGTCCGCACCGTTCGCCCGCCGTACGGTGCGGGAGTTCGCCGACCTCCCGGTGGACCCGGCGGCCGTGCGCCAGGCGGTCGCGGCCGCGATCACCGCCCCGGCCCCGCACCACACCACCCCCTGGCGGTTCGTGCTGGTCGACGCCCGCCGGCACGCCCTGCTCGACGCCATGGCCATGGCCTGGACGGACGATCTGCGCCGCGACGGCTTCGACGAGGACTCGGTGAGCCGGCGGCTGCGTCGCGGTGACGTGCTGCGCCGGGCACCCGTCCTCATCGTGCCGATGATGGTCAGCGACGGGTCGCACTCGTATCCGGACGAGCGCCGGTCGCGGGCCGAGGAGCGCATGTTCACCGTGGCGGTCGGTGCCGCCGTGCAGAACCTGCTGGTCGCGCTGGCTGCCGAGGGCCTGGGCTCGTGCTGGGTGTCGTCCGCGCTGTTCTGCGGGGAGATCGTCACCGACGTCCTGGATCTGCCGCGGACCTGGGCACCGATGGGTGTGGTGGGCGTCGGGCATCCAGCCGCGCCGGCGGCTCCTCGCCCACCCCGGGATGCCACCGCGTTCATCGTCGAACGTTGATCGACAACTGCCTTCAGGCAGCTGTGCACCAGCTGTGACGAGAAAATCGAGGACCCGAGTTCCGTCCGATTTGCGGGTATTTGTAGGTTCCCGCCGGGTCGCCGCAGCACCCGGGACGGCGACCGAGCGCGACTGCCGGCGAGTCGGACGGACCGCACCTGCCCAGCTCTGTTCGACACTTCGTAGGATCTGACACCGTGGGGAAAAGCAGCGCCGCGCGCAACAGCCGTCTGGATCAGCTCCGCCAGGAACAGCGGCGGAAGGAACGCCGGCGTGCGCTTCTGATCTATGGCACGTCCGGGTTCGTCGCGCTCGCCCTCCTCGCGGGGATCATCGTCTACAGCGTCATCGACAACCAGTCGAAGAGCGAAAAGCGCAAGGTCGGCTACGTGGAGGCGGCGTCGGCCGCCGCGCTCGCCGCCGGCTGCACCGGGATCCGCAACGACGAGTCCTATGGCAACACCCACGTCGACAGCACAAAGACGGTCGACTACCAGAACTCCCCGCCGTCCTCCGGGAACCACGACGCGGATCCGCTCCCGGACTCGATCCGCTTCTACAACCCGGACTCGGGCATTCGCATCGAGCGGGCGGTCCACAACCTGGAGCACGGCTTCGTCGTCGCCTGGTACGACACCGAGCTGCCGGACGACCAGGTCAAGACGCTGGAGAAGGTCGCCGCCGATTCCGGCAACCGCTTCATCGCGGTGCCCTGGACGCGCGACGCGTTCGCGGGCAACCAGCACTTCGTCCTGACCGGCTGGGACCGGACCCAGCGGTGCACCACCGTCTCCGCCGGCGTGGTGAACGAGTTCATCAACAAGTGGGCGGACCCGCCGGCCGAAGGCGCGAGCTGGGACTCCCCGACCGCTCCCGAGTCGGGCTACCAGGGCGGAACGCTCAACGTGACCGCCGACGGGCCGCTCGACACCGCGGCCGCCGCCGACGCGACGCCGGGCGCCGGCACGATGAGCACGCCGGCCCCCTGACCGGCGCCCTCTGGACGCCCCCTGGACACCCCCTGGCGCGGATGCCTCTCCTGACCGCCGGCCCCGTGCCGGCGGTCAGGCCGCGCCGGTGCGGATCGGCATGAGCAGGTAGCGGTAGTCCTCCCCGTCGTCCTTGCCGGTCAGCACGGCAGGGCTGGAGGAGGTGGTGTTCGGGTCCACCGCGGAGAACCCGATCACCACCTCGTCGCCCTCGACCGCGCCCAGGCCGTCAAGCAGGAACGCGGGATTGAACAGGACCGACAGCTCGGGGCCGGTGTACTCGACCGGCACCAGCTCGCAGGCCTGCGCGCCACCGCCGTCACCGGCCTCGGCGAGGACCTGGCCCGCCGAGAAGGTGAAGCGCAGCGGCGCCGTCCGGGTGGCGACCAGCGCGACCCTGCGCACGGCCGACGCGAGAACCGACGTCTGCGCGGTGACGGTGAACCCGGACGCCTCCGGCAGCAGCCGACGGTAGTTCGGGAAGGTCCCCTCCAACAGGCGCACGATCGTCTGCCGGCCGTTGACCGAGAGACCGAACCGCGCGACCCCGGAGTCGTCGACGCCCATCCCGAGCGCGATCCGCGACGCACTGGTCGGCAGTCGGGCGATGTCCGCGAGCAGCCGGGCCGGCACATGCGCGACAGCCTCGGGATCGTCGACCGTGGGCTGCCAGGGAATCGTGCGCAGCGCGAGCCGGTAACGATCGGTCGCGACCAGGCTCAACCCGCCGCGGGCGATCTCCAGACGGACGGCGGTGAGGACCGGCAGCGAGTCGTCCCGGCCCGCGGCGGGTGCCACCTGCGCCACCGCCGCGGCGAAGCCCAGCGTGTCGACCTCGCCCACCGGCGGCGGGAACACCGGGAGAACCGGGTAGTCCTCGGCGTCGAGCGTGGGGATACGGAAGCTCGCGGTGCCGCATTCGATGGTCACGCGGGTCGCGGTGGCCCACACGAGCACCGGAGCATCCGGCAGGTTGCGCACGACGTCGGCCAGTAGGCGCCCGGGAACAACCACCCGGCCCGGTTCGGTGACGACGGCCTCGACCGGGGCCCGGGCCGCCACCTCACCGTCGAAGGCCGAGATCTCCAGAGCCGGCGCACCGCGGCCCCGGGAGCGCTCAGGGGCGCGATCCGAGTTGTGGTCCGAGTTGTGGTCCGAGGCGTGGTCCGGCAGCAGAGCCTCCAGGAGCAGGCCGGTCAGGACCTGCTGTGCGCCACCCGTCGGCTTCGGCAGATGGCGGGCGACCCAGCCCGTAGCGTCGGCGAGTACGTCGCGTTCCACGCTGAACCTCATGCTCGGATTGTCTCGCCGGACGAGGCCGAATCTCCGCATTCCGCAAAGCCTCGCCGCGACGGCGCCGCGCCCGGGGCCACGACCGCACGGGTCACCATGCCTCCCTCGGCCCCGCTGCGACGCCGCCTCGCCGCCACCTCGCCGCCGTCTCGATGCCACCTCGAGGTGCCGACGGGGCGCCCATCGGCCAGCCGGCCGCCGGCCCTCGGGCACGCCCAACCGCTACCCGCCCGGCCCCGGTGGGGAGCCGCCCGGGGCCGGAATGCCTTCCGCCGCCGCAGGGCCGGCCACCACGATTCGCGGACACCCGACCGGCTCCCGGGATCCGGTTCAGATATTGAGTGAGACCATTCCGGAGCACCTTCGGGCGCCTGGCCGGTACCGGGTTCGACCGACGGTAAAAGGCAGGTCTATTGTCGTCACCAGCATCGTTCTGAACCGTTGGTGCCCGTGGGGGGACGCCATGCTGGAAAACCTGACCGCAGCTACGCGCAGCGAATCCGCGCGACCCGTCGGGAGCACGTCGAGGACACCTTCCGGTGGGCACAATCCCGCGCTCGACGGGCTGCGCGCGCTGGCGGTGCTGACCGTGTTCTTCCACCATATGGGCCTGGTACCAGGGGGTTATCTGGGGGTCGACCTCTTCCTGGTGCTCAGTGGGTTCCTCATCACCGGCCTGCTGCTGGCCGAGCGGGACCGTGAAGGCTGGATCTCCCTGCGCGCCTTCTGGGCACGCCGCGCTTTCCGTCTCCTCCCCGCCTTCTACATCTTTGTAGCAGCAGGGATCCCACTCGTCCTGCTCTTCAAGGACGCGGACGATCAATGGCAGTTCCTGCGCAACGGTCTCGCCGCGGTCTTCTACGTGGCAAATATTCAGCGCACGCTGAATCCCCCGGACAGCGGCGCGTGGTTCGGTCATGTGTGGACGCTCTCACTGGAGGAGCAGTTCTATCTGGTCTGGCCGATCGCGCTGGTTGCGATCTGCCGCAACGGCCGGCTGCGCCGCTGCCTGCCGGAGATCCTGATCAGCCTGGTGATCATCGTGCTGATCTGGCGTGAGGTGCTGATCTCAACCGGCGCGTCGAACCTGCGCATCTACTACGCCCCCGACACCCGGTTCGACTCCCTGCTCGTCGGCTGTCTGCTCGCCGTCTGGCGCTACGACTCCCTGCGCGGCTGGGCCTCCCCTCGCCACGCGGCGCGCGCCACCGCGGACGCCATCCTCCGTCGGCTGGCGTCCTTCAGCCCCGTCGCACTGGTCGCCATCGTGGTCCTCTTCGCCACCGGGCCCGATCTGGTCGGCCGACCGACCTGGATGGCCCGCGGCGGCTACCTGCTCGTCGCGGTCCTCGCCGCCGTCGCGATCCTGGGCGCGGACCAGCGGCGTCCGGGGTGGTACTACCGCATGCTCAGCTGCCGCCCGGCGTCCTGGGTCGGCCGCATTTCCTACAGCCTCTACCTGTGGCATTTCCCGGTGACCGGGGTCGCCAACGATTCACTGGTCCCCCGGTACGGGCGGGTGCCCTCCGCCGGAGCCGCGCTCGTCGTCAGCCTGGGGCTCGCCTCCGCCTCGTACTACCTGGTGGAGAAGCCCGTCCAGCGCCGGCGCCCAGCCTGGGTCAACGCCCGTGGGACGGCCCCGCGCAAAGGCCGAGACACCTTCGCCTCGCCTGCCGCGACACCTCGGCGGGCGGCGACGCAGCCGCTGGCCGTGTCGCCACGGCCGACGTCCGCGCCGATGACCGCGGGCGGCGAATCCGTCCCGCCCGCAGGCGGCTGACCTGCGCATGCGGGTGCTCCTCGCGGACGAGTTCACGGACTGGCCAGGCGGCGGATG
The DNA here is from genome assembly GCF_001536285.1 of Parafrankia irregularis. Classification (NCBI taxonomy): domain Bacteria; kingdom Bacillati; phylum Actinomycetota; class Actinomycetes; order Frankiales; family Frankiaceae; genus Parafrankia; species Parafrankia irregularis. The sequence goes on along the minus strand of NZ_FAOZ01000002.1, from coordinate 576,440 downwards.
GCGGTCGTTTTCCCGAACCTGTTAACTAAATAACAGCAACCGGGACATCTGATCTTTTGGTAACAGAAAGCGCATCCATCTGTCACAGTTCTCTCGCGCCGACTGCCCAGCACGCGGATAGCTCGCGGCCTGCCCGACCGTGCACCGCCGACCGTTTCGGAATTTTTACACAACGTGACCGAACTGAGTGCAGCACCCACGCGTCCCAGCCCGGCGCCACTCCGGGCCGGGGCGCTGTTGGCATGCATCAACGCAGGTCAGGCCTGCTGTCCCAGTCAGGTCACGAAGAGCACGTCTGCCCCACGCGCCCTCGCGTCCTGTGGTGATCGCCCGCCCCATCGGACGCCTCCCAAGCCAGGAGGAATCTGCCGGTGAGCCGTCGCCGCCGACGTCACCAGTCCCCGACGGACCCGCGGCCCAGTGCCGCGGCCGCGAACACGCCACAGCCGGACCCACCGGCCGCCAGCGATGTTCCCACTCGGGTCGATCTGACCAAGCGCGTTCCGACGGCGCCGACCGTCGAGCTGCCCACCGTGGGCGGCACCGCGAAGGCCGGCAGCTCCACGAAGGCAGGCGGCACCGCGAAGGCCGGGAAGACCGCAAAGGCAGGCAGGGCGGGCAAGGCCACGAAGGCGGGCGGTGCGACGCGGGCGGGCAAGGCCGGGCCCGCGGCCAAAGGGCCGGGGCAGCGCGTCCGTGCCTCGGGTCTGGTGCGCACGACGGTGCTGCCCACCGCGGTCGCCGCCAGCCTGCTGTTCTTCTGCACCGCCGCCACCCCCGAAACCAGCGGCGACACCGGCGACCAGCTCGACACCACCAAGAACCCACCCGCCCGCACCGGCGACTGGAAACTGCCCGACCTCGTCCCCAACACCCCGCCCGAGACCAACCCCGCGGACCTCACCACCGACGAGCTCGCCCAGGAAGCCACCTCCGACAGCGACAGCCCCACCACCAGCATCACCCTCACCGCCAGCGCCAAGAAGATCCCCGCCCAGCTCCTCGCCGCCTACCAGAAGGCCGCCCAGCAGCTCGTCGCGGACAAATCCAGCTGCCACCTGTCCTGGGAACTGCTCGCCGCCATCGGCTACGTCGAGTCCAACCACGCCACCGGCCGCAGCATCACCGCCGACGGCACCGTCACCAGCCCACTCATCCTCGGACCCCGCCTCAACGGCACCGGCGGCAACGCCCTCATCCGCGACAGCGACAACGGCGCCCTCGACCACGACACCGTCTACGACCGCGCCGTCGGCCCCATGCAGTTCATCCCCACCACCTGGGCCGGCTCCGGCCGCGACGGCAACGGCGACGGCGTCAAGAACCCGCACAACATCCACGACGCCGACCTCGCCGCCGGCTACTACCTCTGCGCCCGCGACCGCGACCTCGACGACGCCGCCGACCTGCGCGCCGCGATCCTGTCGTACAACCCCTCGGACGCCTACGTCCGCACCGTCCTCACCTGGTACAACGGCTACCGCCAGGGCGGCGCCACCCCCAGCACCGGATCCACCACCACCGACTCCACCAGTCCCAGCCTGGACGACGTCCCGATCACCGATCTCACCCCCACCGGCGGGACGGACGGCACGACGGACCCCAGCCTGAGCCCGACCACGCCCGGCGCGACGCTGCCGCCGACGCCAGCCCCGGAGATCACCCTCGACCCGGGCAGCTGCGACCCGCTGCGGGCCGCCGATCTGGCCGTCGCTCTCACGGATCTCGACCCGGACACCGCCGGCGCCGAGGCGCTCGACCTCACCACCGCGCGCCTGCCCTGGCTGAACACCACCGTCACGGTCGAGGCCACCGCGACCACCACCGATGACAAAGAGATCACAACCAGCTGGACGACCCTGCAGACCGGCGACGGAAAGATGGTGCCGGCGCTCCTCGCCCGGCTGCCCGGAAGCAGCCTCGCCGCGGCAGCCCTGACGGACGACACCGTCATCGTCACGCTGACCGTCACCCCCACCGACCAGGTCTGCCCGGCCCAGATGCGGCTGCGCATCCGCAATGTCCCGTCGAGCGCCTTCGCGGCAGACCCCACCGTCCCGGCGCCCACCGCGACCCCGACGCAGGACACGCCGACCGTAACGCCGGCGCCCACCGAAACCCCGGCAACCACCGCGCCCACATCGCCGAGCGCCACCGTGGCACCGACCACCGCCCCCACCACAGCGGCGCCCACCGCCACGGCCGCACCCACGGCCACCGCGACACCGACGCCGACCACTCCCGCAACGACGAAACCGGCGGCGACCACGCCGGCGGCCACCACGCCTCCCGCGAGCGCCACGGCCACCGCCAGCGCCTCGGCCACCACGACCAGGGCCACGACGACGACCACGACCACAACAGCGCCCAGCACCACGGCGCCGGCGGCGTCCTCAACCGCGTCGCCCACGACGGGCACCAGCTGACCGGCCCCAACCAGCTCCGGGTGGGTCGCACCCACCCGGATGATCGGCCCGGAAATCCACAACTCGGTGACCATCGGGCACGACCCGGGCACACTCGTCCTGTGCCGGCAAATGCCCACCAGGCGCTCGACACGGTGGCAGTACGGACCTTCGCGGCGATGCGGGCCCTGAACATCGCCTTCCTCGTCGCCTACGTCGTCGTCTGGCGTTCCTGGTACACCGCGCACCCCGCCGGGCTCGCCGCCGCCGTCGTGACGGTGCTCTGGGGCACCGTCTTCGTGACCGTCGCTCTTACCCGGCCGCGGCTCGTCCGCCTGCTGGTCCCCGGCAACGTCGCCGTCGCCGTCGGCGTCAGCGCCGGTGCGGTGCTGTTCCTGCCGGCGCAATCCGTCGGTGGTTCCGCCACCTGGGTTTTCTCCGCGGCCGCCCATGCGGCGATCGTCGCCTCCTGGGCCTGCCGCCGGCGGGTTCTGGTCGCCGTGGTCGTGCTGATGGTCACGGCCCTCGTCGGCGGTGCGGCCATCGCCCAGGTCACGATGGACGATCCGGCGGCCGGTGGGAACCACACCCCGCTGGCGCGCGCGTTCGCCGCGTGCCTGCTGGTGATCGCGATCGCGGCCCTGTTCCGTCTCGCGCTCACCCGGCTCAGCGCGATCGCCCGGCTGGCCGACACCAGGCTTGGCATCGCCGCGGCGCAGCGGCAGGCAGCGGCAGTGGCAGCCGCGAGGCTTCGCGACGAGCGAGAACGCGAACGGATGCTGCACGACACCGTTCTCAACACGCTGACCGGCATCGCCTGGGGAGGCGGCACCCGGGACCGATCCGGTATCGCCCTGACCGCCGAGCAGTGCCGCTACGCGATCGACGCCGTCCGCACCATGCTGGACGGGACCGCGTCCGCCACCCGCGACCTCACCGAGCCGATGCTGCGGGTGGTGTCCGTGGCGGCGGCCCGCGGGCTACGGGTGGACGTCGCCTCGCTGCCCACCACGGACCTGCCGGAGGAGGTGGTCCGCGCGGTGGCCGCGGCCGCGCAGGAGCTGCTGGCGAACGTCCGGCGCCATGCCGGGACGGATCACGCCACCCTCACCGTCACGAACCGGCCGGGCGGCGGCGTGAACGTCGTCGTCGACGACGCGGGCCGGGGCTTCGCCGCCGACGACGTTCCCGACGACCGGCTCGGGCTGGCCCGGTCGGTGCACGCCCGGCTCGCCGAGGTCGGCGGGCAGGCGACGATCAGCTCGGCCCCCGGGCACGGAACATCCGTCCGCCTGCGCTGGCCGGCCCCAGCCCCAGCCCCAGCCCTGGCACCAGCACCGGCACCAGCACCGGCACCGGCACCGGCACCGGCCGGGCCTGACCGCGCGGGAGCCTCGACGGCACCAGGGCCCCTGTCACGGGGAAAGACGGCCGGCAAGGTGCTGGAAGCGGCGGGAAGGCTGCCGGGAGGCGTCCCGGCGGCCGCCGGGACGTCGGCCACCGAGCTGCGGGACTCGTACGCGGCCGTGCTGCGCCGCACGGTCGCTTTTGCCGCACCGGCCTGGTTCGGCTGCACCGCCGTCATCGTGCCGTTCACCCTCCCGTCCGCCCGGTCGGTGCCGCTCGCCGTGCTCTGCTGGCCCGCCATGGCGCTGATCGTGGCCGCCGCGGCCCGGACGTCCTACCGGCGGCCGCTGCGCCGCGGCGAGGCCGTCGCCGCGATCACGCTCGCGCTGGCGGTGACCGTGGTGGTGGCTCTGAACGTCACCCAGGCCCACGGTGCGACGGGGGCGGGCGGGCCACCGAGCCGGATCAACACCTGGCCGGTGCTGGTGCTCCCGGTGCTCCTCGCCCTGCTCGCGGTGTCCCGCCTGTTGGTCGCCTGGGCTTTCGCGATCATCGCGACCATCGCGGTGCTCGGCGTGCTCGTCCTGGCCGGCTCGGACACCGGCCCGCTGGCGCTGGCCCAGCTGCTGGCCGCGGCGAACAGCCAGATCGCGCTGCAGATCATGGTGGCGATGGGCGGCCCGGTGCTGCGACGCACCGCCGACCAGGTCGCCCGAGCGCTCGAGGAGGAGACCGCCCGCGCGGCGCTGGAGCAGTCGGCGCGCGCTGTCCGGGCCGACCGGGAGCGTGGTCTCGCCACGATCGAGCAGGAGGTGCTGCCGCTGTTGGAGGCGGTCGCGGACGGTCTGCTGGACCCGCGTGACCCGGCCGTGCGCGACCGCTGCGGCCAGCGGGCGGCCGCCATCCGCCGGGCCCTGGTCACCGGCGCCGGGCAGACGCTGGGTGAGCTGGGGCCGGCAGTCGTCGAGGCCCGCGCGCGGGGGCTCGGGGTCGAGGTGCGGCTGGCCGGCGAGCCGGGGCGGATTCCCGCGCCGGTGCGTGCGCGGCTCGCGGACATCCTGCCCGGTCTGCTCGGTGCCGCGCCGGCCACCGGCGCGCAGCAGGTTGTCCTCACCCTGATCTGCGACGACACCGGCGGGCGGCTCTTCCTCACCTACCCGGCCACAGGCCCGGCCGGGACGGCCGCGTCCCAGCCGTCCCCGCTTCCGCCGTCCCCGCTTCCGCCGGAGGACGAGGAGGAGCTCCTCTCGTTGCGCCGGGACGTCGACGACAGCCAGGTCTGTCTGGAGATCACCTGGCCCGCGCTGAGCCGGCAGACCGACCCGCGGTGAGCCCGCGGGCCCACGGTGATCCCGGGGGCCGGCCTGTCCGACCCGGGGCTCGGGCTGCCTGAGGGGCTCGGGCTGTCCGAAGAGCTGAGGCAGTTCTCCGTCCTGGCGACCCAGAATCCTCAGATCTTGCCCGGCAGCAACCACTGCCGCGGCGGCAGCCCCAAGCCGCGGCCCGATGAGTGGAGGACGTTCGTCGTCAGGACGACTGAAATCCTCCACTCATCGCCCTTCGCCTCCGGCGCCATGGAGACGCCCGTGCTAGGCGCGGTCGGAGCTGAAGCGGACGGCACCCGCGCTCAGCACCGTGCCGGGAAACACCCGCGCGCCGGCACGCAGCTCGTTGCCCGGCTCGATCACGGCGCCGTCACCGACGACGACGTTCTCCAGCACCACGCCGTTGCCGATGACCGCCGCCCGCCCGACGACACTGTCGCGGATGTAGGCACCCGCGCCGACGGAAGCCCGGTCGAACAGGACGGAGCCGTCGATCCGCGCCCCGGTGCCCACCGACGCACCCGCGCCGATCGTCGAGCCACCGCCGATCTTGGCGTCGGTCGCCACCGTCGACCCGGGCAGCACCAGCCGGTCGCCGACCGGACCGGGCAGCGCCGAGGACGGCATCCGCCCGGTGACGAGGTCACGCGAACCGCGGACGAAGGCGGCCGGGGTGCCTAGGTCGAGCCAGTAGGTGTCGTCCGGGTAGCCGACCACGGGAACGCCGGACGTGAGCAGGGCGGGGAAGGTCTCCCGCTCGACCGAGACCGGGCGCCCGGCCGGGATGTCGTCGATCACGGAACGCCGGAAGACGTAGCAGCCGGCGTTGATGAGGTTGGTGGGTGGGTCGGGGGTCTTCTCCAGGAAGGCGGTCACCCGGCCGGCGCCGTCGGTCGGCACGACGCCGAACGCACGGGGATCCTCCACCCTCGTCAGATGGAGCGTCACCGCGGCACCGGCCGTGGTGTGCCGGCTGACGAGGGCACCGATGTCGAGACCGGAGAGGATGTCACCGTTGAAGATGACCACCGGATCGTCGGGGGCTGATTCGAGGCGTTCCGCGACATTGCGGATCGCCCCGCCGGTGCCCAGCGGCTCGACCTCCGTGACGTACTCGAGAACCAGCCCGTGCTCGGAGCCGTCCCCGAAGTACTCCTCGAAAACCTCGGCCCGATAGGAGGTGGCGAGCACCACCCGGGTGATCCCCGCGTCGCGGGCACGGGCGAGCATGTGGGCCGTCACCGGCACGCCGGCAACCGGCAACATCGGCTTCGGCGCCGACATTGTCAACGGGCGGAGACGGGTTCCCTGCCCGCCGACCAGCATCACTGCGTCCATGATTCGTCAGTGTCGCAGAGCACCTCGTCGCAGTTGCGCACACCTGTCCGGGAAATCGCACCCTCTCAACAAGAGGCCACAACCCGGACACGCACGCTCTATACCGAGTTCACGAGTCGTGACGGATATCCGTTATCTGGGTGAGAGAATCAGTGCGGACGGCGCGCCGAAGCGAGCAGGTCAGCGGACCGGGTGGCCCGCGCGCCCGCGCTGTCCCGGGCGAACGCCAGCGCCAGCAGCAGCCGGGCACCGAGGCCGACCGTGAGCGCGGCGCGCAGTGGCAGGTAGGCCGGGCTGTCGTACTGCCGACACAGATAGCGGATCATGCTGCGGTGGTGTGCGATCACCATCCGGCGCGACGACCGCTTCGTCGAGTGCCCGCCGAGGTGCTCGACGACGGCGCCGGGGACGTAGACCAGCTGGTGGCCGGCCAGCCCGACGCGCCGGCCCAGATCGACGTCCTCCATGAACATGAAATAGGACTCGTCGAAGCCGCCGACGGCCTCGAACACCTCGCGCCGCAGCAGCTGACAGGAGCCGGACAGCCAGCCGGCGGTCATCTCCCTCGGAACGCCCCGCTCGCGGCGGTAGGAGGCCGTCCAGGGGTTCGTGGGCCAGCACCACCCGAGCAGCGCGTGGCCGATGCCCCGCCCAAGCGAGGGCAGGTCACGAGCGGACGGGTACAGCGCCCCGTCCGGGTTGATGATGCCGGGGCCGAACGCACCGCCGCCGGGCCAGCGATCGGCCGCGGCGATCAGCTCGTCCAGGCTGCCCGGGGAGAAGGCGATGTCGGCGTTCGCCACCAGCAGCCACGGCGTGGACGCACCAGCCGCCCCCCGGTTGGCGCCGGAGCCGTAGCCGAGGTTGCGGCCCGGGCGCAGCAGCGCCACCTCGGGCCGCTCGCCCGCGGCACGGGTCCCGACATCGACCTGGGGCGAGTTGTCGACCACCACGACCTCGTACTGACGGGTGGTCGACTTGGCCAACGAGTCCAGGAAGGTTCCGATGACCTCCCCGGAGTTGAAGGTGACGACGACGACCCGGATCTCCGGCTTGTCCACCGGAAAACCGTAGCGCGTCAGGCGTCGGCCACCGCACGGGCATAGCTCGCCAGGTGCGCCTCCGCCGAGGCGGCCCAGGTGAACTCGCGGGAGCGGGCGAGGCCGGCGGCCGCGAGCTGGCTGCGGCGCTCCGCGTCGTCGAGCAGGGTGCTCATCTCACGGGCGATGGAGTCCGCGTCCGGCTGGGTGTAGGCGACCGCGTCCCCACCCACCTCGGGCAGCGACAACCGCGGTGTGGTGAGCACCGGCGCGCCGCAGGCCATGGCCTCCAGCACGGGCAGCCCGAAGCCCTCGCCGTGCGACGGGTAGGCGACCAGCTCCGAGCCGCCGAGGTAGCCCGGCAGGTCGGAGAAGCGCAGGTAACCCGGACGGATCACGCGCAGATGGCTCGGCACCGAGGCGACGGCCGCGTCGACGTCGTCGTCCCAGCCGGAGCCGCCGGCCAGCACCAACGCCGGCGGCTCGTCCCGCCAGTGCACCGCCTCGGCCCAGCCGCGAATGAGGTTCGGAACGTTCTTCCGCGGCTCCAGCATGCCGAGAAAAGCGACATACCGGGCGTTTCCGAGACCGAGCCGCAACCGCACCCGCCGCCGGTCATCCTCCGTTGGCGGATGGAACGTGCTGGTATCCACCCCGTGATACGCGACGTCGGTGGTGGTCGGATCGCCCTCGAGCACGCGGACGAGCTCGTCCCGCGTCGCCTTCGACGGCACGATGATGCGGTTCGCCCGGCGCACCGCCGTACGCATCGCCGAGCGGAAGAAGGTTCCCTTCACCGCGGTATGCATCTCCGGCTCGGTGAAGAACGTGACATCGTGGATCGTCACGCACACCGGCCGTTGTGCTCGCAATGGCATTGTGTAGTGCGGGGAGTGGATTACTTCGGCATTGACCTGCTCCGCCACCAGCGGAAGGCCGGTCTGCTCCCACGCCAACCGCGCGGGCCGGTGCGCAATGGCCGCCGGGCCCGACAGGACGGTCGCCTGGGGCGCCATCCGGCTGTAGCGTTCCTCGTCCGATCGCTGGCACACCAGCGCCATGTCGGCGCCAGCCGCGCCCAAGGCGGCGACGAGCCCGTCGACATATCGCCCGACGCCACCGCGGTCGGCCGGGACCGAGGTCGCATCAACGAGCACCCGGGGTCCCACGGCGCTCCTTCCGAGACGTGCCGCCTGATTCAGTGTGGCCGCTTGCTTCTCAACGGTGGCAACACTACGCCCGCCCGTCGTCAGCGACGGACACGGCAGGGGAGCTGCTGATTCGACGGTAGAGCTCCCAGCACGATCGCGCCGCCTCATTCCAGGTAAATCCCGCCGCGCGGAGGAGTCCCGAACGCGACAGACGGCTGTGTAGCCGGGGATTCTGGACGATACGCCCGAGAGCCTCGGCAAAGCCGGCCGCATCACCGATCCGGGCCACCAGCGCGGCGTCCCCGGCGACCTCCACCAAAGCCGGCGTGTCGGACACGACCACCGGCACTCCGTGGGCCATGGCCTCGATGACCGGCAGCCCGAAACCCTCCGAGCGACTCGGCGCGAGCAGGGCCGTCGCCCGGGAGAGCACGACCGCGAGATCCTCGTCACTGATCCGGCCGAGCGCGCGGAAACGCCCGGCCGCCGCGAGCTCGGCGAACCCGCCCGGACCCGCGGTACCGGCACCGAGATCACCCCACCCCGCCGCTCCGACGTGCACCAACGGCAGATCGGGCGCCGCCGGGTGACGCATCGCGGCCAGCGCCGTGTCCAGGCCCTTGCGGGGCTCCATGGTCGCCAGCGTCAGCAGGTACCCCCGTTCGGGCAGGCCCAGCCGGGCGGCCCGGCGATCGGCGTCCGCCGGCACCCGCAGCACCGCGTCGGCGACCCCCTCGCCGATCACGTGCAGCCGCTCGGGGTCGATCGGCAGGTGCTCGCGGACGTCCGCGGCGACGGCCTGGGTCGGCACGATCACCGCGTCGGCCTCGCGGGCGACCCGCTCCCCCATCTCGCGATGCCAGCGCACCCCGTGCGGGGTGAGGGTTTCGGGATGGGTCCACGGCACCGCGTCGTGCACCGTGACCACCAGGCGGCTCCGACCGTCCAGGCGGCTGCCGATCAGCGTGCGGCTTCGCGGGTCCGCGTCGCCGTGGCGACCGGTCGCCGTCCGCCGCCACGCGGTGGCCGCGTGGCGCACCCCGGGCGGGAGCGCCTCAAGGCCTCGTGGCGGCACGAGGAGCGTCGGCGCATGGACGACGTCCACTCCCCCGGGTATCGGGCCCACGCCGCGCGCCCAGGCTGCGGCAAGGGCGCGCCGTGGCAGCCCCAGGCGCAACGGCCCGAGAACACCGGGCACGGCCGCGCCCGAGACGTCGCGGCGGAACGCGCACCATCCGACGACACCGTCGCCGGGATCCGCGGTGCGAGCCAGGGCTGCGGCCAGCTCGGCGGAGTAGCGACCGGTGCCGCCGGGCACCGGCGCCAGCATCTGTTCGACCAGGAAACCGATCCGCACGGCGGTCAGTCTCCCGCGCGACGCCGGGCCCGCCGGCCCCGCCCCCTGCGACGAACTTCCGCTGCTGCCGAGCAAGTCCGGATGATCCTGGTCGGCAGCGAGCGTGCCGCCGTGCCCATGGAATGCGAACCCCACCACGCACGGCCATCCGTCGACGACCCCACACCGCCACGTGGCACCGATAATTCACCGTTAATAGGCACAAAAAGGACACAGAGTCGCCTGGCAAACCGCAAGAAGTACGGATTTTGGTCGTTGAAACGACCAAAATCCTTCACTCTTGCGACTCGCCAAACCGGGGCTACGGGGCTACCGGGCTGACCAGAATCCTCAGATCTTCTGGCTCATCCGAACACCCACGGGGCTGGTGGGCCCTGGCCGGGCTACTCGTCGCGCCGGCCGGCCGCCACGCCCGCGACCACCATGATCACGCAGACTCCGATGCCGACTCCGTACCCCCAGGCACGCTCCCCGAACTGGTCGAAGGCCGCACCGAGCCCGAAGATCACCAGGGCGAACAGCAGAAAGGTGAGGAAGCCCGCGAGCACCTTCTGCCCGAGCGGCGCGCTCATGCCCACGCTCCAGGCCGGGCGGAGCCGGCGGTCCGGGCGGAGCCGGCAGTTCGGGCGGAGCCGGCAGTTCGGGCGGAGCTGAAGGGCCGGGCGGGCCTGACTGGTCGGCTGGTCAAGGCTGCCTCCTGCGAGCGTGGGTCAGCACGACGCTACCGGTGGTGTCCGGCGCCCTGCGATCGGACAGCGCCACCAACGGGGAGATCGCCGCGGCCGCGTTCCACCCGACCTTCCCGCCCTTGGCCGAAAGGTTCAGGTAGAGCCGTTCAGCCCGTTCGGAGCGAAACATGTAGGTCTGTCGGACGACCTCCAGCCCGGCCGCGTCGAGCAGCTTCGCCAGCCGCTCGCCGGGATACGTGTGCTGGACGTGGTACCGCTCCCGATGCCGGGCGAACAGGTCCGGCCAGCGCTCGGCCCGGGTCAGCGCGTCCGCGGACATCACCAGGTCACCGCCCGGGCGCAGCACCCGGGCCATCTCGGCCAGCGCGGCCGGTCCGTCATCGAAGTGCTCGATGGCGCAGACCGACATGACGACGTCGAACGTCGCGGGTGCGAAGGGCAGCCGCAGCGCGTCACCCTCGACCAGCCCCGGGCGGTGCCTCAGCCGGCTGCCGAAGGTCAGCTTGTGGCGCGCGAGGTCCAGGCTCACCGCCCGGGCACCGCGGCGAATCGCCTGGCCGGCCCAGTAGCCGTCGCCGCCCGCGACGTCGAGCATCGTCCGCCCGTGCAGGTCACCCGCCCAGGAGAGCAGCGTCCCGACCTCGCGGCGGCGCATGACGTGCACCTGGTGACCGGCGTAGGCGAGGGCGTCGTCGCGTAGGGGACTCATGGCGCACAGTCTGCCTTTCCCGCGCGGTCGGCACCGGACGGGGCCAGCACCGCGTCGAGGTAGCGGTCCCAGGCGGCGTCGGTGTCAGGTGGGGCCACCGCGGCCCGCAGCGCGGCGAGCGTCCCCGGCTCGTACAGCCGCCGCAGGGCCGCGGCGAGCGCGGTCGGGTCGTCCGGTGGGACGAGCAGGCCGTCGACGCCGTCACGCACCGACGTCGCGAGCGTCCCGACGCTGGTCGCGACGACGGGCAGACCGTGCAGATGCGCGAGGTCGACGTTCTGCGACGCGGTGCCGGCCCGGTACGGCAGCACCAGCGCGTCCGCGGCCGCGAACAGGCCTGGGACGTCCCGGGCCGGGACATAGCCGGGACGCAGGTCGACGCGGTCGCCGAGGCCCAGCTCGGCCACCAGGTCCCGGGTCGCCTCCACCCCGCCCCAGAACTCCCCCGCCACCGTCAGGCGGACGTCGGCCGGCCCGGCCGCCAGCGCGCGCAGCAGCACGTCCAGACCCTTGTACGGCCGGACCAGCCCGAAGAACAGCAGCTCGCGCGAGGGCTCGGGCACGGCGGCGGCGGCCGCCGGAACGACGATCCCCACGGCGGAGTCGAGGCCGGGGTCGGGGTCGAGACCGGGGTCGGAGTCGAGGACGGGGTCGGATTCGGGGGCGGGCGGGGTCCACAGGTGGGTGGCCATCTCGGCGACCCGCACCGGGACGTCGGTGAGCGTGCCCGCGAGCTCCGCCTGGGCCTGGGTGTGCACGAGCACCGCCGAGCTCCGGCGCAGCACGGCGGAGATCAGCGGCTGGTCGACCGAGCGCCGCTCATGCGGCAGCACGTTGTGACACAGGGCGAGGACGGTCGGTGACCGCCGACGCCGGCCGCGCAGCCCGGCGAGGATCGCGAGGTAGGCCGGTGCCTGGATCGGCGTCACGACGACGAGCACGACGAGGTCGACACCCCGCCCGTCGACGCCCTGCCCATTCACGCCCTGCCCGTTGACGCCCTGCCCGTTGACACCCCGCCCGTCGACGTCCGGGCGTTCAGCGCCTGGGCCGTCGGCCGCGGCGGTTCCGGTCGGCCGCAGCTGACGGCCCAGGCGCAGCCAGGTGTCGGGCCGGCGCCAGGAAAGCGGGTAGGAGGTCGCGGGGAACGGCGTCCCCTCCGGGACGGCGACCCGCTGCTGGCCCGGGTAGAGCCGAGCGGGGTACTGGCGGGACCACGACTCGATCCGCACCTGGTGCCCGCGGTCGGCCAGCCGGTGTGCCAGCTCGGTCGTGTGCTGGGCGATACCGCCCTTGTACGGGTGGGTCGGCCCGATGATCGCGATCCGCGCCGCGGACCGCGATCGGTCAGGTGTCACTGCGCGACCGGGCCACCAGGTCACCGATCAGGGCGAGGACGACGATCTGGAACCCGACCAGGATCGCGAGCAGCGTCGAGGTGGTGACCCGGAGATCGTAGCGGATGACGTCGGCGATCAGCTTGGCGAAGCCGAGCCCCATGATCCACAGGGCGACCGGCATCAGAACCTTGATCGGGTCGAAGTACATGACCATCCGCAGCACCTGCAGGATGTACCGGCGCGCATCCCGGAACGGGTGGAACTTGGACGTCCCCGAGCGCTTGGCGTAGTCGATCGGCAGGTAGTCCACCGGATGCTGGTTGGACAGGAACGCCATCGTGATGGTCGTGACGCAGGAGAATCCGGGCGGCAGCAGCCGCAGGTAGGGCAGCGAGACGTCGCGGCGGAAGGCACGCAGCCCGGAGTTGAGATCAGGGATCTTCATTCCGGACAGCCGCTGGGCGATCATTCGGATGAGCCACTTCGCCGGCACGCGCGCCCATTTGTGCGTGCCCTCCTCGGTGGTCCGGGCGCCGACAACCTGGTCGACATCCGGATTCTCGTCGAGGTACTGGACGAACTCGGGAATGCGCTCGTTCGGATACGTCATGTCCGCGTCGGTCCAGACGACGATCTTACCGCGCGCCTCCTGCGTCCCGATGCGCCGGGCGGTGCCCGACCCGCCGTTGCGCCGGAACGGCATCAGCCGCATGTTCGGGTACTTCGGCGCGACGTCACGCAGGACGCTCAGTGTGCTGTCGGTCGACTTGTCGTCGATCACCAGCAGTTCGTAGCTGTAGCCGCTGGCGTCCATCGCGGCCGTGATGCGCTCGAGCTCCAGGACGACGTGATCCTGCTCGTTGTAACAGGGAAGCACCACGGTCACGTAGGGCGGTGTCTCGACCGCCAGGCCGCTCTGGTGCTCGTGTGGATGGATGGCACTGACACTCACGTCGCTGTGACTCCCGGGTCGTGGTCGCGCGCCCGCGTTCCGTCCCCAGGCAGCTCGCGGGCAGTCCGCCCACCAGGGTGACACGGCTTGCTGTGGGGGCCGAACTCCGGGCGGCCCGATGCTGCGCCTACTGTTACCAGCGTGGGGACGTTCAGAGGTGATCTACGCGAGTATGTGCGCCATGTGCGGGCTCTGCGTGCCGCCAGGGAGACCTCGGCACGCTCGTTCGTGGCCGGACTGCGCTATCCGCTCGCCCACAAGCAGCCGATCTGGATCGGTTCGCCGACGGTGATCGAAGGGCACGAGCGGATCGAGTTCGCCGACGGCGCGGCGATGCGGATCGGGCTCGCCCCGTTCGGACTGACGACGCGGCACGACGTGTCGGTGGTCCGCGTCCACCCCGAGGGCCGGATCCGCTGCGAGGGCGTCGTCTCGCTGCAGCGCGGGATTCGCGTCGTGGTCGACTCGGGTGTTCTTGAACTCGGCCCCTTCGCGAATATCAACGGTTTCGCGAAGATCCTGGTGCGGGAACGGGTGTCGATCGGCGCGTACTGCAACGTGTCATGGGACACCCAGCTTCTCGACAACGATTTCCACCCGATGGTCGTCGACGGTGTCGAACAGCCGATGAGTGGGCCGATCGTGCTGGAGGACCGCGCGTGGATCGGTGCCGGCGCGATCGTCCTCAAAGGCGTGACGGTCGGCGAGAGCGCCGTCGTGGCCGCCGGCTCCGTGGTGACCAAGGACGTCCCCGCGAAGGCGGTCGTCGCGGGCTCACCGGCGAAGGTCGTCGGGCATATCGACTACTGGCGCTGAGCGATGTCCGAATACCCGGGTGGCATCCGGTTCCGGCCACTGGTCCTGCTGCGTTCGGTTCCGCTGCCGATCTGGCTGATCACCGCCCTGTTCGGGGCGCTGCTCGCCTGCTGGTCGGTGCTCGTCCCGCAGTACCACGCGCCCGACGAGCCGAACCACGTGGACGCCGTGCTGCGGCTGGTCCAGGGCGACGGCTGGCCGCATCCCGGGCATGCGTTCGTGAAGCCGGACGGCGTCGGAGCGATCGCGGCGTCCCCCTACGGCTCCGAAGCGGTGCCCTACGAGCTCGACCACGCGCCGATCGTCGCGGACGACGCCACGCCGCGCGCCGACCGTCCCGACTGGGACGAGCTGGGCCAGACACTGCAGGCGGACGGTGATCCGCAGCCTCCCGGGGACATCCAGCAGCTCGTCCAGCACCCGCCGCTCTACTACTGGGTCGGCGCCACGGTGCTGTGGGCGCTGCCCGGCGGCGGGGACGGCGACGGCCTGCGCTGGGACGTGACCATCGGTGCGCTGCGCCTGATGAGCGCGCTGATGGTGATGTGGCTGCCGGTCCTGGCCTGGGCAGGAGCGCACCGGCTCTCCGGTGGCAACCGCATCGCGGCGACCTGCGCGGCCCTCGTCCCGCTGGCGGTGCCCGAACTCAGCCACATCGGGTCGAGCGTGAACAACGACAACCTGCTGGCGCTGACCGCCGGGCTGGCCACCCTGACGATCATCTACATCCTGCGTGGGGACACCTCGCTGCGCACCGCGGCCTGGGCCGGCGGGTTCATCGGGCTCGCCCTGCTGACGAAGTCGCTCGCCATCGTGCTCGTCCCGATGGCGGCGCTCGCCTACCTTGTCGCCTGGCTGCGAGCCCGGCGGGACGACCGTCACAACCGCACCAGTCACACCAGTCACACCAGTCGCGCCAGCTACCTCAGCTACCTCAGCCACCCCGGCCGCACCAGCCCGGCCGAGCGGGGCCGGGGCACGCAGGATCCGGACCGGGACGCGCCGTTCCTGCTCGCCGACACCGGCCTGCGTACCGTGCCGACCGGCGCCACCAGGGTTCCGTGGCGCCAGATCCTGCTCGGCGGTGGGCTCATGGTGGCCTTCGGCGGCTGGTGGTGGGTCGTCAACATCATCCGCTACCGCACGTTCCAGCCGGAGACGCCGAACTTCCCGCTCGGCGACTACCTGGGCGATGACTGGGACGCCTACCTGGACGTCCTGTTCAACGGCGCGGTCACGCGCTGGTGGGGAGCGTTCGGCTGGTTCGAGGTGACCCTGCCGACGGTGTTCGTCCGGACGGCGAGCGCCATCGTGATCGCCCTGTTCGCGCTGGGCATCATGCGGGCCCGCGACGGCCGGACCCGGGTGGACCTGCTGTTCCTGCTCTGGCCCACGCTCGGCCTTTTCGGGCTGATGACATTTCAGTCCGCGACAGGCTTCAGCGAGCACGGCCACCTGAGCGGGATTTCGGGGCGGTACATGTACGGCGGGCTGACCGCTCTCGCGGTCGGCGTCGGGATGGGAGCCCCCGCGTTCGGCCGGCAGGTCGCCCGCGTCTTTCCCGTCCTGTTCTTCGGGGCCGCCGCGGCAGCCCAGTGGTGGTCCGTCAAGACCGTTCTGGCGCACTTCTGGGAGCCGGCCGGCGGCGATCTCGCCGATTCCTGGGACGCACTGACGGCCTGGTCACCCTGGTCACCCTCGACGGTGATCACCGTCGTGTGGGTCGGTGTCGCGCTGGCCGTTCTCGTTCTCGTCAGCTGTGTGTGGACGGCCGTGCGCGGTGACACGCCGCCAGGCGGCGCCGGGCCGGATCATCCAGCGGCACCGGGCCTCGGTGGCGGCCGGAACGCTGCCAGGACGATCCAGCCGACCCCGGCGACGACAGCGGCCGGGGCGGCCGAAGGGTTCGAACCGCTCCCGGCGGGACCGGAAGTCACGGACACCATCCCCATCCACCCGCCGGCGCGGAAATCCCCGCCAGCCGGTTCCGCCGGGACCAAGTCCGATGAGCAGGGGCTTTCCGAGCCGCCCCCGGGCGAATCCGCGCCGGCCGAGTCGGGACCCTCCACAGCAAAAGGGAGGCCGTCAAGCATGGCCAGCCCCGTGCCGTCACACTGAAAGCAGGCCGCGGACCACTCACGTAAGGTTCCGGTGTCCGTCATCTCGGTTCGGGGGGAGCCGTGCGCCGAAAGCGGGGCTGGGAAACCACACCGCCCGCGGATTCGACCGGCCCCTCGGTGACCGCTGCCTCGCGGCTGGCGTCCCCGCTGGGCCCGGACGATCCGGCCCGGCTCGGCCGCTACGTACTGGTGGGCCGGCTCGGCGAGGGCGGAATGGGCACGGTCTACCTCGGCCGTGACCCCAGCGGGCGGATGGTCGCCGTCAAGGTGGTCCGGGCCGACCTGGCCCGGCTGCCCGAGTTCCGGACCCGGTTCCAGCGCGAGGCCGACCTGGCCCGCCGGGTCGCGCGCTTCTGCACCGCCGAGGTCCTCGACGTCGTCGACCCGCCCGACGGGCAGCCGTACCTGGTGACCGAATACGTCGACGGGCTGACGCTGGCCCAGGCCGTCGCCGTCGAAGGCCCGCTGCGCTCGGCCGACCTGGAACGGGTGGCGGTCAGCGTGGCCGCCGCGCTGACCGCGATCCACGGTGCCGGCATGGTCCACCGGGACCTCAAGCCGTCCAACGTGCTGCTGTCCACCCTCGGCCCGCGAGTGATCGACTTCGGCATCGCCCGCGCCCTGGACGCCCAGACCATGGTCAGCCAGGAGGTCCAGCGCATCGGCACGCCGGCGTTCATGGCCCCCGAGCAGGCCAACGGCGAGCCGGTGACGTCGGCGGCCGACGTCTTCGCCTGGGGCGGTCTGGTCACCTACGCCGGCACCGGCTCGTACCCCTTCGGCGACGGGCCCACCCCGGTGCAGCTCTACCGGGTGGTCCACCGCGAACCGCTGCTGGACGGCCTCGATCCCGCGCTGCGGCCCATCGTCGAGCAGGCGATGCGCAAGAACCCGGCCGAGCGCCCGACCGCGCAGGAGCTGTTCCTGCGGCTGGTCGGGATGGGCCCGGCGACCCACCCCGACCCCGACGTCTCGGCGGCCATCCAGACCACCAACGCGCCCATCGCCGGGCCTCCTCCACCGGTGGCACCGGTCGGCCAGCCGGGCAACCTGCCACTCCCGGACCTGACCAGCGGCATCGTGGGGGCCTCGGCGCCACGTGTGGTCACGGGCGTGCCCGCGCAGCCCGCGCCCGAGCACGACGTCGCCACCGGTCCCCGCCCGCCGGCGATCACCGGTGCCCCCGACGCCGGAGGCCACACCGGCACCGGCGGCACCGCGGGTGCCGGGGGCACCGGAGACATTGGCGGCGCTGGGGGCAGCCGGGGCAGCCACACCGGCAGCCTCGGTGGCGGCGGCACCGGCGGCCGGCCACCTGCCGGACCGGCCGGCACCGGTGACGCCGCCGGCGCCGAGGCCGCCGGGGGCACCGGGGGTGGTTCCGCGGCCGGGACCGAAGGCTCCCGGGTCACCCGTCTACTCGCCGCCACCACCCGCCGCCGGATCGTGCTCTTGGCCGCGCCCCTGCTCGCGCTGCTCCTGATCGCCGCGCTCATCCCGCTGGCCTTCACCGGCGGCGGCCGCGACGAGAGGCAGACGCGCGACAACGTGGCCCGCCGGGTCGCTGCGATGGCCGAGTCGATCCGCGACTCCGACACCGGGCGTGCGGCACGCCTCAGCCTGGCCGCGTTCCGGATCAGCCCGGTACCCGAGGCCAGGGCCAGCCTTCGGACGTCCTTCTCCCCCGCCACGGCGACGGTGCTGACGGGGCACACGGAGTCGGTGCTCGGCCTCGGCGTCAGCCCGGACGGGCGCACCGTCGCCACCAGCGGCGCTGACAACCTGGTCCGGCTGTGGGATGTCACCGACCGTTCCCACCCCCGTGAGCTGGCCACTCTCACCGCCCACTCGGCCTGGGTGCTCGACGCCGCGTTCAGCCCGGACGGAAAGCTGCTCGCGACCGTCAGCTACGACCGCACCGTGCGGCTGTGGGACATCCACGACCTGGACCAGCCCAGGCAGCTCGCCGTGCTGCTGGGCCATGACGGCTACGTCCTCGACGCCGCCTTCTCCCCGAACGGGCAGATCCTCGCCACCTCGGGCTACGACAACACCGCCCGGTTGTGGGACATCAGGAATCCGGAGTCCCCGCACCAGCTCGCCGTGCTGAACCGGCACACCAGCTGGGTCAACGAGGTCTCCTTCAGCCCGAACGGAAAACTGCTGGCCACCGCCAGCGCCGACCGCACCGCCCGGCTCTGGGACATCAGCGACCCAAGCTCGCCGCGCCCGCTGGCCGCCATCACCGCCCACACGGACTACGTCTGGTCGGTGGCGTTCAGCCCGGACGGGAAGCAGCTGGCCACCGGCGCCTACGACGGCCTGGTCAAACTGTGGGATGTCACCGATCCCGCCCGGCCCAGGGCGACCGCGTCGATCCCGGCCGACGAGAAATGGGTCTTCGACGTCGCCTACAGCCCCGACGGCCACACCCTGGCCACCGCCGGCTGGGATACCACCGCCCACCTGTGGGATCTGAGCGCCCCGGGCAAGGTGACCGCAGCCGGGGTGATCTCCGGCCACGGCGACTGGGTGCAGGGCGTCGAGTTCATGCCGAACGGTGAATCACTGGTCACCATCAGCGACGATTACACGACCCGTATCTCCCGCATCGACGACGCCGGCCTGGTCGCCCGCGCCTGCGCCGACCCGGCGAACCAGATCACCCAGGCCGACTGGCAACGCGACATCGCCGACGTCCCCTACCAGCCCGTCTGCTGAAGCGCCCAGCGCCTGAACGGCCAGGAGCCAGGCCGGCGGAGGTCAGTACGCACCCACCCCGTTCCCGGGGCGTTCGCCGGGCCAGCGTTACCGGCCCGGCGAGACCGGGCACGAACCGGTCACCCGGGCAGATGCCGGGCGCCGCCTACCTGGGCGTGCCGGTGGCACAGGGTGCGTGCGGATCCTCCTGGATGGCGAGGCCGAGGTCGACGTCCGCCAGCAGATCGCCCCAGGATGCGAAGTCACCGACGACGAGCCCGTGGCGGCTGACCCTGAGCACGCGTGCGTTACGGCCGTCATCAACGGTGATGATCGTCTCGTCGATCGCGTAGTCGTTCTCGCTGCTCCATCGCATGCTGGAAGGGTTCCTCAGGGGAGCCGTGTGATCGCGGGCACCCTGTCACCCCAACCCACGGACCTTCACCGCGCCACCCGGGACGTCCAGCCTGTTGGGCGCGCCCCGCAACGCGCGAACAGGGCCAGCCGACGGCGTGGACCAGCTACTTGGCCAAGTTGGTGCCGGGCGTGGAAGGTGACGCGGATGGCGGCTGAAGCCGCGCACTTCACCATGCACGAGGCAAAGACCCGTCTGTCTCGCATCATCGACCGGGTCGAGCGCGGCTCGTCTGACGCAAGCGAGCCCGGGCTCAACAGGTCGAATGGAGAAGCGCGCCGACGGCAGCGGTCCGCGCCAGCCGGTTGTAGAGGAGCACCGCGGCCTTCGTCTCCTCGACGTGAACCTCGACGTTGTGATCACGGAGCAACTCGAGCGTCTCCGGCATCGTCCGCAGGCGAAGCTCCATCCCGCGGCTGAGCACGACCGCGGTCACGCCCACGTCGAGGATCTCCTGTACATCGGCCGGCTGGATTCCCGGCTCATGGCGGGTACCGTTCTCGGACCAGTCCCACTCCCGGCCTCCGCCCGGGTACAGGATGAAATCCTTGCCCGGCCCGAGTCCTTCCACGTCGATGCGACCCCATGAGATGTGGACAACGTGTGGCGAGCGGGCCATCGGACTCCTCAGAACCGGATCGGCGTCTCTTCACAGCGAAGATCATTGGATCACGTGGCGACGCCGAGCGCGGTGGCCTTCCCGAGATCAGCGCTCCGGCAGCGGTGGCCGGTCGTCGCAGAATGGCACCTCAGGCCTTGATTGGCAGCAGCGATCGACGCCTTCAGATCGGAAGATCCGCGGCATTTCGTCGTTCTGGCAACCAGGACCCTCCGATCTTGCCCGGCAGCAGCGGCAGCCCGACGCCCAGCAGGCCCGCGCGGTCAGTGCCTGCCGTGGCGGGAGGAGTTCGGGGTGCCACCGGTGGATCTGTTCTCCACCAGCCGGGCGAGGCCCGAGCCCAGGCGGACGACCGCGGCGCCGCCGGTGCGGGTGCCCGCGGCCAGCGCCTGGGCGCCCCGCGACGGGATAGCCGTCGAGCCGGCCGCCCCGTCACCGGAGTCGCCGGAGTCGCGGGCACCCGCCTCACCGCCGAGACGGGCCCGCAGGGCCGCGCCGGCGATGCGGGCCGCGGTGAGAAGCTTCGGCTCGTCCGGTGCGCCGGAGCTCCAGGGCGGCCGCTGCTGCTCCCGGCGGGCCGCGGCGAGCTCCTGCTCCAGCTCGCTGATGCGGCTCAGCCGCTGCAGGTCCCGGGCGGCGAGCTCGCTGCGCTCGGCGTCGATGCGGGACCATTCCCGCTGCCGTGCCCGGGCGGCGGCGACCGCGTCGTCCTGCATCGCGAGGACCCGCAGGTACAGGTCGATGCGGTTGCGTTCCATCCGGGCCAGCAGGCTGTTGGCCACCCAGGGTGCGAGCAGGTCCGCGATGCGGCGGGCCCAGGGCGCGCGCCGGTCGAGGAGCACCCCGAGGCCGAAGATCGGCGCCACCGTGATGAACCGCAGGTCGGGGTGGTCCATCGCGAAGTCCTCGACAGCGGTGCGCACACCGTTGCGGGGGCCGCCTTCGGTCAGCGCCCAGGCGAAGGCGCCCGCCCCGCGGAAGCCGCGACCGGGGATCGCGTCGGACTTGTCGATCTCCACGCCGACGTCCCAGGAGTTCGGCTGGCGCTGGTCCTCGGGGATCCGGTCCGGGGCGTAGTACTGGTCGCGGCGACCGGCGGGCCAGCCGACGTCGTGCAGGATCACCAGCGGGAAGTAGGCCCGGTCGAAGTCGTCCACGGCGGCCGCGATCGCCGCGAGCTCGCCGCGGACCGTGGCGTAGTTGTGGTCTCCGTCGATGAGGTAGGCGTCGGTCGGTGCGTGGCCGTCGAGCGCCTCGGGGCTGAAGCCGCGGATCACCTCGACGTCCAGCCCGCCGCCGGACGTCGGGGTGACCCCCGGCTCGGGATCGACGACCACCAGGCGCCCGCCGCCGCCCCGGCGCAGCAGGCCGACGAGCAGCGACGTCGTGGCGCCGCTCTCCGAGCCGATCTCGGCGACGCTGCGCGCGCCGGCCGCCTCCAGCAGCGGGATCCAGATCTCGCGCAGGTCGGTCAGCGAGTGCAGGAGCAGCGGCGCGAGGGTCTTCTCTGTGATCTCACCCGGCTCGGCGGCGTGGTCGCCGCCGTCGTAGGCGTCCGCGGCCAGCTCCGCGAGGCTGCCGTGCACCACGCTCGGCGTCGCCGTCGAGCCGGACGTCCCGGGCAGGCTGGACGTCCCGGGCAGGCTGGACGTCTCCGCCGGCGGCCGCGGGGCGTCGGGTGCGGGTTCCGCCCGGCCGGCGGGTGCGCGGTCGAAGGGTGCGCCGTCAAAGGGTGCGCGGCCAGGATCCGCCCGATCGATGTCGGGGCGATCGAAGCCCGCGCGGTCGAGGACTGGACCACTGGGGTCCGGGCGGCCGGGGTCTGGGCGGCCGGGGTCCGGATGCCTGCGGTCCGGGCGGTCGTGTGTGCGGTCCCGCGCGTCGCGGAACTCACGGGGGTCGCGGGGTGGTTCGAAGGTCGCCGAGGTGCCGGGGGTGACCGGGTAGCCGGGCAGCGGAAGCGGAGCGGTGACGGGCCCGCCTGGCGAGGAGGGCTGCGCCGGGGCGTTCTCGGCGGCGCGCCGGGCCGAGCGCGGCGTGAAGACCGACATCTCGGGGGGTGACGAGGACGGCGGTGTGGCCGCGGGCGGCCGGGGGGCCGAGGAGGCCGACGAGCGCACGGGGAGCGGGCCGGACGGTGGCCCCGCAGGTGGGAGCGAAGCAGACGGCGGCCCGGCGGGTGGCCGTGGCCCAGCGGGAGGCGGCGGCCCCGTGGGAGGCGATGGCGGTGACACCGACGGGAGCAGACTGGTCCGCAGTGGGTCGGACTGGCTCGGCGGCGGGCGGAACCAGCTTCTCGCGGTGTCCCCGGGGCCCGGAGGCTCCGGGTCGCCGGGGGTGCCCGAGGTGCCGGCGGCGCTACCCGGAGACGGGGAGGGGCGTGGATCGGGGGACATGCCCTCCGTGTCGGCTGTGTCGTCTGCCTCTGACGTCACCGCAGCCCTCCCAGCTCGCGACGGATCTTCCGGGCGGCCCGGACGGGCAGGCCGGTCCGGGCCGCGTCCGCCGTGCGCACCTGCAGCGGGTCGGCCCGGATCCCGAGCCAGCCGAAGGCCATCTCGACGTCGATCGCGTACGTCCCGCCGAGCTGCGGCTGCGTGCCGTGATCGATCGTGTAGATGATCTGCGGATCGTCGCCGACGATCTCCAGCAGGTTGGCCTGCAGGGTCCGCAGGCCGATGAGCGCGAGCTGCTGGCCGGCGAGGTCGTCCAGGGAGGTGACGGTGACCTTGTACGGCTCGGGAGCGTTGTGCAGGTGGAAGGAGATCGTCAGCCAGTCGAGGCGGAGCAGGCCGCGCCGGCCGGCCGGGTCGATCCGCACCCGGCGGGCGCCGACACCCTCGACCCTCAGCCGCACGATCGACATCCCGTCGCGCCCGGAGCGGGTGACGACGGTCTCCTTGTGGCCGTTGACGAAGTCGCCGCCGGTGTCGACGTAGACCTCGACCGGGCCGGCGGCGGCCTCCGGGGAGACCTCCTCGGCCCGCACCCCGGCCGCGGCGGCCAGGCCACTGATCACGGCGAGCGACCGGTTCGCGACGCCGGCGACACCGGCGGGCCAGTACAGCTCCCGCATGGTGATCTTCTCGACGTCCGCCGGGGTCAGGTAGGGCATCCGCCGGACCAGCTCGGGCGGCAGCAGGCCCTCGGTCGAGTCCGAGCCGAAGTTGTCGTCGTGGGCCCACGCGCCGAACGCGGAGGCCTCGGCCGCGGTGGGGCGGGCGACGAACCGGGTCAGCATCCGCAGCGAGGAGTGCCGGGCCCCCGCCTCGGACAGCGACGGCATCGCCGTCTCCGAGCGCCGGTAGCGCAGCCATTCGCGCTGGAAGGCGAGGATGCCGTCCTGGACGGCGACCCGCTGGGCGACCTGGGTCCGCGAGGTGCGGTCGATGCTCAGCACCGGGCGGTGCTCGTCGTCGAAGGAGACCAGCGAGCCGATGTCTGGCATGCAGAGCTGTTCGAGCACCTCGGGGCTGCGCATGAGCTGGTTGGCCATCAGCTCCGGCTGCCCGCCGGAGGCGGCGTAGCCCTCGATCTGCAGGCCGGCGAGGCGGTGCGTGCCGGCGGCGGCGTTCGTCGCCAGGTAGAGGCCGCAGACGTCGAAGTCCCGCCCGGTGGAGGCGAGCAGGCGGGCCAGCAGCGCCTGGATGGTGCCGCCCCAGCCGAGGTCGGCGACGACGATCCGCCCGGATTCGGGCAGCTGAGTGTCGAGGTACTGGACGTACCGGTCGCGCAGCCGGGCCGCGGTCAGGACGATCTCGCTGCGGATGCGCTCGTCCGAGCACAGCGCCTCGAGGGTGTCGTCGAGCAGGCCGGGGACGTCCAGGCGCCGGTCGGCGAGCGAGGAGATGCCGGCGACGTCGTCGACGGCGACCCCGAGCTGGCGCAGCAGCTGGCCGACGCTCGGCGCGTGCCGGCGGACGAGGAAGCTGCGCAGCTCCTCGGGGCTGCCCTCGAACACGTTGGACAGCGCGCAGACCTGGCGTGACGCCCACAGGGTGGAGGTGGTCACACCGGCGTCCGCGCCCGGCTCGGCGACCAGGCGGGAGAGGAACTCGCCCTCGCGCATCAGGCAGTAGATGTGGTCGGCGCCGTGGTCTCTGGTGCGTTCCACCGCCCAGTCGGCGAAACCGGTGAAGACCGGGCCGAACACGGTCGCGCCGGTCTCCCAGTAGCGACGCAGGCCTGGCGGGACGGCGGCGGCGTCCGCGCGGTGCAGCGAGCGGGCCCGCAGCGCGGTCATGCCGTAGTCGCCGTGCGCCGAGTCGATCGGGGTGTCGTCGCCCGGACCGGTGAGCAGGCCCTCCAGCTCGAGCGTCGACTTCAGCGAGCCGGAGTACTTCGGGTAGTGGATGGCGACCAGGCCGTGCTCGCGGGCGCTCTCGACATCGGCGACCGGGTGGTCGCCGAGATGCACGACCCGCGACGGCTGCAGGTTCGAGGCGGCCAGCATGTGCCGGAACAGCCCGTCACTCTTGCTGATCCCGGCGTCGGACGAGGTGAAGATCTGGGTGAACGGCACCCCGGCCAGCTCCGGGCGGCTGAGCAGGCGCTCCAGCTGGGCGGCGGAGAAGTAGGTGTCGGAGAGCAGGTACACCGGCAGCCCGAGCTTGGTCATCGCGAGCTCGGCCAGCTCGACGACGGCCAGGTCGGCCCGGCACAGGTCACGCTCGACGGCCAGCTCGACGTCCATCAGGTCGCCGAGGCTGCCCGCGCCGGGCAGCGCCGGAACCAGCACGCCCCAGATCTCGTCGAGGCGTACCTCGTAGGTGCCCCGCACCTCGTGGGAGTGCTCCCGGGCCTTGTGCTCCGCGTAGACGCGCAGGCGGGCGAACTCGCCGGGGGTGACGCCGGTCGGCAGCTGGCCGATCTCGGCGAGGCGGTGCCCCAGGGTGATGAAGGCGTGTGCCGGTTCGGGCACCATGCGCCACAGCAGGGTGTCGAACACATCGAGAGTCAGGGCCTGGGCACCGCCCGACTCCAGATGCGACCAGACCTCGCGAAGTCGGACGTCGGTGAACACTGCCCGCCCCTCCCGGACAGCCGGTCCCCCGACCGCCCAATCTGGGCCGGCCAGGCACCCCCGAGACCGCCGCCGGACAACACCGGAGGTTTCCGGGTTGTCGACGGGTGGTTCGGGTGGAGCGCTCGCCGGCCGGAGCCAGATAGACGGATCGATACTATGAACCCCCCTGGGGGTGCCAGTCACCGGACTCGGGGCATCGCCTCCGGGGTGGCACGCGGTACGGTCTACGGCCATCGTCTCCAACCCGGGCGACGACGTTCAAGCACGACGACGTTCAGCACGACGGCGTCCGAGCACACGACGACGTTCGAGCAACGGTCGAGGAGTCGACGCCAACCGGTGACGGTTGCGCTGGGCGGAGGAGGGGCCGAGCACGGTGCGGGTCCGAGATGTACGCCCGACAGGGGAAGAAGAAGGTCATGTCGCGGGTCGCTGACCTCTCCACGTTCCCCTCATCGCCATCGCCGTCACCGGGCCAGGGGTCCGGGCAGGCACCGGCCCAGCGCCCTCGCGGCTCACGTTCCGGCGCGCGCCATGTCGATCACCGCAGCCGGGCACAGACCCGGGTGCGGTGGGAGCTGCTGCGCAACCTCGTCCGCAAGGACCTGAAGGTCAAGTACAAGGGGTCGACGCTCGGCTTCGCCTGGTCGCTGGCGAACCCGCTGCTGCTCCTTGTGGTCTACACGTTCGTCTTCCAGGTGGTGCTGAAGACGGGGATCCCGCGTTTCGGCATCTACCTGATGTCCGGGATGCTGGTGTGGAACGCCTTCTCCGGCAGCGTGTCGTCCGCCTGCGGCGCGGTGGTCGCCAACGCGAACCTGGTGAAGAAGGTGCGCTTCCCGCTGCTGGTGCTGCCGCTGTCCGCGGTCGGCTTCGCCGCGGTGCACTTCGCGCTCCAGCTGCTGGTGCTGTTCGTGGTCATCCTGGGGCTGCAGTACAGCCTGTTCGGGCCCGAGCTGCTGCTGATCGTCCCCGCCGGGGCGGTCGCGCTGCTGTTCACCGTCGCGCTGTCGCTGCTGCTGTCGGCGCTGAACGTGCGTTACCGCGACACCCAGCACCTGCTGGATGTCGCCCTGGTGGCCTGGTTCTGGATCAACCCGATGGTCTACGCGTACGGCCTGATCTCCGACCGGCTCGGCGACTGGACCTGGGTGTACCTGCTCAACCCGATGGCCGTGGTGGTGATGACGTTCCAGCGGGCGATCTACGACCCGCCGCCGGGCAACTCCACCGGCTCGTCGTCGATCATCGCCGACACCGGGTACGCGTTCTACCTCGAACACCTGGGAATCGCCGCGCTCATCTCGCTCGCCGTGCTCTTTCTGGGGCTGCGGGTGTTCCGGCGCTTCCAGGCCGACTTCGCCGAGGACCTCTAGTGTCGTCACCGCCGCTCGCCCCGCCCGCACAGCCCGACCGCCCCGCGACCTCGGCCTCCGCGGCGCAGTCGTCGGGCTCGCCGACCGTGATCCGCGCGGCCGGGGTCAGCAAGAAGTTCGTCGCCTACAGCAAGCGCGCGACCAGCCTGAAAGAGCGGTTCGTCCGCCGCGAGGGCGCGAGCGGGGAGGATTTCTGGGCGCTGCGCGACATCGACGTCCAGATCGGGCGCGGGCAGACGGTCGGCCTGGCGGGCGCGAACGGGTCGGGCAAGTCGACACTGCTCAAGGTCCTCGCCGGCATCCTGCGCCCCACCTCCGGCGAGGTGGCGGTCAACGGGCGGATCGCCTCGCTGCTGGAGCTCGGCGCCGGGTTCAACGGCGAGCTGTCCGGCCGCGACAACGTGTACCTCAACGCCTCCCTGCTGGGTCTGTCCAAGCGGGAGATCGACCGGCTCTTCGACTCGATCGTCGACTTCGCCGAGCTGCGGCACAAGATCGACGACGAGGTGAAGCACTACTCGTCCGGCCAGTACGTGCGGCTCGGTTTCGCCGTCGCGGTGCACGTCGACCCGGACATCCTGCTCGTCGACGAGGTGCTCGCCGTCGGTGACGAGGCGTTCCAGCGCAAGTGCCTCGACAAGATCGCCCAGTTCCGGTCCGAGGGGCGGACGATTCTGTTCGTCACGCACTCCCTCGACCTGATCGAGAACATGTGCGACCGGGTGCTCGTCCTGGAGACGGGCAACCTCATCTACGACGGGCAGCCGGCGGTCGGGACGAAGCTGCTGCGCCAGCGGCTGGGCAGCCTGCCCGTCGAGGGCGGGGCGGTGCCGTATGACCTGTCACCGGTCAAGCCGACGGCGGTCACGTTCAGCCGCGACCCCGGCGGAGCCCCGCAGGTGCAGTACGACCCGGGTGAGCAGCTCACCGTCAGCGTCGAGCTGGACCTCACCGACCACGCGCCGCAGCACGTCTACCTGCACGTGGACATCATGGGTCAGGGCGAGGTCCCGATCTGGATGATGGAGACCCCGCCTGGCGGCATCAGCCCGGGGTCGGGCATCGTGGCGGTGGACTTCGTCGTTCCCCGGCTGCCGGAGCTGCTCGGGGCGTTCGCGGTCAGCGTCCGGGTGTCGGACGCCGCCACCGGTCAGCCGGTCACGGTACGGCGGTTCGAGGACCTGTTCGGCGTGAGCGGCCCGCAGGTCGCCGGGCTGCTCCGCGTCGACTACCAGGCAGGGCTGCGCCGGTGACGGCTGGCAGTGAGGGCTGGCAAGGAGCGGATGGTGCGATGAGCAGCGCTTCCAAGAGCAACGGCGACGAGAGCGGCAACAGCGACGGGCCGCTCGCCACGGTCGTCATCGTCAACTGGAACGGGGCACACCTGCTGCCACCCTGCCTGGACGCACTCGCCAAGCAGGACGCGCCGTTCGCGTTCGAGACCCAGGTGGTCGACAACGCCTCCGGCGACGAATCGCTGGAGCTGCTCGCCAGCCGCTACCCCTGGGTGAAGGTCGTACGGTCGGACCGCAACCTCGGTTTCGCCGGCGGGAACAACCTCGCGCTGCGGAAGGTGACCACACCGCTCGCGGTGCTGCTGAACAACGACGCCATCCCCGAGCCGGACTGGCTGGCCCGGCTGCTGGCACCGTTCGACGAGCCCGGTGGCAGCCGGCTCGGCGCGGTCACCGGCAAGGTCGTCTTCCTGCCCCGGTTCCTGCGGCTCACCCTGGCCACGCCCACCTTCTCCCCCGGCCCTCACGACCCGCGCCAGCTGGGTGTGCGCGTCAGCTCGGTGACGGTGGACGGCCGCGAGGTGCTGCGCGAGGTGCTGTGGGAGAAGCTCACCTTCGGCGCCGAGGGCCCGCCGAAGGCCCCGTTCTTCTGGACCCGCGGCGACGGCGAGCTGTGCGTTCCGGTGCCCGAGCACGGCCCGGTCACCATCGGGATCACCTGGGCCGCGGACACCGCCAAGGACGTCACCCTGGGCTGGGACGGCTCACCGGACGCCTCGACGCCGGGTTCTCTGCCGTCGGGTGCTCTGCCGTCGGGTGCTCTGCCGTCGGGTGCTCTGCCGTCGTCGTGCACGCTGCCGGTTACGGCCGAACCGTCCACCGTCTCGTTCACGGTGGGCGCGGGCGCCCCGCGGGTGGACGTCATCAACAACGTCGGTGGCATCGTGCTGACCGAGGGCTACGGCGCCGACCGCGGCTACCAGCAGATCGACACCGGCCAGTTCGACAACCCGGAGGAGGTCTTCACCGCCTGCGGCAACGGCATGGCGATGCGGACCGAGCTGGGCCAGCAGCTCGGCTGGTTCGACGACGACTTCTTCCTCTACTACGAGGACACCGACCTGTCCTGGCGGATCCGCTCCCGCGGCTACCAGATCCGCTACGTGCCGGGCGCGGTGCTGCGCCACGTCCACTCCGCGTCCAGCGTCGAGTGGTCCCCGCTGTTCGTCTTCCACACCGACCGCAACCGGCTGCTGATGCTGACCAAGGACGCGACCGCGCGCACCGCGGTCTCGGCGGTCGCCCGCTACCCGCTGACGACCGCGTCGATCGCCGTGCGCACGCTGCGCCAGGCGTGGCGCTCGCGCAGCCGGCCGGCGGTGCGCCCCACCCTGCTGCGGGTG
Source organism: Parafrankia irregularis (assembly GCF_001536285.1). Classification (NCBI taxonomy): domain Bacteria; kingdom Bacillati; phylum Actinomycetota; class Actinomycetes; order Frankiales; family Frankiaceae; genus Parafrankia; species Parafrankia irregularis. The sequence goes on along the minus strand of NZ_FAOZ01000002.1, from coordinate 547,077 downwards.
CGGGTGTTCTCGTCCTATCTGCGGCTGCTGCCCACGATGCTGCGCCACCGCCGGGAGATCGGCGCCGCCGCCACCGAGCGGCGGGTCAGCCTGCAGAGCTGGCTGGTCGAGCGATGACCGCGCCCGACACCGCCGGTCCGCGTGCGGAGGGTCTGCGCGCGGCCGTCTACAACCGCTTCTGGCACTCGATGGGTGGCGGCGAGCGCCACAACGGCATGATCGCCCAGGTGCTGGCCGCGGACGGCCTCGACGTCGACATCATCGGGCATTCCGACGTCGACCTCGCCGCGATCGGCAGCCATCTGGGTCTGGATCTGTCGGGCTGCCGCTACCGGCGGCTGCCCGACCGCGGCGAGGACGCGATCGCCGTCCTGTCCGAGGAATACCACCTGTTCGTCAACGGCTCGTACATGAGCCGGCTCGCCCCGCGGTCGCCGCGGTCGGCGTACCTGTGCTTCTTCCCGACGCCGTTCGACCACGACATGGCCGCCTGGCGCAAGGCCGCGGTGCGCACCGCCGGCCCACTGCTGCGCGGGGTGACCCCGGCCGTCAGCTTCGGGCAGGGCTGGTATCCGCCGGAAGGCGGCCGGCGCCGGCAGTGGACCTGGACGAACGGCTCCGGCATCCTCGCCGTGAACCCCGGCGGCGGGCGGACCCTGCGGGCCGACATCGGTCGCCCCGGCGCCCCCGAGGGAGTGCGGCTGCAGATCCTCGACGCCGACGGGACGGTGCTCGCCAAGCTGACGGTCGGCCAGGAGTTCGCCCCGTTCGAGGTGACGCTGCCGTCGTCGTCGAAGGGCACCGAGCTGACCCTGGTCAGCGACGCGTTCTCCCCCGGCGAGGCGGACGTGCGGGAGCTCGGTGTGGCGGTGAGCCGGCCGCGGGTCACCGACGCCGACGAAGGCCCGCTGGAGCGGATGGCGCTGCGCTTCCCGTGGCTGCTGCGCGACCCGGCCGACCTCGGCTACCTCGACGGCTACGACACCGTCATGGCCAACTCTCAGTACACCCGGGGCTGGATCAGCCAGCTGTGGAAGCGGGACTCCGACGTGCTGTTCCCACCGATCCAGGTCGACCGGCTCCACCCGGCCCCGGAGCGGGAGAAGGCCGTGATCACCGTCGGGCGGTTCTTCGCCCCGGGCCTCGGCCACGCCAAGCGGCAGCTGGAGATGGTCCAGTGGTTCGGTGAGCTCTACCGCTCCGGCGGGTTGCCCGACTGGAAGATGTACGTCGTCGGCGGCTGTGAGGACTCGCAGAAGCCCTACGTCGAGCAGGTCCGGGCCGCCGGTGCGGGGCTGCCCGTCGAGGTGCTGCCGAACGCGCCGCGGGCCGAGGTCGAGCGGCTGCTGTCCACCAGCTCGGTCTTCTGGTCGGCGACCGGCTACGGCGAGGACGACCGGCGCCGCCCCTGGACCGCCGAGCACTTCGGGATGACCACCGTCGAGGCGATGGCCGGCGGCTGCGTGCCGGTCGTCATCGACCGCGCCGGGCAGCGCGAGATCGTCCGGCATGGGCGGGACGGCTACCGCTGGAGCGATCCGGAGCAGGTCGCCTCGTTCACCCGCCGGCTGGCCGCCGAGGACGGGCTGCGCTCCCGGCTGGCCACGGCCGCGGTCGACCGGGCCCAGCAGTTCTCCGACGCCGCGTTCGCCGACCGGTGGCACGACATCGTCGAGCGCCGACGTCTGTACGCCTGATGCGAGTGGTCTCCTGATGCGGGCCGTGTGATGCGGGTCGTTCTCGACGGCACCCCGCTGCTCGGGCCGCGCACGGGGGTCGGCCGCTACACGGCGGCACTGCTCGCCGGGCTGGGCGAGCTGGCCCGCGTCGACCAGCTCGATCTCGACGTGGCGGCGACCGCGTTCACCTGGCGGGGCTCGGCAGGGCTCGCCGCCGCGCTGCCGCCCGGCGTCCGCCCCGCGGCGCGCCGCGTCCCCGCCCGGCTGCTGCAGGACGCCTGGATGCGCTCCGAGCACCCGCCGACCGAATGGCTCACCGGCGCCGCGGACATCATCCACGGGACGAACTTCGTGCTCGGCCCGCTGGCCGCCGCCAAGGGCGTGCTGACCGTGCACGACCTGTCCTACCTGCGCACGCCCGACACGGTGTCGGAGGCGTCCGCCCGTTACACGACGCTCGTTCCGCGCGGGCTGCGCCGTGCCGCCGCGGTGCTGACCCCCAGCCAGGCCGTCGCGGACGAGGTGATCGCCGCCTACCGGCTCGACCCGGAGCTGGTCACCCCCACGCCGCTCGGCGTCGACCTGGCCTGGTTCACCGCCGCCGCCCCGGCCCGCGGCTGGCTCGCCGCCCACGGGCTGCCCGAGCGGTACCTGCTGTTCGTCGGTTCCGCGGAACCGCGCAAGAACCTCCCCGCGCTGCTGGAGGCACTGCGGCGGCTGCGCGCCACCGAGCGCGACACCCCGCCGTTGGCGCTGGTCGGGCCGCCCGGCTGGGGCCCCGCCCTCGACACCGCCGGGCTGCCACCGGAGGCGGTCGTCACCCTCGGCTACCTGGACGACGCCGAGCTGCGGTCGGTGGTGGCCGGAGCGGCGGTGCTGTGCTTCCCTTCCCGCTACGAAGGTTTCGGGCTACCGCCGCTGGAGGCGCTGGCCGCCGGGACCAGGGTCGTCGCCGCCGACATCCCCGCGGTGCGCGAGGTCGTCGGCGGCGCCGCCGGCGTCCACCTGGTGGCTCCCGGGCGGACCGACGCGTTCGCCGACGACCTCGCCGGCGCCCTGTCCGCCGCCCTCACCGCACCCGCGGACGGCACCGAGACGGCCAAGGGGCGCGACCACGCCCGCGCCTTCACCTGGCGGCGCACCGCGGAACTGACCGCCGCCGTCTACCAGCGAGTCGCTCGCTGAACCCTCGACGCAGGCAGGCCTGGGCCTGCCCATCGGGGATCCCGCACTGCCGCGCAGCACCGGCAATTCACCTAAGCGCGACAAAAGGGCCACGAACTCGCCCGGCTAGCCGCAAGAAAGAAGGATTTTGGTCGTTGGAGCGACTAAAATCCTTCACTCTTGCGACTCGCCAAACCGGGCTGCCGAGCTGCCGGGCGCTCCGAGGTCCGTACGCTCCCTCTCCCTGGAATCCAGACTCTGGCGCTCTGCCCGGCAGGGGCCTTCTAGGCACTGCCGGGCGGGCCGACGACCTCGCCGACCCTTTCGCCGACGACCTCGCCAACGCTTTCGCCGACGACCTCGCCGACGACCTGTCCGTCGCCCTCACCGCACCCGCCGCGAACGACTCCGAATCCGCTCGCGGCCGGGACCATGCCCCCGTCTCCCGAATCGGCGCCGGCTGAGCCACGGGCCGGGCGCACCTGCCAGCGGGGAACCGCAGCGGGAGCGAGCATCGACATCGACAGGGTCAGCAGGACGATTCCGAGCCCAGCCAGGGCGAGCAGGACGCCGACCACCAGCGACGCGCCGCTCGGGCTGAACGCGGTCGCCGCGATGGCGCCGCGCAGCCGGCCGTGCAGGTCCCGGTCGGCCAGGCCCGGGTCGTGCCGGGCCAGCTCACGGCTGAGCATGACGATCGTGGTGCACCACAGCGCCCCGACCACCAGCACCGTCGGCAGGCCTCGGCGGGCCAGCGGAAGGGCGGAACATCCTGCCGCCACCGCCACCGCCAGCATGGGCAGCGCGGGCAGCAGGTAGCGCGCGAACGACGCGCCGCCCGCGGCCACGAAACCCACCAGCGTCGCGACCGCGATCAGGGCCTGCGCGCCGGCGACCAGCCAGCACATCAGATCGGTCACCCAGGTTCCCCGGGCCGGACCGACGTCGCAGCCAGCGCCGTCGGCAGTAACGCCAACGGCATCGCCAGCAGCGCGGTGGCCGGCCCGACGGGCGACAGCGCGGGCGAGGCCGGCGCGCACCGGGGCCGCCAGCAGGCCCACCAGGGTGAGTAGCCCGACGCCGACCGCGACCCGGTACGGCCAGCCGAGGAGCAGCTTCGGGCGCCCGAACAGGCCGCGGTAGACCAGCCACCAGAAGTCCTCGGACGTGACCACCTGCCAGGCCGACCGTTCCTCGAACCCGGTGGGGAACATCGACGCGATCCGTCCGGTGGCGGTCAGGTCCCCGTACAGCCGCTCGTTGCGCAGGTAGAACCAGCCGGCAGCCGCCACCGTCAGCAGACCTGTGGTCACAGCGGCGGCCAGCCCCACCAGGGCACTGCGCCACAGCGCCGGACGTCGGCCCGGCTCCGGACGCCCGCCCAGCGCCGGTCGTCGGCCGACGCCCAGGCCCGTGCCACGCGCGAACGCGAGCCCGACCGCCACCCCGACCATGGGCACCAGCAGCGACGCGGCGATCGCGCCGCTGGCCCGGCTGAGCGCGGCCGCGGGGACCAGGACGGCCACCGCCAGCAGCGTCCGCGCTGACGGCCCCCGGCGCAGGAGCACGAGCGTCGCCGCGGTGGCTGCGGTGATCAGGGTCACCGCGAGCGCGTCGTTGTAGACCTGGGCGGTGACGGCGACGAACCCGCCCATCGCACCGGTAATGGCCGCCGCGGCGACCGCGAGATCCGGCCGGCCGGGCACCAGTACCCGCACCAGCGAGGCCGTCGCGACCAGCGCTGCGAACCCCACCGCCAGGTTGAGGATCCGCGCCGCGTAGAAGCCGGCCAGCGGATGGCCGGCCGACCGGCCGATCCGCAGCGGCACCGATTCGAGCAGGTAGAACAGCGGCGGATGGTTCGCGGTGTAGATGACCTCGAAGCTGGCGAAGCCGCGGTCCCGGGCCGCGCAGGCCGGCAGCGACACCTGTGCCTGGCGGTCGTCAGCCGGCCGGTCAGCCGCCTCGACGGCCGCCCGGCGCACGTCCGCGGGGTCGACCCGGCAGTCGGCCGGCAGGCCGGACATGCCCGGGATGGTCGCCCGCACCGGCGTGTCCAGCTCGGGCAAGCGCCCCTCGCCGACCTCCACCGCGTACGCGGTGTGCTGCGCCTCGTCCGCGCTGGCGAAGGGCTCGGTCGCGAGCACGCCGAGCAGCCCGACCGAGCTCAGCGTCAGTCCCGCCGCGACCACGCCGAGCAGCAACCAACGTCTGGTGGCCACCGGATCGGTACCGCGGCCGGGCTCAGGCCGAGCCGGAGACGTCCGCCGCGGCGATCGCGGAGAAGTCGTCGTCGGCGTGACCGGCCCGCTCGGCGGCCGCCGTCAGCGCCAGGGTCGCCTCGGCGACGGGCAGCGGCTCCGCGACCGACGAGGTGGCCAGCCGGACGTCCTTCGCGAGGCCGGCGACCGTGAACGCGGCCTGGGAGTAGTCGTCAGACTCCAGCATCGGCCGTTTGTAGTTGACCAGGGTGCCGAGCGGCCCGGCGGCGAGCTCGGCGAGCACCAGGCCGCGGTCGAGGCCGAGGTCGGTGCCGTAGCGAAGCACCTCGGCGACGGCGGCCATCCCCTCGGCGAGAGCGAGGTTGACGACGGTTTTCAGCTCGCTGGCGGTTCCGATGGACCCCACATGGTCGATACGCTCCGGATCGCCGAAAGTCCCCAGGATGCTCCTGGCCGCGGCGAGATCCGCGTCGGCGGCGCCGACCAGAATCCGCAGGGTGCCGGCCTCGGCCGGGCCGACCGTGCCGACCACCGGGGCGTCCAGGTAGCGCAGCCCGGCGCCCGTCGCGGTGCGTCCCAGCTCGCGTGCCGCCGCCGGGCCGACCGTCGTGCAGTTGATCAGAAGGGCGCCCGACTCGGCGGCCGGTACGACCGCGGTGAGCACCTCCGCGGCGGATTCCGGGTCGAACAGCATCAGCACGCAGGCCTCGGCACCGCGGACGGCGTCAGCGGGGTCCGCGGCCTCGATGGCACCGGCCGAGGTCAGTTCCTCGGCACGCCCCGGGGTGCGGTTCCAGACGACCAGCTCGTGGCCGGCGACCAGCACGTGGCGGGCCATCCGGCGCCCCATCCGGCCGAGGCCGAGAAACGCGATCCTCACAAGATCCCCCCATGAAAGCGGTCCGCGGGCCGGGCACGCAGCACCCTCACGAGCGCGATGGCTCCCAGCACGGCGCCCGCGGTGAGCAGGCCGATGACCGACCCCAGATAGCGGTAGTCGAACGCGGACGTCAAAGAACTCAGCAGCAAGGTGGACATACCCGCTCCCGCCGCCAGCCAGAACAGCCGGCCCGGCCCCGCCACACCACGAATCCGCCCGGCCACCCCCGCGAGCACACCGGCGAGCAGGCCGAGGCCGACCAGTGGCATCACGGCGTAGGACAGCCCGGAGTAGAGCGAGAGCACCGCGGCGGGGCCGTCACGCAGGTCCTTGACGGCGAAGTAGCCGTCGGTGGCGTGCGGCTGTCCGTCGGGCAGCCGGTTTCTGGTGGTGTCGGGCAGCTCCCAGGTGTCCGCACGGCTGGTGAGTTCGGTCTCGTACTGGACGGGCCAGAAGTAGCCGCCCAGGTAGCGGGCCGTGGTGGTGATCATCATCCAGAGCTGGGCCCGGACCACGTGCTGGGCGAACTCGCCGGCGAGCGCCTCCCGTCCCGGTGGGACGAGGTCGTTGCCCTGCCGCAGCAGTGAGTCGTCAGGCCACAGATAGGTCACCGGTGAGCCACGCTGCGCGAGTGGCCGCGGGTCGCAGAGCGACCGTAGATCGGCGTCGTCGGGCAGCCGGTCGCAGTCGGCGAAAGGCGCGACCCGCCCGTAGAGGAAGAAGCCCGAGTGGGCGCTGACCGTGAAGCCGCTGCCCTGGCTCGCGCTCCAGGACGAGTACGCGACGACCGGCGCGGCCGCGGCCAGCACGAACGCCATCACGGGCGCGACGACACGGACAGCCCTGACCACGCCGGAAGCGCCGGAAGCATCGGCGGTGCTGGTAGCGCCGGTGGTGCTGGTAGCGCCGATGGCGCTCGCGGTCCTGGTAGCGCCGGTGGCGCTGGCGCGGTGGTGGCCGATGGCCAGGATGATCGTGCCGGCAACGCCCAGGGCGATCGGCCCATAGCCGACCGTGCGAACCGTGACGCCCGCTCCCAGCAACAGGCCGGCGAGGGCGAACCGCCAGCCAGCCGGGCGGCCAGGCCAGGCCAGGGCCAGGACCCCGCCGAGCACCAGCGTGCCGAAGAGGCTGTCAGCCAGGACGAACTGGCCGAGGTCGAGCACCCAGGGCGCCAGCAGCGCCGGTGCCGCGACCAGGGCGGCGGGCCAGCCACCGCGGCCTCGGGCCGCCGCGGCAGGACCGAACCGCTCGAACAGCCGCCGGGCGGTGGCGTACAGGGCCACGCCGACCAGCAGCGTCAGCGTGTGCTGGACGATCACCAGCCTGGTCAGGTGGTCGGGCGCGCCGAGGACCCGCAGGAACATCGGGTAGCCCGACGGCCGCCAGTCCCCCGCCCAGAGCCTTCTCGCGGCCTGGTCCAGGTAGGCGGGGGAATCCCCGTAGTAGAGCAGCGCCGGCCGGTAGGCCCAGACGACCACCGCCCTGGCCGCGACAGCCAGCACCAGCACAACCAGGAAAGCCGCGTGGCGCTCCCACAGCTGCGCCGGGAGGCGGCCCCGCAGACGGCGCGGAAGGCGCGGAAGGCTGGCACGCCCGTCCTGCGGACGGCCCGGCCGCGCGGCCGGGATCTGATCGGCAGGCGGATCCGAGGGGGCTGGGCGATCAAGAAGATCGGAGCGCGGCTGGCTCGACTGAGCGGGTACCTCTCCTGCCGCCGCCCCGTCCCGGTTCGGCGGTGTGCCTACCGGGGACGGCGGGCCCGATGCGCTCGCCATTTGGGAGTCAGTGTCCCAGCCCGCACGCGGCGGCCGTGCGCCGCCCCCGGCCGGTCGGCCGGGGTGGCGCAGGGCCGTCACGCCATCAGGCGCCGGTGGGTGCGGTGACGTCCAGGGCGTCCGCGTCCAGCTTGGTGAACAGGCCACCGGACCAGACCAGCTCCCGCCCGGCGGCGACCGGCTGCCGCGCCCACACCCCGAGGTCGATGCCCAGCACGTCGGCGACCCGCGCGGAGCTGAACGGCAGGAACGGTGCCAGCGCCGTCGTGATGCCGGAGATCGCCTGGACGGCGACCGCGAGGCTGTGCGCCGCGGTGGCCTTGTCGACCTTGACGGTCTTCCACGGCTCCTCGCGGTAGAGGTAGGCGTTCACCTCGGCGGAGATCTCCATCGCCGCGCGCAGGGCGGCCCGCAGCTCGACCCGCTCCAGCAGCTCACCCACCCGGACGAGGCCGGCGTCGACGGAGGCGAGCAGCTCGGCGTGCACCCCGTCGAGATCACCGGTCTCGGGCAGCGCCCCGCCGAAGAACTTGTTGATCTGCGCCATCACCCGGTTGACGAGGTTGCCCCAGTTGGCGATCAGCTCGTCGTTGACGCGGCGAACGATGTCCCCGTCCGAGATCTCGGTGTCGTTCTGCTCGGGGAGCACCGAGGCGAGCGCGAACCGCAGCGCATCCGGCTGGAGCAGGTCGAGGTACTCGCGCACACCCCGGCCGATCCCCGCCGACTTCGACGCCTTGGCACCGCCGAAGGTGACGTACTGGTTCGCCGGGACGTCGGTCGGCAGGTCCAGCCCGCCGTGGCCGAGCAGCATCGCCGGCCAGATGACGGTGTGGAAGGGGATGTTGTCCTTGCCGACGAAGTAGTAGGCCGCCGCCTCCGGGTCCTCCCACCAGGCCCGCCAGGCCTCGGGGTCTCCGGTGCCCGCCGCCCACTCCTTGCTCGCCGACAGGTAGCCGATGACGGCCTCGAACCACACGTACAGCCGCTTGCCCGGCCCGAGCTCGTCGGTGGGCAGCGGGACGCCCCAGTCCAGGTCACGGGTGATCGCACGGTCGTGCAGACCATCCTTGACGAACTGCACCGACCAGTTCAGCACGTGCCGGCGCCAGCCCTGACGGGCCTGCAGCCAGTCGAGCAGCTGGTCGGAAAGGCCGGACAGGCGCAGGAAGAAGTGCGTCGTCTGCCGCATCTCGGGGACCGCGCCGGTGACCTTGCTGCGCGGGTCGACGAGCAGCTCCGGGTCGAGCGTGCGCCCGCAGTTCTCGCACTGGTCCCCACGCGCCTGCGTGTACGAGCAGTGCGGGCAGGTGCCGACGACATACCGGTCGGGCAGGAATCGGCCCGCGTCCGGGTCGAAGAACTGCGAGGTCTCCTTCGGGTAGATGTACCCGGCCTCCCGCAGCCGGGTGAACACGCTCTGGGCGACCACCTCGTGGTTGTGCGTCCGGGTGGTGGTGAAGAGGTCGAAGCTGATCGCCAGATCGGACCAGATCCGCAGGAACTCCGGGTGGTACCGGTCGACGATCGCCTGCGGGGTGACCCCCTCCTCGTCGGCCCGCACGGTGATCGGCGTGCCGTGTGCGTCGGACCCCGAGACCATCAGCACCCGGTTGCCGATCATTCGCTGGTAACGGGCGAAGATGTCGGCGGGCAGGTAGGCACCGGCGATATGCCCGAGGTGCGGCTGCCCGTTGGCGTAGGGCCACGCGACGGCGACAAGGACCGGACGGCCCGGACGCCGCGCTTCCGTGTCGGGAGTCTGAGTGCTCACAGCATCAAACTACTCGCCGGCCGCGGCGCCGATCTCCGATCAGAGGTCGGCTCGGAGCTCGGCGCCGAACTCGGCGAAGGCCGCGGCGAACGCGTCCTCCCAGGGGCGCAGTGGACGCAGCCCGGCGTCCTGCCAGGAACGCTGCGACAGCACCGAGTAGGCCGGGCGCGCCGCCGGACGCGGGAACTCCGCCGTGGTGATCGGCACCACCTTCGCCGGGTCCTGCCCGAGCGCGCCCACAATCGCGCGGGCGAAGCCGAACCAGGTCGTCTCCCCACCGCCGGTGCAGTGGTAGAGGCCGGGCGTGGGCTGCGCCGTGACCAGGTCGAGCAGGCCGGCGGCCAGATCGGCGGACCAGGTGGGGCTGCCGTGCTGGTCGGCGACGACGGTGAGCTGGTCACGCTCCCGGGCCAGCCGGGCGATCGTCTTGACGAAGTTGCCGCCCGTGCGCCCGTACACCCAGGCGGTGCGCACGACGTAGGACCCCGGGCAGAGCTCCAGCACCGCCTCCTCGCCGGCGAGCTTCGTCCGCCCGTACGCGCACCGGGGCCCCGGCGGATCGGTCGTCTCGTACGGCTTCGAAGCCGCGCCGTCGAACACGTAGTCGGTGGAGATGTGCACGAGGACGGCGCCGGCCTGGGCGCAGGCGGCAGCCAGGTGGGCCGGCCCGGCGGCGTTCACCGCGTAGGCGCCCTCCTCGTCCGACTCGGCGCCGTCGACGTTCGTCCAGGCGGCGGTGTTGATGACGACGAGCCCGCCCTGCACCCTGGCCGGGCGGGCCTGGTCGGCGATGACCGCGCGGACCCGGGCCGCGTCGGAGAGATCGAGCTCGGACCGGGTGAGCCCGGCCCAGGCGAGCACACGCGGGCTGTCAGCCCGGGACTCGGCGTCAAGAAGACGACACAGATCGCTACCGAGCTGTCCACCGGCACCAGTGACGAGGATGCGCACCCCGCGAGTCTGGCAGACCGATTCAAACAGCCGATGACGCGCCGTCAGCTATGTCGCCTGAGCGCGCGACGGATCCGGCGGCACCGGCGGAGGCACGGGCGCGGGCGACTACCCTGAGCGGTGATGACGCCCGAGACTCCCATGCCGGAAAAGGCCGATACGCAGGAGAACCAACCGCGGCGGGACGAACAGCCGGGGTCCGGGCGGTCGTCCGGGCGGTCGAAGGTCCCGGTCCTGGTGCTGCTCATCACCGCGCTGCATGTGGCACTTCTTGTGACCTACTCGTTCGTCTACACGACCTGGACGGGCTACGACGAGGCACAGCACGTCGACATGGTCTACGGCCTGCAGCACGGGGCCGGCTGGCCCGCCCCGGGCGAGAAGATGATCGCCACCGGCGTCGCCGCGACCTCCGACGACTTCGACCGCGGCCGGTTCCAGGACATGTTCCAGTCCGGCGGCAAGCGCCGCGGCTCACCGTCGTTCGCCGAGATCGCCCCCACCCCGCGCGGCGACCGGCTCTCCTTCGACGAGCTCGGCGGCGCCACGCCGGTCGACGACGGCCGGCTGTCGAACCAGATGATCCAGCATCCGCCGCTGGTCTACGCCATCGGCGCCGGCCTGCTGGACGTCCTGCCGGGCTCCGAGCACTGGGCCTACGACCAGCAGGTGCTCGTCCTGCGGCTGCTGAACATCCTGCTCCTCGCACCTGTGCCGCTGCTGGCCTGGGCCGCGGCGCGCAGGTTCGGGCTGCGCGGCCCGCTGGCGACCGCGGCGGCGGCGCTGCCCCTGGCGGTGCCCGGTTTCACCAGGGTCGGGGCGACCTTCAACAACGACGGCATCCTGGTCCTCGCGACCGGCGCGCTCACCGTCGTGCTGGCCGGGGTCGTGCGCGGTGACCTGCGCCGGCGCACAGCGGCCTGGGCCGGCCTCTGGTTCGGCGTGGCCATGCTGTCCAAGGCGTTCGCCTTCGTGCTCCCGTTCACGATCGTCGCCGCCTACCTGGTCGGCTGGCGTCAGGCCCGACGCGACCAGCATCCGACCGATGACCGACGCCCGTCCGGCGGCCGGGTCCGGCTGCCGGTGCTGCCCGCCGTGATCGCGGTCGGCCTGGGGGTGGCGATCGGGGGCTGGTGGTGGGTCCGCAACTACCTGCTCTACGACGCCCTCCAGCCGAACGGCTGGGCCACCGACCCGCCGCGCCGCGAGCCGCTGCTGCTGCCCGACTCGTTCTTCACCTGGTTGTGGTACTTCGTCCGGACGATGATCAGCCGCTTCTGGGGTGGCCTCGGCATGTTCGAGCCCCCGCAGCTGTCGCCGATCGCGATCGTGGCGGCGACCGTGACCGTGATCGGCCTGTCCGTCACGGCCGTGGTCACGGCGGCCCGGCGCCGCGCGCCCGTGGCGGAGGCCGTGATGGAGGACGCGCCGGCGGCCGCAACGGAAGCCGCTCCGGACGCCGCGGTGGAAGCCAGCCCGAAGGCCGCGACCACGGCCGCCCCGGAGGCGACGACCACGGCCGAGGCCACGACGGCCGGCGCTGGGCTGGGCTTGATCACCCGGGCGGCCGCTCCGCTCGTGCTGCTCGCACCTGTGTTCCTCGCGTACCTCATGGTCGGGCAGCGGAGCTGGGCCGAGTATGAGCGGTATACCCGGGGCATCGCGGTTCAGGGCCGCTACCTGTACCTCGGTCTGGTCGGGCTCGCGGTCGTCGTGGCCGCGGGGCTCGGGCGGTCACTCGGCCGGCGGGCCCGGTGGGCGCCGTCGATTGTTCTGCTCGGTGCCCTGGTGATGCAGGGGCTCGCGCTGCTCGCGGTGTGCAGCTACTACTGGCTGCCACGGGGTGTCCGTTTCGTCCCCACCCGGATTCCGGACGTCGTCTCCGCGATCGCCCGCTGGGCGCCGCTGCCCGTCGGTGTCACGATCGGCGCCTTCGTCCTGACCGGACTGCTGTGGGTCGGTGTTCTCCTTGTTTCCGTCCGAACAGCCCGGCGCGGCCCCGCCGCGACCAGCCGAGCGGACGCGGATGGGGAGACCACCGAGACCAGTCCCCAGCCCGACCAGGTGGCGTTGGCCTGACCACAGCTACAGCCACAGCGACAGCCCGAGGCCGCGGCTCGAAGAGCCGAGGGTTTTCGTCGTCCTGACGACCACGATCCTCAACACCTGTCCGGCAGCAGCACGCAGCCGTGCTCGCGGGTGCCCTCGTGGCCGAGTAGGTCGCCCGATCCCGACGGGCGGCTCCAACAAACCGACGCCGCCTTCGGTCCCACGCCTGACCACCGCGCCGACCGGTCATTCCTGACGACATCGCGTGTACTCCACCCCCCTGCGGGCATGCAACGTGATGCTACGAGTACGTTGAGTAGCTGAACGCGCCGAGGAGTCGCAGGCCGAATTCAAGGCCGATCGCCGAGCGAACGGATCGTGGCCACGTCCGGGCTCGTAGCGGCACGGACTGACATCCCACAGGCACGGTGAGCTACCGGAAGATGGCGGAGGGGGACGTGTGACCGGTGCTGGACCGCGCGCCTCGACCGGGGGACCTCCCGGTCCCGAGGCACATCATCTCCGCCTCGTGCCGCCGGTGGGCGCCCGCCGCCGACCGATCGCCGCCAGGCTCACCACCGGCCTCTGCGGCGCCCTCTCCTGCCTGATCTTCGCGTTCGTGGTGGGGGGATTCGCGCTCTACGAGCACTTCGACCGCCAGATCAACCGGCTCCGGCTGAGCCTGGAAGGCGAGCGCCCCGCCGACCCGATCGAGGGAACGACCAACTTCCTGCTCGTCGGGTCCGACAGCAGGGCCGGTACCGGAAACGAGTTCCAGGCCGACGGCGAGGTCACCGGGCAACGTTCGGACACCACGATCCTCGCCCACCTCGACGTGAACGGGACGACCACGCTGGTCTCCTTCCCACGCGACACCCTCGTCCACATCCCGGGGCACGGCCGGGACAAGCTGACCCAGGCGATCTCGATCGGCGGCCCGTCGCTGCTGATCCGCACCATCGAGCGGCTCACCGACATCCGCGTGGACCACTACGTGTCGGTCGACCTCGCGGGCTTCCGCGACATGACCAACGCGATCGGCGGGGTGACCGTCTGCGTGAAGGCCCTGCCGGACGGTTCACGGAGCAACCTGCACGACAACTGGTCGCAGTGGCGGGGCCGGGTCGGCGAGAACCACCTCGACGGCGACCAGGCACTCGCCTTCGTCCGGCAGCGCCATGGCCTGCCCGACAACGACTTCGACCGCATTCACCGCCAGCAGCAGTTCATCGGGGCGGTGTTCCGCAAGGCCACCAGCGACGGCGTGCTGACGAACCCGGCCCGGCTGGAAAGCCTGATCAGCGCGACGACGAAGTCCCTGACCATCGACGACGGGACGGACATCGACGACATCCGGCTGCTCGCGAAGCGGATGAGCGCGATGAGCTCCGACCAGATCAGGTTCGTCACGATCCCCGTACACGCGCCGACCCCCGCGGAGGGCGGGAACGCCGTCGGCGAGCTGCCCCGGTACGGATCGGTGCAGCTGTACGACCCTGCGCAGCTCAACGCGTTCCTCGCCCCGCTGCGCGGCCGGGCGCCGGCCCCGCCCGCACCGGCGCGGCCCGCCACGGCGGCACCGAAGGACGTCTCGGTCGACGTCTTCAACGCGGCCCGGATCGGTGGCCTCGCGGGCGCGGTCGGCGCGGACCTGTCGAAACTGGGCTTCCGGGTCGGCTCGCCCCGCGACTGGCCGGACGGCAGGCTCTCGACCAGCGAGGTCAGGTACGGGCCCGGGCAGGAGGCCGCCGCCCGCGCGGTCGCCGCCGTCGTGCCGGGCGCCCGCCTCGTCCGGGATGACGGTCTCGCCAGCCGGGTCTCGCTCGTGCTCGGCACGTCGTTCCAGCAGGTGCGGTCCGGGGCGGCTCCGGCGCCCGGCACCCGCGCGGTCGCCGGGATACCCGCACCCGGGTCATCCGCGTCCGCCGCGGGCTCCACGGGCTCCCCCACGACGGCCGACACCGCGACGACCGGCACCAGGACGAGCGCGCCCCTCACCGCGACGCAGCTGACCACCGGTTGTACCTACTGAGACTGCCGACAGCCTGCCGGCCGGTCTGCCGAAGGGCCCGAGAGGGCGACCCCGAAACGGTGCCCGCGCGGTGTTCGCGCGGTGTTCGCGCGGCGGACGTTCGGGGTCGGTCCCGGGAGTCGGTAGCGTTACGCTCCACGGCGGATCAGCACCGCCGGCACGCTCCGCCAGCACCGCCAACCGCCGCCACCACCACCCGCCGCCACCCGCCACCGGCACCGCCGACGACCGGATTGGAGACCGCGACCGTTGGACGTCCGGTTCGTCCCAGCTGCCTCGGTGCTCCGCACCGTCGCCCTGCCTTCCGAGGCCACGACGGAGGCCACGACGCAGGCACCCGCCGCGCCCTTCCCCGGAGTGGCCGCCGCGCTCGCCGCACGGCTGACCCGCGACCCGGGCCGACCAATGGTCACCTTCTATGACGACGCCACCGGCGAGCGGGTGGAGTTCTCCACCGCGACCTTGGACAACTGGGTCGCGAAAACCGCCAACCTGCTGGTGGACACGGTTGGCCTGGCGCCCGCGGACGCCGTCGGCATCGACCTCCCCCCGCACTGGACGAGCTGCGTGATCCTCCTGGCGGCCTGGTCGGCGGGCATGGAGGTCCAGCTCGCCGTGAGCCCGGGAGGGCCGGTCGACGAGCGCGAGGCGAGCGGGCCCGACACGGACCAACACACGGCGAACCAACACGGGGCGGGTGAACACGGAGCCGGCGCGCCACCGCGGCACCCCGGCGTCATCTTCACCAGCGAGGACCGGCTCGACATCGCGACCGCCCTCGACGTCGACGAGGTCGTCGGGCTTTCGCTACGCCCGCTCGGCGGCCGGCTGCGCAACGCGGTGCCGGGGGTGCTCGACTACGCGGTGGAGGTCCCCCCGCACGGCGACCGTTTCGGGCCGCCACCGGCGCCCGCGGAGCAGTCGCGGCTACTCGGCCTCGCCGCCGCCGTGGCACGCCGCGACGCGCTGGGCCCGGAGGATCGCATCCTCACCGTCGGGGGGCCCGCCTCCGTGGCCGGGCTGCTGGTCGCCACGCTGGTCCCGCTGGTCAGCGGCGCATCGGTGGTGTTGTGCCGCAACCTGGACGACCTTGACCCGAAGGCGCTGGCGCGCCGGGTCGGCAGTGAGCGGATCACCGCTGTCGACTGGTCGGTACCGCAGTCCCGCACCACCGACCTGCCGTCCGAGGTCCGCAGGCTCCCCGCCCCCTGGTGACCCGCGCTGCCCTGCCCCGGGTCCGCTCCCGAAGAGGCGATGGCCTGGGTCAGACGGCCGTGCCCTGCTTTCGGGCAGCGAGTGAGCTCTCGGTGATCTCCTGAAGCTCGCCGGAGTCGACGTCATAGACGAAGCCCCGCACCGACGTCGATGCCCGCAGGAACGGTGACGAACGCAGCGTTCGGATGCCCTCCAGGACATCGACGGCGACGTCGGCGAAGGCCCGGACCCGCCAGGGCGGACGGACGCCGGTCCTCCTGGCGAGGGAGTCGCTGAACCCCTCGTCGCTGATCTGTTCCATACCGCACCTGGTGTGGTGCACGAGGATGATCTCGGTGGTGCCGAGCGCGTGCTGGCTGACCGCCAGCGATCGCTCGACATCCTCGGTCACCACTCCACCGGCGTTGCGCACGATGTGCGCGTCACCCTCGGCCAGGCCGAAGAGCGCCTCGACGTTGAGACGAGCGTCCATGCAGGCCACGACGGCGACGCCGGTCGCCGGCTGGCCCGGCAGCGGGGGTCGGTCGGGGGCGCCACCACGCAGTGCGGCGAAGTCCGCCGCGCGGGCCAGCAGGGTGCGGGTCGCACCCTGAGCGGGTCCGACATCCTCGGGCACGCTCATGACCGCAGGTCACCTCCGTCGGTACGTCGCTCACGCGGCATACCGAGCCGCGGAGGGATTGCCACTGCCCCAAGCATGCAGGGCCCGGACCCCCGCCGCCACTCACTCTGCCCCGATTGGGGGCGTGTGTGTCGCCCCCGAAAAGGAACTTCGTCACACATTCAGGGCATTTCTCCCCGCGAATGCGCCCACGGAGGCGGCCGCGACTCCGACACAGATCACGCGCGCGGCGCGAGTGACGTATCGATCGGGAGGCGACCGGGAACACTGTGACAGTGAACCGTCACCCAGCGCAGCCCTGGCCGGCTCGTGCCCGCATCCGGGCCCGGGCCGCCGTTCGTCCGGTCGTCTCGGCGTGTCGGCCTCGTCGGCGCACGGGAACGGCGGAATCATGACGCGGGCATCGCGGGCGGCCCGCCCGGCACAGCGGGCCTTTCACACCCAACCGGCGTTCCACAAGCAAGGGACGCCGGTCCGTAAACGGACGCTTCGGGACCGCGACACGACCAGGACCCGCAGGCCCCGGCTCCGGGGGCGGCGATCGAGTCCGGACGAGTCGTCTGTACTCTCTCCTGGTGGTCAAAATCGATGTTCGCAAAGTCGATCGGCGCCGCCCGTGGTGAGCCATCGGATGCCACGCTCACGGATTCAGGTGCTCATCCATGAGGTGGGCAAGTTCGGCATCGTCGGGGCGATCTGCTATGCGATCGACTTCGCCGTCTCGAACCTGTGTCACACCCTTCTGGGGATGGGGCCGCTCAGCGCCAAGACCGTATCGACGGTGATCGCGGCGACCTGCGCGTACATCGGTAACCGGCAATGGTCCTTCAGCCATCGCGCGCGCACCGGAGTCCGGCGTGAGTACAGCCTCTTCGTGGTCCTGAACGCGATCGGTCTGGCGATCGCGCTGGCGTGCCTGGGCTTCGCCCGGTACGTCCTGGGCCTCGAAGGAGTGGTCGCGTTCAACCTGTTCGGCAACGTTCTCGGTACCGGGCTGGGCACGATCTTCCGCTTCTGGGCCTACAAGAAATACGTTTTCCTGCATCCCGACCACCCGAAGGTGGCGGCCCCGCCGGTCAAGGACCAGCGGATTCCCGAACCCGCCGGCCAGGCCTGACTGGTCCGCGGAAGTGGCCCGGCCCGAGGCGGATCACCGCCGGGCCGGGCCTCTTCTTGTCCCGCCTCCGCCCCGCCGGGACAGAAAGGGAACAGGTTGGTTCCGGTACCGATCAGTTCTCCTGCCGGCCGGCTGCGCTAGGCTCGCGTCACCAGCCCATGCACAGCGTGCCGAGTTCTCCACCAGAGGTGACCTGGTCACCCCGGTACAACGCACGGCCCGCTCAAGGTCCAGGAGGGTGCGCCGTGACGCGGCCGACACTCGCATCACCCAGGCCCGGCGGACGCCCCCGCGACGAGAGCAGGGACCACACCATCCGCCAGGCGGCCCTCGAACTGCTGGCGGAACACGGCTACGACGGCGTGACCATGGACCGCGTGGCCACCCGTGCCAAGGCCGGGAAGGCCACCATCTACCGGCGCTGGCCTTCCAAGATCGCGCTTGTGATGGATGCGCTCACCCAGTTCACCGAGCAGACGCTTCAGGTCGCCGAAGCCGACTCGATGCGTAAGGAACTGGTCGCCTTCCTGTCCGCCTTCGCGGACCTGGTCGGCCACGCACAGGGCCGGATCATGGCCGAGGTCGTCTCCGAGATGCCGCGCAACCCCGAGCTGCGCGCCGCGGTACGCGAACGCATGTGGAACCAGCGCATGACCACCTCGGAGGGCATCGTCAACCGCGGCATCGCCCGCGGCGAGGTCGGCGCGTCCGCCGATCCGAACATTCTTGTCGAGGTCGGCACGGCGATGATTCTGCAGCGGCTGCTCATCACCGGGGATCCCGTTGACGGGGCCTTCGTCGAACACATCGTGGACGACGTGATCCTGCCCTACGCCCGCGGCGTCTGAATCTCGCCGCGGCTCGGAGCAGACCTTGCGGCGGCTCACGCACGGCGGATCCCGGTACCCCGAATCCGGATGTCGACTGCGGGCAGTGACCGTGTCGAAACGCTGACCGGATGGTCATGTCCGAAAAGCGACCCGGACCAGCCCAATCTCCACATGACTCCTACTCTTGGGCGGGCACCAAAGTCGAACCCACACCGGCCACCCGTCAACCCACGGCGGACCGCTCCCGGACCGGGCACGACCGGGCGCCCACGAACGCCCAGCAGCTCGACGCCCGGAACCTGACCACCCATGCACGCGGCGCCGGCACGCGAGGGTCGTCCAGGCTCCATCGCACCACCACCGGACCGGTCGCACCGACCGTGGGCGGCGCGTTACAGGCACATCGCGGTACAGGCACATCAGGAGGGACGTCATGCAGCCACCGAACCCGGGTCAGCACGACCCGGACGCCGAAACCCGGCGGGCCGACAGCGGCGGTCCCGGATTCGGTGGTGGTCCCGGATACGACGACGACGCCGTGACCCAGATCGCCGGCGGCGGTTCGACACCTCCCGGCTCCTATCCGTCCGGTCGCGGCGGCTACCAGCAGCCGGGTGGCGGGGCGGCCGGCGGGCAGCAGCCACCGGCCGGCGCGGGCTACGGCCAGCAGGCGTACCCACCGACCGCCGCCTACCCGCAGACCGGTGGCGGCTACCCACAGACCGGCGGATACCAGCAGGGCAGTGGCTACCCGCAGACCGGCGGGTACCAGCAGGGCGGGTACGGCGATCAGAACCAGCAGGGCTACCCGCAGACCGGCGGATACCAGCAGGGCGGCGGCTACCAGACCGAGGCCTATCAGCAGCCCGGCTACGACCAGGCCGGCTACCAGCAGGGCGGGTATGGCCAGGCGGGCTACCCGGGATACGGCAACCAGCAGGGCGGCTACCAGACCGAGGGCTACCAGCAGCCCGGCTACGACAACTATCCCTCGGGGGGCTACCCCGGCAACCAGGGAAGCCCCGGCGGGCCCAGCCAGAACAATCGCCGCAACATCATCATTGTCGCGGTCGCGGCGGCCGTCGCGCTCGTCATCGCCATTCCGGTCGCCCTGATCGCCACGAAGGACTCCGGTAACGACGATCCGTCCGGGCCCGTGGTGGCGACGTCGCTGTCTCCTTCCGTGACGACGAGCGCCACGCCGAGCTCGTCGCCGTCACCGACGGCGACCAGGACGTCCGCCGCCCCCACCCCGACGGAATCGGCGAGTTCCGGGTCCTTCACCAGCGGGCAGTCAGCGCTGCTCGCCCAGCTGGACCGGACCGCGATGACCGACTGCGAGCCGAATCCCGAGGGCGAGGACAACGAGATCGACGCCTCGGTGGCCTGCACCGCCGCGGACAACGGCCTGCCGGTGGCCGCGTATCACTATTCGAGCACGTCGAGCCTCAACACCGACATCGACGCCCGTAAGTCACAGGTCACCGACCAGGGCGAGTGCGCGAGCGGTGATCCCGACATCTTCACCTGGAACGTCGGTGACGGCCCGGTCCAGGGAACGGCGATCTGCTTCTACCACCAGAACAACTTCGTCATCTTCTGGAGCTACGACGACGATCTGGTTTCCTTCCTGACTGTGACCGACGGCAACCCGACCTCGCTGCACGAGTGGTGGCGCACGTTCGACCCCATCTAGTCGACGGGTCCACACCGTTCCAGCCCTGTCTCGGCTGGCGGGAATCGACGCGGAACCGTGGGTGGGGGACGTCCGAGCGCAACATCGGACGCCCTCCGCCCACACGGTCGCGGCCGGTTTCCGCACCCGCCGTCGCATCAACAACCCACGATTCACGCCGATACCTGACAGTCGGTGGAGCATGTGCGCCTAGGCTGACTACGCACACCGTCGTCGGCAGATATCCCGTATCCCGGTTACCCCGGGCGGGAAGCGCCGTTCGTCCCACATCCGACGTCGCCGGCACACCCGGCGTCACTGTCCGTCCCGGCTTCACCACTTCCGGCCAGATCCCCTCCCAGGAGGAATCGTGCCCAGCCAGAGCCCCGGCGATGGCGCGTCGCCCGCCTTCGAGCCGCCTGCCCCGTACGGCCCGCCGCAGCCGGGTGGCCCGCGCTCGGACAGCCAGTGGTCAGACAGCGAGCAGCCGGTTGGCCATGAGCCGGTCCCGACGCCGGACGACGACGTAACGGATGACGACGCGGACGAGGCGGGCAGCACCCAGGTCCTGCGGCCTTCCGACCTGGGTGCCGGCGGTTTCCTGCTTCCCGGAACACATCCGGGTGGGCCCGCCGCGTCAGGCGGCCTCCCGGGGCTGTACGCGCAGCCGACGGCCCCGACGCCCGCTCCCCCACCGATCAGCCCGCTACCGCTACCTCTCCCGCCCGCGCCGCGTTTCGACACGCCCGGGCCGGAGGTGGCGGCTGTGCTGCCCGACGAGGACGCCACCTACCGGTTGGCCCCGCCGGGACCGGCACCGGCGGCCCACCGGCCGGCCCAGCCTCCGCAGCCGGTCAGCCCGCCGGACGACACGGATCAGTTCACCGTGACCGGTCCGTCGGGACCGGCCGACGGCACCTTCGGCACCCCGCCGTGGCAGGCCTGGCGAAGCGGCCCCGCGCAGCCGCCCCAACCAGCTCAGCCAGCCCAGCCGCCCCAGTCGCCGCAGGGACCCCAGCCGCAGCGGCACGGCGGCACGGCACCGCCACCGCTGACCGGGCCGCATCCACTGCCCCCGCCACCCGGCGAGTCGTTCACCGTGCGACGTCCGTCGCAGGAAGCCCCTGAACAGGTCACCGGCGGGCCGGCCTGGCCGACGCCGTCGAGGTATCCGGCCACGCCCACACCCACGGGTGGCGGCCTGAACCCGCCGATCCCACCCAGGATCACCACGCCTGGTGGCCCTCTTGGTGGTCTCGGCCTTGACGGCCCGACCGGGTCGGACGGTAGCGGCTGGGGCGGTGGCAACTGGGGTGATGGAGGCTGGAATCGCGGTGGCCCCGCTGGCGACATGCCCGGGCGATCCTCACAGCTGCCCGGGCCGGGCCTGGGCGCGGGCGACGCGCCCGAGCCGCCGACACGCCGGGGCCGCACCCTGGCCGTGATCGGCGCGCTGGCCGCGGTCGTCGTGATCGTGGCCACGATCGGCATCGTCGTTACCACGCGGTCCGACGACAGCGCCGAGACGACCCCCGCGGCCACGGCACCTGCGAACGATCTGGCCGCGCCCGCCCCGAACAGCTCCGCCGGTGCCGGCACCCAGCAGAACCCGGCGTCCACGGCCGCAAGCCCCGAGGAGGCCCTGCGCTCGCTGCTCAACCCGGTCACGATGACCAGTTGCGCGGCCCCGGCCAGCAGCGACAGCGCCTACGCCGACGCCACGCTGCAGTGCGTCGGCGCCGAGGGTGTCGAAGTCCTCGCGTACCACTTCCCGGACCCGTCCGCCCTCGACCGCCAGATCGGTGCGCGCGCGACCTACTACGCCGACGCCGGCAACTGCGACGAAGGCCAGGAAAGCGTCGAGGAATGGACCTCTCCGCAGGAACCGGGCGGCGGGGCACGCCTCTGTTACAAGTACGCCGACCGCTTCGTCACGTTCTGGAGCGTCGACCGTTCACTGGTTGCCTTCTCCGCCTCGGATCTGGACCCCGCACGCCTGGTCACGTGGTGGCACAGATTCGATCCCATCCGCCGCTGACGGGAGGCAGCTGTGGCCCGAGTGACGTCGATCCGCACGCTGGTCCCAGCAGTCCTGGCCGTCGCGGCCCTGGCCTGCGCGGGTGTGCTGATCGCACTGGCCGCCCTCGACAGCGGGTCGTCCGACCCCGCGACCGGGCAATCCACGCCGTCAGGTGCCGCACCGAGCCCGGCGGCGTCGCCGGCGGCAACCGGGAACCCGGGGCCTGACGATGACGGGGCGCTGAACGAGGCCGAACGCGAACTCGCCGCCAGGCTCTCCTCCTTCGAGCTGACCGACTGCGTGTCGGCCACGGCGGAGGTGACCAACTCGTCGGCCGCCCGAGGCCCGACCAGCAGCGCGGCAACCGGCGTCGTGGCGGCACTGCGCTGCGTTCCCGGCATCGCCGGGAGCGGCCGACCACCCGCGGAGGTGATCGTGCTCGGCTACGCCGACAGCCCCGCGATGGCCGCCGACGCGGCCCGGCGGTCCACCGCGACCGTGGATGTCGGTTCCTGTGAGGCGGGCCAGACGAGCAGCGAGGCCTACCTGCTGCCGTCCCGGCGGTCGGGAACGTTCGTCTGTGAGGCCGCGGCGGGCCGCTTCACCGCCTACTGGACGATCGACCGCGAGCGGGTCGGCTTCATCGCCGCGGCCGACGACCCGACCGGCCTGATCACCTGGTGGCGCACGTTCGACCCGCTCTGACGTCCTTCCCCGGCGACTCCTTCAGCCGCCGGAACGTTCAGCCGCCGGAACGGCGGCGGAGATCGGCCGCGTCGGCGAGCTCGCGCAACGTGGCGTACACCTCCTCGACCCGCGGGACGTGGGTGAGGATGATCGGCCCTCGCTGGCCGGCGCTCTCGATCGACAGTGTTCCGGCGCCCACCAGCCGGTCGGGCAACGACTGGTCCCAGGAGACGTTGCTGAGCCAGACGAGCGGGATGTCGCGGCCGGTGTGGTTCACGACGCCCTCGCGGATGATCAGCCGCTCGGTGGTGAACACGAAGTGCGTCGTGATCCAGCGCAGCCAGGGCGCCACGCCGAAGTACCCGATGGCGGCCAGCCCCAGTGCCAGGACGAGGTACTGGAGCGCCTCCCTCGCGAAGTTGTCAGGCACGAAGAAGACCCCGAGGGTCATCAGCGCGAGCGCGGTGACGACGGAGAGCACGGGCACCACCAGGCTGCCCCAGTGCGGATGCAGGTGGAGAACCACCTCTTCGTCGTCGGTCAGAACGTCGTCCGGAAACGCCACCGCCAGATCTTCGCATCCCGGACAGGCCTGTCCCAGCAGTGCTCGCTCAGCACCCGGGCAACTTCGCGCAGCGCCCAGTCAACTTCGCGCGGTCCCCGGTCAACTTCGCGCGGCGCCCGGTCAACGCAGATGGATCACGTCGGCGGCGCTGAACGCGCGACCGTCGACCACAAGCCGGCCGAACTCGTCCACGTCGGTGGCCGTCCCCCGGACGGACGTCCCGTCGGGAAGCTCGACCCGCACGAGGCGGCCAAGGGTCGTGCAGACCTCCCGGTACTCACCGCGGGCCTCGTCGGGCGCCTGCTCCCACCGGGAGATCGTGCCGACCAGGTCGGTGAGGAGCGCGGTGAGGAGCCGCCCGCGGTCCAGCAGGGCCGGCTCGACATCCCGCAGCAGCAGGCTGGTCGAGCGTTCCGGCAGCTCGTCGGCCAGCGCGGTCACGTTCAGCCCGAAGCCGATGACGGCCGCCGGGGGGACCCCGGGGCCGGGTGCGAGCTCCACCAGGATCCCGCCGAGCTTCTCGCCGTCCACCTGCAGGTCGTTCGGCCATTTGAGCACCGCCGGCAGCCGCGCGTACGAGCGCAGAGTCCGCACCAGTGACGTGCCGACGACCAGCGGCAGCCAGCCCAGCCAGCGGGTGGCGACGGACGGGCGGACGAGCACGGACACCATGAGCCCGGCGCCGACCGCAGACTGCCACGACCGGTCCATGCGCCCCCGCCCGGCGCTCTGCCGCTCGGCGACGAGGACGACCACCGGATCACTGGCCAGCTCACCGACCGGGTCGCTGGCCGGGACGCCGCCTGGCGGGATCACTGCGGCTCCTCGGTCCGTCCGCACCGGCAGCCCCGTCGAGCCCCGGACCCCGCGGGCGAGGCGGACGAGCTCCGCGTTCGTCGAGTCGATCTCGTCGACCACGGCCAGGACGACGCCGAGCCGCGCGAGCGGCGGCGCGAGCGCCCCGGCGCCCAGCGGGCGGCGCAGCCCCGCGAGCTCCGGCTGGCGCCCGGGCGCGGAAGCGGTCACAAGCCCGTCATCAGGCCCGCGACCTGCGGCGCAGGCTCCGGAGGAGGGATCAAACGAGGGTGTTGGTCGTCCATCTGAGTCGATCGGCACAGCGGGCACGGGACTACCTTCCCAGAGGCCAAGTGAGACGGTCTCCACATCAATCGAGCGCGTGGGCCACCGCCCGCCGTACGCTTCGCTCTATGGCTCTCCCGGCTTCCGCGCACGAACCCACGCCCGAACCGCACAGCACCGCCGGCCGGCTTGCTCGATTGCAGGCCGTGACCGAAGAGGCTGTCCATGCCGGTTCGCAGCGGTCGGTGGACGCGCAGCACGCCAAGGGCAAGATGACGGCGCGGGAGCGGATCGAGGCGTTCCTCGACCCGGGTTCCTTCGTCGAGACGGATGCCTTCGCCCGGCACCGGTCGCACGACTTCGGGCTGGACCGCAACCGCCCGTACGGCGACGGCGTCGTGACCGGCTACGGGACGGTGGACGGCCGCCAGGTCTGCGTGTTCAGCCAGGACTTCACCGTCTTCGGCGGGAGCCTGGGCGAGGTCTTCGGCGAGAAGATCGTCAAGATCATGGACCTCGCGCTGCGGACCGGGGTGCCGGTCGTCGGGATCAACGACTCCGGCGGCGCGCGCATCCAGGAGGGCGTCGTCTCGCTCGGCCTGTACGGCGAGATCTTCTACCGCAACGTGATGGCCTCGGGTGTCGTCCCGCAGCTTTCACTGATCATGGGGCCGTGCGCCGGGGGCGCGGTGTACTCGCCCGCGATCACCGACTTCACCCTGATGGTCGACCAGACCAGCCACATGTTCATCACCGGCCCCGACGTGATCAAAGAGGTCACCGGTGAGGACGTCGGCATGGAGGAGCTGGGCGGAGCGCACACGCACAACTCGCGCAGCGGCGTCGCCCATTTCCAGGCCGCCGACGAGAACGACTGCCTGGAGCTGGCCCGGGCGCTGCTGTCCTACCTGCCCTCGAACAACATGGACGAGGTGCCCGCCTACGCCGAGGTGGCCGATGTCGAGGCGGAGGTGGACACCGAGCTCGACACCTTCATTCCGGACTCGCCGAACACCCCGTACGACATGCACCACGTGATCGAGCGGGTTCTGGACGAGGAGGACTTCCTCGAGGTCCACGCCCAGTTCGCACCGAACATGATTGTCGGCTTCGGTCGGATCGACGGCCGCTCGGTCGGTGTCGTCGCCAACCAGCCGATGCAGTTCGCCGGCACCCTGGACATCGACGCCAGCGAGAAGGCCGCACGCTTCGTGCGTACCTGCGACGCGTTCAACATCCCGGTACTGACGTTCGTGGACGTCCCCGGATTCCTGCCGGGTACCTCGCAGGAATGGAACGGCATTATCCGGCGCGGCGCCAAGCTCATCTACGCCTATGCGGAGGCGACGGTTCCCAAGGTCACCGTCATCACCCGGAAGGCCTACGGCGGCGCGTACGACGTCATGGGTTCCAAGCACCTGCGCGCCGACATCAACCTCGCCTGGCCGACCGCGGAGATCGCGGTCATGGGCGCCCGCGGCGCCGTGAACATCATCTACCGCCGCGAGCTCGCGGGCTCGGAGGCACCCGACGAGCGCCGGGCCGAACTGATCGATGACTACAACGAGCACTTCGCGACGCCGTACATCGCGGCGGAGCGCGGCTACCTCGACGCGGTCATCCAGCCCTCGGTCACGCGACGCGAGGTCATCCGGGCACTGCGCCTGCTGCGCACCAAGCGCGCGACGCTGCCGCCGAAGAAGCACGGCAACATTCCGCTGTAGCGGCCGTCCGGTCCGCGGGGGCCGGGAGGCATGCGCAGCAGCGAGGCAGACAGCGCGGGACCGAAGCGGGACCACGGACGAAGTACCGAGGAGGGCGGCCGGTGGCAGACAGACCCGAAGAGCCTGCGGGCCGGGCGCACCTGCGGCTGGTCCGCGGCGACGCCTCGCCGGAGGAGATCGCGGCGCTCGTGGCCGTGCTGGCCGCGCGGGCCGCGTCGGGCCCGCCGGTGGTTCGGGCCAGATCCACCTGGGCCGACCCGGCGCTGGCCATGCGTGGCAGGCTGACCGCCGGCCCGGGAGCATGGAGCCGGTCGGCCCGCACGGCCGGCCAGCGCTTCCCGGCAGGTAGTTGACAAATCGGTTATGTGAGAACAACCGGCGCGCGGACCGGCGGTGGGCTAATTTGTTTCACCGCTGCCGGCAAAGAAGGAACACGGTACGGCCCGACTCGCCTAGACTCAGGCCGGACGAGACGGGAGGAATGTGCGTAAGATCCTCATCGCCAACCGGGGCGAAATTGCCGTCCGGGTGGCGCGGGCCTGCCGCGACGCGGGTTATTCCAGCGTCGCCGTGTATGCGGAGCCCGACATTGATGCCATGCATGTTCGGGTCGCCGACGAGGCCTACGCGCTGGGTGGGTCGACCCCCGGTGACTCGTACCTGAGAATCGACAAGATTCTGCAGGCCTGCGCCAGCTCCGGCGCGGACGCGGTGCACCCCGGCTACGGTTTCCTCTCCGAGAACGCGGATTTCGCCGAGGCCGTGATCTCCGCGGGTCTGACCTGGATCGGCCCGCCGCCGGAGGCCATCCGCCGGCTCGGTGACAAGACCGCCGCCCGGCACATCGCACTCGCCGTCGGCGCCCCGCTCGCCCCGGGCACCGCCGATCCGGTGGCCGGTGTGGACGAGGTCGTCGCCTTCGCGAACGAGCACGGCCTGCCCGTCGCCATCAAGGCGGCGTTCGGCGGTGGTGGCCGCGGTCTCAAGGTCGCATGGACCGCCGAGGAACTGCCCGAGCTGTTCGAGAGCGCCGTGCGCGAGGCGGTCGCCGCCTTCGGCCGCGGCGAATGCTTCGTCGAGCGCTACCTGGACCAGCCGCGCCATGTCGAGACGCAGGTGCTCGCCGACACCCACGGCAACGTCGTCGTCGTCGGCACCCGCGACTGCTCGCTGCAGCGCCGCTACCAGAAGCTCGTCGAGGAGGCGCCCGCGCCGTTCCTCACCGAGGCCCAGAACACCGAGCTCTACGAGGCGTCCAAGAAAATCGTGCGCGAGGCCGGCTACGTCGGCGCGGGCACCGTGGAGTTCCTCGTCGCCAAGGACGGGATGATCAGCTTCCTGGAGGTCAACACGCGCCTCCAGGTCGAGCACCCGGTGACGGAGGAGACCTCCGGCGTCGACCTGGTCCGCGCCCAGTTCCGCATCGCCGAGGGCGAGGCTCTCGACCCGGTCGACCCCACCCCGCGTGGGCACTCGATCGAGTTCCGCATCAACGGCGAGGACCCCGGCCGCAACTTCCTCCCGGCCCCGGGCACCGTCACCACGTTCACCGCCCCGGCCGGCCCCGGTGTGCGGCTGGACACCGGTGTCGAGAGCGGCAGCGTGATCGGCGGGGCGTTCGACTCCCTGCTCGCCAAGCTCATCATCACCGGCGCGAGCCGGCAGGAGGCCCTGGAGCGCGCCCGCCGCGCCCTCGACGAGATGGTCGTCGACGGCATGGCCACCGCGCTGCCGTTCCACCGCGCGGTGGTCCGTGACCTGGCGTTCGCCCCGGAAGCCGCGGACGAGCCGTTCCGGGTGCACAACCGCTGGATCGAGACCGAGTTCGACAACACGATCCCGCCCTTCACCGGTGGCACCGATGCGGACACCGCCACCGATCCGCGGGAGACCGTGGTCGTCGAGGTCGGCGGCAAGCGTCTCGAGGTCGTGCTGCCCGCCGGTTTCGGCGCGGGCGGTGGCGGTGGCGCGGCCGCGGCGGGTGCCGCGCCGAAGCGCCGGTCCGCTGGCAAGGCTGCCTCCAAGGTCACCGGCGATGCCCTGACGAGCCCGATGCAGGGCACCATCGTCAAGGTCGCGGTCAGCGACGGTGACACCGTCGAGGCCGGCGATCTGATCGTCGTGCTCGAGGCGATGAAGATGGAGCAGCCCATCAACGCCCACCGCGCGGGAACCGTCGGCGGGCTCACGGCAGCGGTCGGGGCTGTCGTGACCAGTGGCGCCGTTCTCTGCGAGATCAAGGACTGATTCGTCCGACGGGCACCTGCGGCGGCGTTTCCTCCACCACGGACGGGAGCGCCGCCGCTGCCGTTGCGGGGCGCCGCGCAGGTGCGCGCGGACACGGGCGAGCCTGGCGGCAGGAGGCGTGGGCGGGCCTGGCGGCGTGGGCGGGCCTGGTGGCAGGAGATGGCGAACGGCACGCGACACCCGCCGATTCGTGGACGGCACGCCGCGCTGGGGCGGTCCTGGCGTCCGTAGGCTCTAGCAATGGACGGTCAGGCCCAGCATCCCGATACCGACGCGGAACCCGCCCAGGCGGTTCCAGCCGAGGCGGTTCCGGCCGAGGCTGACTCGACCTCGACCTCAGCCGCGGCCTCGACCGACTCACCGGTAATCGACGCCGACTCGACCTCAGGCTCGGCGGCCGGCTCGGCTGCGGCTGCGGCCACCGGGCAGGAGACTCCTGCGGGCGGCGGCATCCGGCCGCGGGAAAGCCCGCCGCTCGGCGGCAGAATGCACTACCTGCTCGGCGGCACGCTCCCGCCGCGGTACAACGACTGGGTCTCGCACGACCTCACCGGGTCGGGGTGGCGGCTACGCCAGGCGCTGCGGCCCTTCGTCCTCATGCTCCCCTTCGCGGTGGTGTTCGCCCTGCTGCCCGGCCAGCTCAGCGTCCGGATCACCATCGTCGTGTTCCTGCTGCTCTCCGGCATCGGGCTGGGTCTCGCCACCAGCGGCTACTTTCGCAACCGGAGGCTGGAGCAGCATGGTTTCCCTCCCATCTTTCCTCCCACGGAGTGATGGGCGCTCCGACCTGCCGCGACAGCGCCCGACAAACGTGAGATGGAAAAGGCGTCAGTACTGGTCGAGGTACTGACGGGCGGTGTCGCGCGGGGCGCCGAGGTCGGTCACGCCGCCGGCGTTGACGGCGACGACCCGGTCCGCACCGCGCACCGTTGACGTGCGATGTGCCACCACGAGCACGGCCCGGCCGGCCGTCGCCGCGACAAGAGCCGCCTCCACCAGCCTCTCCGTGCCCGGGTCCAGGCCGGAGGTCGCCTCGTCGAGCACGACGACATCCGCGTCGAGCAGGCAGACCCTGGCCAGCGCGACCAGCTGCCGCTCACCGGCGGACAGCAGCGAGCCGCCCTCCCCCACCGGCGTGGCCAGGCCGTCGGGAAGGCCGGCCAGCCAGTTGCCGGCACCGACCGCCGCCAGCGCCGCGGCCAGCTCGTCGTCGGTCGCACCGGGCCGCACCGCACGCAGGTTGTGCGCGAGGGTGCCGGCGGTGAGCTGGCCGTCCTGGGCGACCATCACGACCCGCGAGCGCAGCGCCGGCCAGGTCGCCTCCCGGACGTCCACCCCGGCGTAGCTGACCCGGCCGGCCGTGGGGTCGAACAGCCGGGCCATCAGCTTCGCGAGGGTCGACTTACCGGCACCGGTCGGCCCGACAAGTGCCACCCGCTCCCCGGGCCGCAGTGTCAGGTCCACCCCCCGCAGGACGTCCGGCTTGCCGTCGCCGTAGCGGAAGCCCACCCCCTCGGCGGTGAGCGGGCCGGTGCGCGCCAGCTCCTGTGAGCCCTCCGGGACGTCCACCGGCTCGTCGAGCAGTGCGTAGATCTTGCGCAGCGCGGCGGCCGCCGACTCCAGCACGGTGACCAGGAAGCTCAGCGACTGCACCGGCTCGAAGGCGAGCAGCAGGTAGAGCACGAACGCGCTGAGGGTGCCGACGGTCACCGCGTCCCGCGCGGCCAGCGCGCCGCCGGCGGCCAGCACCGCGGCGATGCTGCCCACGGTGGCGAACTCCATGGCGGCGAGGTAGAAGGACTGGACGCGCACCGCGGTGACGTTGGCGTCAAGCTGCCTCCGGCTGCGTGCCAGCAACAGCTCGGTCGTGCCGGCCTCCTGGCGGAACGCCCGTACGACCCGCAGGCCGGCGAGCCGCTCGGTCAGCGCGGCCACCGTGTCGGCGACGCGGTCGCGGACCGTGGCGAACGCCGCGCGGGAGGCACGGCGGAACCACACCGTCGCCGCGACCAGCGCGGCCGCGGGCAGCAGGCAGACCAGTGCCAGCTGCCATGACAGGGCCACCAGCACGACGGCCAGGAAGGTGAGCGTGAGCACCGCCTGCGCGAACGGCACGATGCCGAGCTGGACGACGTCCTGCAGTGCGTCGATGTCGGCGGTCAGGCGCGACACCAGCACCCCGGCCGGTGTGCGGTCGAAGTAACGCACCGACATCGCCAGCACATGGTCGGCGGCCCGGCTGCGCAGCTCGCGCACGAACCATTCGCCGATCCAGCCCACCAGCCTGACCTGCACGCGGGTCAGCGTCAGGCCGGCGACCGCCAAGCCCAGGTAGAGCAGGCCGGCGCGGGTGACCACGCCGGTGTCGGGATGGTCGCCGACCAGCCCGTCGTCGACGGCGTAGCGCAGGATCCACGGACCCGCCAGCGACGTGGCCGTGGTCGCGACGAGCAGCAGCGCGGCCAGCGCGACCGCCGCCCAGCGCGGCCGCAGCACCGCCAGGGTCCGCACCGCGAGACCGGCGCCCGCGGTGGACGTCATGGCGTCACCGAGACGGCGCGATCCACGCCGTCAGGGTGCGTGTCCCCAGGGAGCGCGCCGCCGGGGTGCGCGGCCAGCACCCGGCGGTAGCGCGGAGATCGGGTGAGCAGGTCGTCATGGGTACCGAGGTCCGCCACCCGGCCGCCGTCGAGCAGCACGACCTGGTCGGCGAGGGCGATCAATGCGGGCTGGTGTGCGACGAGCAGCGTCGTGCGGCCCTGGATCACCGTCGCCAGGGATGCGACGATCTCGGCTTCCTTCGCCGGGTCCACCGCGCTGGTCGGCGAGTCCAGCAGAAGCACCGGCGGGTCCGCGACCAGCGCGCGAGCCAGTGACAGCCGCTGGCGCTGGCCACCGGACAGGTCGAGACCGCGTTCACCGACGGCCGCGTCGTAGCCGCCGGGACGTCCTGCCACCACATCCTGTGCACCGGCCAGCCGGACGGCGACCCGCAGCCGCGTGTCGTCGGCCTCGGGCGCACCGAAGCGGAGGTTGTCGCGGACCGTCCCGCTGAACAGGAAGGCGTCCTCGAAGCCGACGCCGAGCTGGGCGCGTAGTTCGGCGAGGGGCCACTGCCGGGCATCACGCCCGCCGACGAGGATCCGGCCGGCGTCGACCTCGTAGAACCGCGGCACCAAGGCCCCGAGCGTGGTCTTGCCGCTGCCCGTCGCCCCGACCACGGCGACGCACTCGCCGGCCCGCACCACCAGGTCGAGATCCCGCAGGACGGGACGCCCCGGGCCGTAGCCGAACGTCACGCCCTCGAAGCGGATCTCCAGCCCTCCCGCCACCCGTGCGGTCGAGTGGGTGGGGCCGCCCCCGGCCAGTCTGATCGTCGGCATCGGCATCGGCATCGGCGACGGCGACGGCGACGGCCGCCGCGGCGACGCTTCCTGCCGCTCGTCGAGGACCGCGGCCACCAGGCCGGCCGAGACCACCGCGCGCTTGAGCTGGGACGCGGTCATCCCGGCTATCCGCAGCGGACCGACAATCACCAGCCCGAAGTAGCTGAACTGGACCAGTTCGCCGACCGTCAGGGACCCATGCGCGACCCGCAGCCCGCCGATCCACAGCACGCCGACCAGCCCGAACGCGGGCAGCAGCTCGATCAGGGGCTGATAGGTGGCGCGCACCGTGTTCAGCCGCAGCGCCGCCCGCTGCACCTCACCGGCCCGCTCGTGGATGCGGCGACGTTCGTCGTTCTCGGTGCCCAGGCCCTTCGTGGTCCGCACGCCGGCGATCGATTCGTCCACGGTGCTGGCGAGCCGGCCAAGCCGGGTCTGCAGGTCCAGCGCACGTGGCCCCAGCCGCCGGGTGAACCGGACGGCGACCGCGAACACCGCGACCGCCGGCGCCAGGGCGATCGCCGCCAGCACCGGATCGATCGAGGCCAGCAGGACCGCGGCACCGACGAGCATCACCAGGTTCGAGACCATGATCGCGATATTGATCACGGGCTGCTGAGCCTGCTGCAGGTCGGTCGTCGCCCGGGCGACCAGGACCCCGCCGGGATGCCGATCATGGAAGGCCGCCGGCAGCCGTACCACCTGGGCCAGCAGGCGGTCGCGCAGGTCGGCCTCCACCACGAAGGCCAGGCACTGTCCGTAGTAGCGACGCAGCCCGGCGAAGCCTGCGCCGACCACCGCCAGCCCGCCGAACAGCATCACCCCGAGCCACAGTTGGCTCGTGTCACCACCGAGCACCCCGGCGTCAATGGTCCACGTGACGAGCGGGGGCGCGGCGAGCTTCGTGCCCGTCCAGACCAGGCCGGCACCGATCCCGGCGGCCAGCAGCCGCCGGTGGCGGCCCACCGCCGCGACGATCAGCGGCAGCCCCGGCCCGCCACGCGCCGCCCGCGCGGCCAAGGCTCGTGCGGCCCAAGCTCGTGCGGCCGAAGCTCGCCTGGTCACAGCTCGGTGGTGTCCGGCGTCCCGCCCCCGGCGGATGTGGCGGCGGCAGCCAGCGCGGCCGGTACCGGTGCGACGTCGTCCCGCTGGGCCGCCTCGCCGCGGTCACGCCGGGCCACCTCCGCGCGCACCAGCGGCAGCAGGTGGCGACCGTAGTCGATCGCGTCGTCCAACGGGTCGTAGCCGCGGATCAGCAGCGTCGTGACGCCGATGTCGACGTAGTCGAGCAGGGCCGCGGCCACCGTCTCCGGCGTGCCGACCAGGGCCGTGGAGTTCCCGCCGCCGCCGACCGCGGCGGCCAGTGGCGTCCACAGCGCCCGGTCGTGCAGCTCACCCTTGGCCGCGGCGGCGAGCAGCCGTTGCGAGCCGACGTTCTGGGGCGCGTCGCGGTTGCCGGTGAAGCCGCGGAACTCCTTGAAGTACCGGGCTGCCTTCCCGACGTTCGCCCTGGTCGAGGCAAGGATCTGGTGGGCCCGCTCCCAGGCCAGCTCCTCGGTCGCGCCGAGGATCGGCCGGAACGACACGCTGATGCGAGGCGGCGTGTCGCGGCCGGCGGCAGCGGCGGCGGCGTTGACAGCCGCGATCTGCTGGGCGGTTTCGGCGAGCGGCTCCCCCCACAGCGCGAAGACGTCCGCGTGCCGGCCGCCGACCCGGTAGGCCGCCTCGGACGAGCCGCCGAAGTAGATCGGCGGATGCGGCTGCTGCACCGGAAGCACTCCGGCCAGCTGGTCCTCGAGCTGGTAGTAACGCCCGCGGTGGGAGAAGGGCTCGGTCGCGGTCCAGGTCCGGCGGACGATCTCCAGGTACTCGTCGGTGCGCGCGTAGCGCTCGTCCTTGCTCAGGTAGTCGCCGTCGCGCCGCTGCTCGGCGTCGCTGCCGCCGGTGATGATGTGGATCGCCACCCGGCCGGCGGAGAAGTGGTCGAGCGAGGCGAAGTACCGCGCGGCGACGGTGGGGAACACGACACCGGGCCGATGCGCGACCAGGTAGCCGAGCCGCTCGGTGTGCGCCGCAGCGTAGGCAGCGACCTGCAGGTTGTCGACCGAGCCGCTGCTGTAGCCGATGAGCACGCGGTCGAAGCCGGCGTCCTCGTGGGCGACGGCGAACCGCCGGGTGTAGTCGCGGTCCACGACCGGTCCGGGAGTGAGGCTGCTCGCCTCGGAGCCGGGACGGGTGGCGATCAGGCCGATGAACTCGACCGGCATGGTGGCACCTTTCTCCGCACGGGTGACCGGTTGACTGCGCTGTGATGAAGAAGTGCTGATCGAGGCAACCCCCGCAACCCCCCAACCATCACCCTCTATGTCGATCGACTAAGTGAACTTAATACGGAACGGAACGGGCTTGTCAACACAAGAACAATCAGTTACAGACCTGGTACACCCAGGCAGGCGGTACCGGATGCGCGCCACATCGACCGCGCGACCCGGAAACCCGACAGCCGAGACACCGAAGGCGCGGCAGATGCTCACACCCCGCCACCGGAGCGCGGCCCGCACCATCACCACAGGCGATCGAAAGGTCACCCGAAGGTGGGGCGAGCGCTACTGTTGCCACCCGAAACATGACTCGACGTCGCGCGACAGGGGACGATCAAGGCAGTGACACACGATCGGCAGCTGACCCTTGACGATCAACAAACATGGCGAGATCTCTCCGCCGCGCTGGCAGACAGCTGGCAGGGGCGCACCGTCCTCGCCCAGCTTCGCGACGACCGGGCCGCAGGCACCGAATCACTGCGCGCGATGCTGGCCGAAGGGCCACCACCCGGCTTGTCCAGGCTGGTCGAGCTGTACGGCGTCGATCGACTTGTCGCCTGCGCACACGGGCAGGCCCGCACTCGGCTACCCCGGCGCACGGTGATCGCGGGATGTGTTTTCGTCGCCCTGGTCGTCGCCGCCGTGGTGACGGCCGTCTCGGTCCGCGGCTCGGGCGGAGAGTCACCTCCGCCGGTGAGCCCGACGGCTCGGGAAGCCGCCGCGCTCACCGGACCCGCGACACTCGGCCCGTCGTCGACGTTTCCGGAGCGCACCGGCCCGTTGTCCGGTGACCTCCAGGACAAGGAGCTTCAGGCAGCCCTGGTCCGGCGCCTTGCCGGCGCGCAGTGGGTGCGGTTCACCGAGGAGGGCTTCGCGTACGAGGCACGGGCTGTCATGGTGCATAACCTGACCGACGGGACGGAAAGCACCAGGCCAGGCTTTCACAAACTGGCTTTCCTGATCGAGGTGCATAACCTGCAGCAGGACCGATCAGTACCGATCCCGATCGCGGGCGACTACTTCGGCAGTTTCATAGCCGTCCCGAAGAGTCTCGCCACCGGGGCGGATGGCGACTGCGCGCATCCGTTCACGGACCGGTTCCACACCTCCGCCGCCGAGCTGGTAAACGGAACGGCAGACAAATGCGATATGACACTGCGGCCGTTGACCCATAAGGACAGGTATGAGTTCACCGACCTGAGTTTCGTCGCCGACCAGAACGTCACGTTCGGCATGGTCGCCGAGAGCGACGTGTCCGACCTGGTGCCTGACACCGCGGTCAGCCTTGTTGTCGACAGCGACACGACCGCTGGAAGCACCGACGCTTCCTCCGTGCTCGTCCCCCTCGGATTCGGATGAGGCGGCCGGGGGCGCGGCCAGATCGCCGCACCGGTCAGACGGCGCCGTAGAGGCGGTCGCCGGCGTCGCCGAGGCCGGGCACGATATACGCGACGTCGTTCAGGCTCTCGTCCACCGCGGCCGTGACGACGCGGACGTCGAGACCACTCTTTTCGAGCGCGGTGAGACCTTCGGGCGCGGTGACGGCCGAGACCACCACGATGCCGGTGGCACCCCGAGCCGTGAGCAGCCGCAGCGCGTGCAGCGCCGATCCACCCGTCGCCAGCATCGGGTCGAGCATGAAGACCGGCCGCCCGGCCAGGTCGGCGGGCACCGACTCCAGGTAGACCCTGGGCTCGAACGTCGCCTCGTCCCGGGCGAGCCCGATGAAGGCCGTGCGGGCGTCCGGCATGACCGTGAGCGCGGCCGGCAGCATGCCCAGGCCGGCCCGCAGCACCGGGGCGACCACCGGCTCAGCGGCGAGCACCACACCGGTGGTGGTGGTCAGCGGCGTGGTCACCGAGACGGGCATGGTCGGCAGGCCGCGAGCGGCCTCGTAGACCAGCATCATCGCCAGGTCGTGCAGAGCGGCGCGAAACTGGGGACGCGCCGTCCGCTCGTCGCGCATCACGGTGAGTGCCGCGGCTGCCAGCGGATGGTCGACGACCTGTACCTGCACGGTTGGCTCCTGCCGGGAGACTTTTGGGTCCGGTTTTTCGATGAGCGATGATGCCAGGTATGCCGACGGACCCCACCGTTCCGGATCGTCCCGCGTCGGGCGACGACACCGCCACACCTCCGGCCGCCCTTCGCCGCGCCGACCTGGCGAAGATCATCGATCACACGCTGCTACGCCCGGAGACGACCGGCGAGGAGATCGTCAACCTGTGCACGGACGCGGCGAAGCTCGGTGTCGGCACTGTCTGCGTCGCGCCGACCCACGTGTACCTGGCCGCAGCGAGCGCACGACAGGCGGGCAAGGACGACGAGCCCTCGTTCGCGGTGGCCTCCGTTGTGGGCTTCCCGCACGGCACGGGCCTCACGGTGATCAAGGCCGAGGAGGCCCGCCGCGCGGTCGCCGACGGGGCCACCGAGATCGACATGGTCATCGACATCGCGAACGCCATGGATGAGAACTGGCGCGCCATCGAGACCGAGATCACCGAGGTGCGGCTGTCGGTGCCGCCGCATGTGATCCTCAAGGTGATCCTGGAGACCGCATTGCTGCCCGACGAGTGCATCGCGGCCGCCTGCCGGGCCGCCGAGAGCGGCGGGGCGGAGTACGTGAAGACCTCGACCGGCTTCCACCCCGCCGGCGGCGCGTCGCTGCGCGCAGTCCGGGCGATGGTGGCGGCGGTCGGCGGCCGGCTGGGCGTGAAGGCGTCCGGAGGCATCCGCACCGCGCCACAGGCTCTGGCGTTCCTCGATGCCGGGGCCACCCGCCTCGGGCTCTCGGCGACCAAGGACATTCTGGCCGACATCCCGGTCTGAGCTGACCAGCCGGCTGGCCGGTATCCCGGTATCCCGGTGATCCCGGCGTCAGGCCGGTCTGATCCGGATGCCAGGCCGGCCGGCCGCAACCCCGCCGGCGACAGCCGGCTCGGGCGTTACGCTGGTCCGGAGGTTCACGCCCGCCAGCCATCGCGAGGAGGTGCGCTATCACCGCCGAGATGATCGCCCCTGCCTGGATGCACCAGCAGATCACTGCCGACCAGTACGACGCCTGGTCCCCGGAGCAGTGCGCGGGCATCGAGATCGTGGACGGGATGATCGTCGTGAGCCCCAGCGCGTCCAAACGCCACAATCGGCTGATCAAGATTCTCGCCGTCGCCCTGGAAGCCGCGGCCGGGCCGGGCTGGAACGCCGACTTCGACTTCGACGTCCGGCTCCAGGACGCGCCGCTGACGAACCGGCGCCCCGATGTCACCGTCTACCGCGCCGACACGATCGACATCATGCCGGCCCGCCCCGAGCACATCCTGCTCGTCGTCGAGGTCGTCTCGCCCGGCTCGGAGACGACCGACCGGATCGTCAAGGCCGAGCAGTACGCGAAGGCCGGCATCTCCTACTACTGGCGGGTCGAGCAGCCGCCCGCCGGAGTCCCCGTCGTCTGCACCCACGTCCTCGACCCGGCGAGTCGGACCTACCGCGCCGGTGAGGTCTTCACGGGCGTCATCGACGCCGTCGCACCGTTCCCGGTCAGGGTCGACCTGACCCGGCTCTGACGTCGTCTCCGTGGAGCTGACTACCGGCGGAAAGCCCCGAAGGTCGGGCTCCCACGCCAAGGGCGTTCGGTTGGAGGGCGTTCGCACTCCACGAACGCGCCTGGATCCCTGAGTGCAGGTGGCCCGGTGCGGGAGCGCGGTGGCCCGGTGTGGCGAGTCCGAGGAGTGAAGGACTTTGGTCGTCCTGACGACCAAAGTCCTTCTTTCTTGCGGCCCGCCAAGTGCCTTTTGTTCCTCTTGGGGTGAATTGCTGGTGCTGCGGGGCAGTGCCGGATCCTCGGCGAATGGCGGGTGGCGGGATGGCGGGGTGGCAGAGAGGTGGCCGACACGGACTGGCAGGCCGATGTAGGCGGCCCCGGATCGGCCGCTTCTCGCGGTTCTGCTACCGGCAGCTCGGAAGATCAGAGGATTTTGGTTGTCCCAGCGACCACGATCCTCAGGTCTTCGTTGGAAGCAATGTCAGCCCAAGGGCTCGTAGAACGAACGCCCGTGCGGCTGGCACCGCAGCAGTGCCTGGATGTCGTCGCGCAGCGCCGCGAGTCCGGACTCTGCCCGCCGTCGGGCGGCGGGCAGCCCCATGGCCGCGACGTCCGCCGGGCCCACCACGGTCTGCAGATAGAGCTTGAGCTTGGGTTCCGTCCCGCTCGGGCGGGCGACGACGCGGGCGGCGCCGGCCAGATGAAAGATCAGAACGTCGGCGGCCGGCAGGCTTTCACCGTCCGGCTCGGCACCTCCGGCACCTCCGGCGGACCCGGAACCTCCGGCAGGCCCGGCAGGTCCGGCGAGGAGGTCGCGTACCGCGCTGACCGCCTGGCCGCCCAGGTGCGACGGCGGCGACGCACGCAGGGCGCCCATCACCGCGTCGATCGCGGCGAGGTCGGTGAAGCGGGCGGAGACCTGACCGGTGGCGAAGACGCCCACCTGGCGGCACAGGTCGTCCAGGACGTCAAGCAGCGTCCGGCCGGCGCGCTTCGCGCGGAGCGCGGCGTGTGCCAGGGCGAGGGCGGCGGTGATGCCGTCCTTGTCCCGGACCAGGTCGGGCGCGACGGCGTAGCCCAGGGCCTCCTCGTAGCCGAACACCAGGCGCGGATCCGCCCGCATGATCCACTTGAAGCCGGTCAGTGTCTCCACGCAGGGCACCCCGTACCGGCGCGCCAGCTCCCGCAGCGCCGATGAGCTGACGATGGTGGTGGCCACCGGTCCAGGCCGCTCCCGCAGCACCTGCTCGGCGAGCAGCAGGCCGACCTCGTCGCCGGTGAGGATACGGCGGCCGACCGCGACGGCGCAGCGATCGGCGTCCGGGTCGTTCGCCAGCACCAGGTCGGCTCCCAGACGCTCACCGAGCGTGAGGACCGCGTCCAGGGCGCCGGGCTCCTCCGGATTCGGGAACGGCACCGTCGGGAAGGCCGGATCGGGTTCCCGCTGGTCGGCGACGGCGACGGGGGCAGCCAGACCGGCCCGGCGGAACACCGCGTCGACCACGTCCGCCCCGACCCCGTGCAGCGGCGTGTAGGCGACGCACAGCGGCGGCGGGCCGCCCACCGCATCCGACGCACCGGCGTTCCGGGCCGCACCAGCGCCGTGGGTCGTTCCAGCAGCGCCGGCAGCATCGGCCGGACCGGCCGGGCCGGCAGCAGCACCAGCCGGACCGGCGCCGACCTCGCCGACCGCGGTCACCGCGCCCTCGACGTACGCGGCGACGATCGAGTCGTCCAGGCTGTGCCAGTGGTCGGCGAGAGGGATGTCCACCGCCGGCCCGGCAGCCGCGATCGCGTGTTCGATCTCGGCGTCGGCTGGTGTGACGAGCTGGGCGCCATGCCCGGGGTCCTCGGCGCCGGTTCCCCTGCCGGCAGGTCCCCCGTCGGCGGATCCCCCGCTGCGCGCACCTGCGCCGAAACCGGCCAGATACACCTTGTAGCCGTTGTCGGCGGCCGGATTGTGGCTGGCCGTGATGACGATTCCGGCATCGGCGGCGAGGTGGCGGACCGCGAAGGCCACCACGGGTGTGGGCGTGGGCGCCGACAGCAGCAGCGCCCGCGCCCCGGCACCGGCCAGCACCCGCGCGGCGTCGAGCGCGAACCGGTCGCTCCGCCGGCGCGCGTCGTAGCCGATGACCACCGTCGGGTCCGCCCCGCCGGCCCGGCCGCGCAGCCACTGCGCGAGGCCGGCCGTGGTCCGGCGCACCACGGCGGTGTTCATACCGGCGGGCCCGGGCCGCAGCGGCCCGCGCAGCCCGGCGGTGCCGAAGGCCAGCGGGCCGGCGAAGCAGCCGGCAACCGTTTCGACGTCCCCCGCGGCGATCAGCCGGGCAAGTTCGGCCCGGTCATCCGGGTCCGGGTCGCCGCGCAGCCAGGAGTCGACCTGCGCCGCCAGCGGTCCGGGCAGGCCCGGCGCGTCGGGCGGGCCGGGCACGTCGGGCGGGCCGGGCACGTCGGGCGGGCCGGGTGGTCCGTGCGGCTCGCGGTTCAACGCACTTTCACAACGCCACGGCAGGGGACGTCGCAGCAGCGGGGCGTCACAGCGACGGGACGATCTTCGCGAGGATCGAGCCCATCCGCTCGGCCGCGGCGGCACCCGCGGCAAGCACCTCGGTGTGGCTCAGCGGCGTGCCGGTCATCCCCGCGGCCAGGTTCGACACCAGGGACAGCGCCAGCACCTCCAGCCCGAGGGCACGCGCGGCGATCGTCTCGTGCACCGTGGACATTCCGACAAGGTCGGCACCGAGGCCGCGCAGCATGCGGATCTCCGCCGGTGTCTCGTAGTGGGGGCCGGGCAGCGCGGCGTAGACACCTTCGGCCAGGCCGGGCTCGATGGTGCGCGCGAGTGAGCGCAGCCGCGGCGAATAGGCGTCGGTGAGGTCGGTGAACAGCGGGCCTACCAGCGGGGAGCGGCCGGTCAGGTTGAGATGGTCGGCGATCAGCACCGGCTGGCCGACGTACATGTCCGACCGCAGCCCGCCGGCCGCGTTCGTCAGGATCACGGTGCGGGCACCCGCGGCACACGCGGTGCGGACGGTGTGCACGACCCGGGTGAGGTCATGGCCCTCGTAGGGGTGCACCCGGCCGAGGAAGACCAGCAGCCACTTTCCGCCGACCTGGATGGAGCGGACCTTCGGCGTGTGCCCGGACACCTCCGACACCGGAAAGCCGCCCAGGTCGGAGAAGGGAATGTCGATGACGTCCCCACCGGCGCGCGCCAGGACGTCGGCGGCGGGTCGCCAGCCCGACCCCAGCACGATTGCCACGTCATGCCGATCCACCCCGGTGACACCGGCCAGCCGGGCGGCCGAGGCCTCGGCCTCCGCCCCTGGTTGCCCGCCGATGCTGCCACGTTCCGCCACCAGGCGACTGTACGGGCACGCTCCGACCACACCGGGGTGGCCCACTACACGCCACGACGCGGCGTACGCGGAGCACACTGGAGGGGTGGCGCTCGTGTCCGCTGTTCGCAAGCCCCCGCGGGTCCCTCTGGAAGAGGGCGAGTTCATCGAGGTCGTGCTCCGTGGCCGGATGACCGATCCTGCAGGTGGCGGGCGTGTCGTCGCGAAGGCCGAGCGTTTCATGGGGCATCGGCTCGGAATGTCGCGCTGGATTCTGCTGACGACGCGGCGGCTTCTCGTGGTCGCGCCGTTCCCCCGCGAAGGTGACTGGTTCGACGTCTCGCTCGACCGGCGCGATGTGTCGGCCTCCCGCGGCCTGCGCCACGGCGAGGTGATCGTGGTGGAGCTCACAACGCCCAGCGGGCGTCAGATCCTGCGAATCCCGAACCGGATGCGCGCCGAGGCGGCGCGTTTCATCCGGGCCCTGCGCCGCTGAGGCTGCCGCGCGGCCGATCAACGGGCGTCCTTCCGATAGGGTCGCCGGCAGGCATCACGTATCTCGAGATACAGGATTCCTCTGATTCGTGGTGTCGTGACAGCGGCACCCAATGACAGCGGCACGCAGTGATACAGGACGGATGGCAATGTCGACAGCCTCCAGCACGCCCGGAACGCACAGCACGGCGATGCGTACCCACCTGTGCGGCGATCTGCGGCTGGACAATGCCGGCCAGCGGGTCACGGTGTGCGGGTGGGTCGCCCACCGGCGCCAGCACGGCCAGTCGCTGATGTTCGTCGACCTGCGGGACCATTCCGGGCTGCTGCAGTGCGTCGTCGACGGCTCGGTCGACGCCCGCTCCGAGTACGTCCTGCGGATCACCGGCACCGTCTCCGTCCGGCCCGAGGGCACCGCCAACCCGGGCCTGGCGACGGGTGACGTCGAGCTGACGGACTGTTCGGTCGAGGTGCTCTCCACCGCGACGCCGCCGCCGTTCCCGCTCGACGAGCGGGCCGACTCCGTCGAGGAGGGCACCCGGCTCGCCTACCGCTACCTCGACCTGCGCCGCGAGCGGATGCAGCGCAACCTGCGCACCCGCTCGGCCGTGCTCGGCGCCCTGCGCTCCGCGTTCGCCGACAGCGGTTTCGTCGAGGTGGAGACGCCGCTGCTGATGCCGTCGACGCCGGAGGGCGCCCGCGAGTTCGTGGTTCCGTCCCGGCAGTTCCCGGGCAGCTTCTACGCCCTGCCGCAGTCGCCCCAGCTGTTCAAGCAGCTGCTGATGGTCGGCGGGATGGACCGGTACTTCCAGCTCGCCCGCTGCCTGCGGGACGAGGACCTGCGCGCCGA
Organism: Parafrankia irregularis; assembly: GCF_001536285.1. Taxonomy (NCBI): domain Bacteria; kingdom Bacillati; phylum Actinomycetota; class Actinomycetes; order Frankiales; family Frankiaceae; genus Parafrankia; species Parafrankia irregularis. The sequence continues at coordinate 504,832 of NZ_FAOZ01000002.1, read as the reverse complement.
CCGCCAGTACGAGTTCACCCAGCTCGACCTGGAGATGAGCTTCGTCGACGTGGACGATGTCCTGGGTGTGGTCTCCTCGGCCGTGCTGGCCGCGGCCGGGGCCGCCGTCGCGGGCTCCGGGCGGGCGATGCCCCCGATCGAGCGGCTGACCTGGCACGACGCCATGAACCGGTTCGGTGTCGACAAGCCGGACCTGCGTTTCGGGATGGAGCTCGTCGAGCTCACCGCGATCTTCGGGAACAGTGGTTTCAAGGCCTTCGCGGGTGCTCCCGCGATCAAGGGCATCCGGGTGCCCGGTGGGTCGGCCACCCACAACCGCAAGGCGCTCGACACGCTGACCGACCGTGCCAAGAAGCTGGGTGCCAAGGGCCTGGTGTGGATGCGGGTCGCCGCCGCCGGCGCGCTGGAGTCCCCGGTCGCCAAGTTCCTCTCCGCCGAGGAGCTCGCCGCGATCGTCACCGCGACGCAGGCCCAGGAAGGCGACCTGCTCCTGCTCGTCGCGGACGAGTGGGAGACGGCCTGCGAGGTGCTGGGCCAGCTGCGCAACGACCTGGGGCGCCCGCCCGCGGGCGAGGGTGAGCTGCGCTTCGTCTGGGTCGTGGACTTCCCGCTGTTCGTCGGCGTGGACGCCACCACCGGGCGGCCGAAGCCCGGGCATCACCCGTTCACCCGGCCGCATCCCAGCGACGTCGAGAAGATGGAGTCGGATCCGCTGGCCGTCCGCAGCCTTGCCTACGACCTGGTCCTGAACGGGTGGGAGCTGGGTTCGGGGTCGATCCGGATCCACGAGAGCGAGTTGCAGCAGCGGATCTTCGGCCTGCTCGGCATCTCACCCGACGAGGCGCGGCAGCGGTTCGGCTTCTTCCTGACCCCGTTCGGGTACGGCGCGCCGCCGCACGGTGGTTTCGCGTTCGGTATCGACCGCCTCGTCGCGATCCTCGCGGGCGAGGACAACATCCGCGAGGTCATCGCCTTCCCGAAGACCCAGTCCGGGCTGGACCCGATGACGGGCGCGCCGACCACCGTCGACGAGCGGCAGCTACGGGAGCTCGGCATCCGGGTGGTCGTGCCCGCGACCGTGCCGCAGGCCGCGCCCTCGCCGCGCCCCGCCGCGGCCTCCTGACGCTGCCGCGGCCTCCTGACGCTGCCGCGCACCCGCGGGTGCGCGGCAGCCGCGCACCCCTCACCCTTCCCCTCCGCACCCCCTTCGCACCCCCTTTCTTGTCACGGTCGCTCGCCCGCACCACGGCCACGACCTCGGACGTCTCATCATGTCGTGACGCAAAAAAGGCGATGGGTCCGAAATTCCTTCTATGCAAAGCACGAAATGTGACCTTAATATGACTCCGAGTTGGAGCTGATCCGGGAACTGGCGTGCGCACGGTCCGGCGGGGGCCAACAAAGTGGTCCCTTCCGCCGTCGTCGGCGGGGATACGGCCGCGCGGTCTGGGTAACCAGCCCGGAGAGCTCGCTGCCCGAGTTCCGGGTTCGCCCACCGGCGTGCCCGCTCACCCGGAGGAGCCGCGGTGCACATTCCCTTCGTTTCGTCGCCGAGTTCTAGCCTGGGAATCGAGTGGGAGCTGGAACTCGTCGACCTGCAGAGCCGCCATCTGCGTTGCGGCGCGACCGAGATCCTCGAGGACCTGCGCGGGAAGGTCGGCGAGGAAGCGGCGGCGAAGGCCAAGCACGAACTCTTCGAGTCCACGATCGAAGTGATCACCGGGGTGTGCGGATCCGTCCCGGAGGCGCTCGCGGACCTGAGTGGAACCGTCGACCCGCTGCGTGACCTGGCGGAACGGCGCGGCCTCGGCCTGATGTGCTCCGGAACTCATCCCTTCAGCGACTACACGACGCAGCGCATAACCACCGACGACCGCTACAGCCGGCTGGTGGCGCAGATGCAGTGGCTGGCCCGCCGGCTCCTCATCTTCGGGGTGCACGTACACGTGGGTGTCCGCTCGCCGGCGAAGGCGATGCCGATCGTGAACGCCCTGATGTCGTACATTCCGCATTTTCTCGCCCTGTCGGCGTCGTCGCCGTACTGGAAGGGCACGCACACCGGGCTCGCGTCATCACGCTCCCAGATCTTCGAGAGCCTGCCGACCGCCGGGCTGCCGTATCCGCTGCACGACTGGGCCGCCTTCGAGCAGTTCATGGAAACCCTGGTCACGTCCGGGACGATCGAGACGATCCGTGAGGTGTGGTGGGATATCCGCCCACACCCGAACTTCGGCACGGTGGAGCTGCGCATCTGCGACGGCCTGCCGACCCTGATGGAGATCGGGGCGGTCGCGGCCCTGGCCCAGTGCCTCGTCGACCGGATGAACACCCAGCTCGACCGTGGTTACACACTGCCGGCGCCGCACCGCTGGGTGGTTCAGGAGAACAAGTGGCGGGCCGCCCGCTACGGGCTCGACGCTGAGATCGTCGTGGATGACCACGGCGGGGTCCGCCCGGTGCGCACCGAGATCGAGGACCTCGTCGACGACCTTCTCCCGGTCGCCCGCCGGCTCGGCTGCGCCGAGGAGCTCGGCAGCGTCCACCGAATCCTGGCGGATGGTGCCAGCCACGCCCGGCAGGAGACCGCGGCCCGGCGGGCCGGCGGAGACCTTACCGCCGTGGTCGATACGCTGCTCGCCGAGATGAACATGGGGCGGCCAGTGACCCCCGGGTAGCTGGCCGACGAATTCGGCGGAGGGCCTGGGCCCGGTAGATGACATCGGACATGACACACAGGACCGCCGCGGCGATGGCGCCCGCCGCGGCGGTCTGGCTGGCGGAGCACGAGAACGACCTGATCCAGCTGCGCCGTGATCTGCACGCACACCCCGAGCTCGGCCGGCAGGAGCACCGCACGACCCGCGTTGTCGAGGAACGCCTGCTCGCCGCCGGGCTGAGCCCGCAGCGCTTCCCCGACGTGCCAGGCCTGTGGTGCGACATCGGCCCGGGGGTGGACGCCGACGCCCCGGTCGTGATGCTGCGGGCCGACCTGGACGCGCTGCCCCTGCCCGACGTCAAGGACGTCCCGTACCGGTCGACGGTGCCCGGCATCGCGCACGCGTGCGGCCACGACGTCCACACGACGGTCACCCTCGGCGCCGGCCTCGCCCTCGCCGCCTACGCCCGGGCGCACCCGCTGCCCGGCACCGTCCGCCTGCTGTTCCAGCCGGCGGAGGAGACCATGCCCGGGGGCGCGCTGGACGTGATCGACGCCGGCGCCCTCAAGCCGGTGACCGCCGCGATCACGATGCACTGCGACCCGGCGCTCGACGCGGGGATGATCGGGCTGCGCTCCGGCCCGATCACCTCGGCCGCGGACGCGGTGGAGATCACGCTGGCCGGGCCGGGCGGCCACACGTCACGCCCGCAGAACACGGTGGATCTGGTCTACACGCTGGCCCGGCTCGCCGTCGACCTGCCCGCCGCGCTCTCCCGGCGGGTCGATCCCCGCTCAGCGCTGTCGCTGGTCTGGGGCCTGGTGCAGGCCGGCACGGTCACCAACGCCATCCCGCGCACCGGCAAGCTGCGGGGGACGATCCGCACGCTGTCCCGCGAGACCTGGGAGGAGACCCCGGAGCTGCTCGAGCGGCTCGCCGAGCAGATCGTCGCGCCGTACGGGGCGCAGATCGCCATCGACTACGTCCGTGGCGTTCCCCCGGTGGTCAACAACGCCGCCGTCGTCGACGCGTTCGGCGCGGTCGTCGACGCGGTGTTCGGGCACGAGGCGGCGACGTCGGTCGCCCAGTCGCTGGGCGGTGAGGACTTCGGCTGGTATCTCACCCATGTGCCCGGTGCCCTCGCCCGGCTCGGCACCCGCACCCCCGGTGGCCCCACCTACGACCTGCACCAGGGCAGCTTCGACGTGGACGAACAGGCCATCGGCGTCGGTGTGCGATTTCTCTCCACCGCGGCGTGCGAGCTGCTCGACCGCTACACCGACCCGGCGAGCATGGAGGAACCCCTCACCTGAGCGGCTCCCGGGCCCGCCACGACGGGCCCGGGCCGGCGCCGGTAGCCCGCTGGTGCCGGCCACCGGTCAGCGGCTGGCTCCAGCGCCGGTGGACGGCCGGTGCCAGTCCGCGGCTGGCACCGGTGCCGCGCCGGCGGGCGGCTGGTGCCGGTGGCCGCCGTGGGTCATGCGATCGGGCGGCTCCGCAGCTCGGAGACGTATTCGGACGGCGCGCCCGCCTTCTCCGCGGCATCGGCGATCTTGTCGACGTGGTTGCGTGACGGCAGCCCGCCCTCGTAGGCGTTCAGGACGTACGTCCAGGCCAGGCTCTCACCGTCCAGAGTGGACACCCGTACCCGGATCCGGGTGTAGAGGCCGGTGTCCGCCCCCTCCCAGACATCGAGACGCTCCAGATCGTAACGATCGAGGTCGTAGAGGAGCACGTACACGTGGGAGCCCGGCGCCTCGACGATGGTCGAGAGCGCGCCATCCCAACCGACGTTCTCACCGCCGAAGGTCAGGCGCCAACCCCTGATCCACCCGGTACCGATCACCGGGGAGTGCGGCGCACGTTCCTTCATGTGCGTCGGATCGAGGTTGCTCGCGTAGGCGGCGTACTTCGTCATCGTCGGGGTCTTCCGATCTCCCCGCCAGGTGTGTTGACGCGGGGTGCTGCCACGCCGGGAGTGGCCGCCGGCGTCACGGGGGTGGGTCACGGGATGAACCGACGTCACATCAGGTCGTCCGACGTCGGTGGAGATACTACGGAGCCGACCGAACCGGAACGAGAGGGACGTCGGAAGAGGGGCAAACTAGAGGGGTACCGCGAGCTCAGGGAGGACCTCACGTGACGCGAATCGTCATCCTCGGCGGCGGGCCGGGGGGCTACGAGGCAGCCCTGGTCGCCGCGTCGCTAGGCGCCACGGTGACCGTGATCGACTCCGACGGCATCGGCGGCGCCTGCGTCCTGACCGACTGCGTTCCGTCCAAGGCTCTCATCGCGACCTCGGAGACGATGACGAACTTCGCGATGGCACCGGCGCTCGGGGTCCGTCCGCATGCCGACCCCGGTGCCGAGGTCGGCAGCTGGGAGCTGACCGAGCCGCCGCACCTCACCCCGCCCGACGTGGTGTCGGTGGATCCCGAGCAGGTCAACGAGCGGGTGCGGGCGCTGGCCCTGGCGCAGTCCGCCGACATCCGCCACCACCTCGAGCGCGAGCACGTCCACGTGGTGCACAGCACCGGGCGGCTGGTCGGCCCGCACGCCGTCGAGACCGCGGACGGTGAGACCTTCGTCGGCGACGTCGTGCTGGTCGCGACCGGTGCCTCACCCCGCGAGGTCCCCGGCTGCGAGCCGGACGGCGAACGCATCCTCACCTGGCGTCACCTGTACGACCTGAAGGAGATCCCGGAGCACCTGGTGGTCGTGGGCTCCGGGGTGACCGGCGCCGAGTTCGCGAGCGCCTACCGTGCGCTGGGCGCGGAGGTGACCCTGGTGTCCTCCCGCGAGCGGGTGCTGCCCGGTGAGGACTCCGACGCCGCCCGCGTGATCGAGGACGTCTTCGTCCGTCGTGGCATCCAGGTGCTCAACCGCTCCCGCGCCGCGTCCGTGCGGCGGATCGGTGACGGTGTGCTCGTGGAGCTGACCGACGGCAGGGCCGTGACCGGCAGCCACGCCCTGATGGCGGTGGGCTCGGTCCCACGGACGAAGAGCCTCGGGCTCACCGAGGTCGGCGTGCGCCTCGGCTCGGGTGGCCACATCGTGGTCGACCGCATGTCACGGACGTCGGTTCCCGGCGTGTACGCGGCCGGTGACTGCACCGGGGTGCTCCCGCTGGCCTCGGTGGCGGCCATGCAGGGGCGCATCGCGATGTGGCACGCGCTGGGCGAGGCGGTCACCCCGCTGCGGCTGGGCACCGTCTCCTCGAACATCTTCACCGAGCCCGAGATCGCCACGGTGGGCGTGACGCAGCGGATGAAGGACTCCGGCGCGATCGCCGCCGAGGTCACCACGGTGCCACTGGCCCGCAATCCCCGAGCGAAGATGATGGGGATATCGGATGGTTTCGTGAAGTTGTTCTGTCGGCCCGGAAGTGGCAGCGTGCTCGGTGGCGTCATCGTCGCTCCGCGTGCAAGTGAACTAATCCTCTCAATTTCCATCGCGGTGGAGAACGGTCTCACCGTGGACCAGATCGCACACACCTTCTCGATCTATCCCTCCTTGTCCGGTTCCATCACCGAAGCGGCCCGGGTCCTGCGGCCTCGCGACCTGTTCGCCGGGTTCGACACCCCCGCCTGAACAGGCCTGCCACTCCGGCGCAGGCCGGATAATGGGCGCATGAAAGGCGTCTTCGTCGGCCTGACGACGCTTGATTCGGTCTACCTCGTCGACCAGCTGCCAGGCGCCGACGAGAAGTGCGTGGCCCGGGATTTCGCCATGAATGCCGGCGGTCCCGCGACGAACGCGGCGGTGACGTTCGCGTACCTCGGCGGGCGCCCCTGCCTGGTGAGCGCGATCGGCACCTCCCCCGCGGCCGCGCTGGTGCACGCGGATCTCGCCCGCCACCGGATCCGCCACCTCGAGCTGGTGCCCGAGCAGACCGCCGGCGACCCGGCCGGCGGGGCGGGCGGAGCGGGCCAGCACCTGGGCCAGGTCGGAGCCCCGCATCTGCCGCCTGGAACCCGTGCGAGCGGCATCCGGGCCAAGTACGGCCCGCCCGCCACCACCGGAGCCGTCATGCGCGCCAAGGTCACCGGAACCGGTCATCCCGGTGCTGTCGAGAACGGCGGCCTGGTCGTCCCAGGCCAGGCCGGCTCCTTCGGGCGCGGTCGCGCCGCCGCTGCGAACACCGCCGTGACCGGCGACGGCGGCGTGGCCGGGACCGTCGGCAACGGCCCGGCCAGCCCGGGAAGCTCGTTCGCCCTGCCGATGTCGGCGGTCATGGTCACCTCCGTGACCGGCGAGCGCGCGGTGGCCTCGACGCACGGGATGGTGCCGCGGTGCACGGCGAACACCGCCGCCGCGGCCGCCGTCGCCGACGCCGACGTCGTGCTCGTCGACGGCCACCAGGTGGACGCCGCGATCGGCCTGCTCCGGTCGCTACGGCGCGGCGGGCCGCCGGTCCTGCTTGACGGCGGAAGCTGGAAGCCGGGCACCGAGCGGATCCTGCCGCTGGTCGACGTGGTGATCTGCTCCACCGCGTTCCGACCGCCCGGCTTCGACCCCGGCGCGGACATCCTGGACCTGCTGTTGCACTACGGCCCCTTCTTCGTCGCCGTCACGGACGGGCCGGGCCCGATTCGCTGGGCGACGAAGGACCGGCGCGGCTACGTGCTGCCACCCGTCGTCACCGCCCGCGACACTCTGGGCGCGGGCGACATCTTCCACGGCGCCTTCGCCTGGATGGTGGCCCACGGCGCGATCGCGACCGACGAGCTGGTCTCCTCGCTCGGCGAGGCCTCCCGGGTCGCGGCCCGCTCCGTGCAGACCTTCGGCCCGCGGAGCTGGATGACCTGACGCCCGCCCGACGACTGCCCCCGCCCGACGACTGCCGCCGAGCAGGAGTTGACGATCCTGGTCGTCAGGACAGCCAAAATCCCGTGATCTTCAAGCGGTGCCGGCCTCAGCCCGTCACACCGCGCGCCACGCAGCCGTCGAGGTGGTCGTCCACCAGCCCGCAGGCCTGCATCAGCGCGTACGCGGTGGTCGGGCCGAGGAAGACGAAGCCCCGCCCGCGCAATGCCTTGGCCAGGGCCTTCGACTCGGCGGTCACCGCGGGGACGTCGGCGAGCGTCAGCGGAGCCGCGCCCGGCGACGGCGGCGCGAAGGACCACACGATGTCCTCCAGCGGTTCGTCCAGGGCGAGCACGGCGCGGGCGTTCATGATCGTCGCCTCGATCTTGCGACGGTTCCGGACGATGCCGGCGTCCACGAGCAGCTCCGTGACCCGCTGGTCGTCGAACGCCGCGACGGTCGCTGGGTCGAACCCGGCGAAGGCCGCCCGGAACGCCGGCCGCTTGCGCAGGATCGTCAGCCAGGACAGCCCGGACTGGAACGCCTCCAGCGTGATCCGCTCGAACAGGCCGACGGTGTCCCGGACCGGCCGGCCCCATTCCGTGTCGTGGTAGTCGATGTACAGCGGCGTCGACAGCGCCCACGGGCAGCGCAGCGCGCCGTCCGGGCCCGCGACGGCACCACGGACCGGGTCATCAGCCATAGCCGCCACCATCTCACGCCCGGCCGGACATCCAGGTCACGCCGGTCAGGCACCCAGGTCACACCGGCCGGGCGCCGCTGCCCGCCCGGTCAGGCTCCGGGTGCGCCCGGCGGGGTCAGCGCGTCGAAACCGGGCTTGATGACGTCGTTGATCAACATGAGGCGCTGGTCGAACGGCAGGAACGCCGACTTCATCGCGTTGATGGTCAGCCAGCTGATGTCCGGCCAGCCATACCCGAACGTCTCGACCAGGGCGGCGAACTCGCTGGACAGGGTGACACCGCTCATCAGCCGGTTGTCGGTGTTCACCGTCACCCGGAACCGCAGGTCGCGCAGCAGGCCGATCGGGTGGCGGTCCAGGCTCGGCGCCGCCCCCGTGTGCACGTTCGACGATGGGCACATCTCGAGCGGAACACGGACGTCCCGCACGAAGCTGGCCAGATCGCCCAGCGTCGCGTTGCCGTCGGGGTCGACCGTGATGTCGTCGACGATGCGCACGCCGTGCCCGAGCCGGTCGGCGTTGCACCACTGCAGCGCCTCCCAGATGGACGGGAGCCCGAAGGCCTCCCCGGCGTGGATCGTGAAGTGGCCGTTCGCGCGCTGCATGTACTGGAAGGCGTCGAGGTGCCGGGTCGGCGGGTTGCCCGCCTCCGCTCCGGCGATGTCGAAGCCGACCACGCCGGCCTCCCGCCAGCGCACGGCCAGCTCCGCGATCTCCAGCGAACGGGCCTGGTGACGCATCGCGGTCAGCAGTGCCCGGATGTGCAGACCGGTTCCGGCGGACCCGGCGCGGAAACCGTCCAGCACGGCTTCGACGACGTCGTCGAGCGAGAGGCCCTGCCCGACGTGCAGCTCGGGGGCGAACCGGACCTCGGCGTAGACGACACCGTCGGCGGCCAGGTCCTCGGCGCACTCACGCGCGACCCGGGCCAGCGCGTCCGCCGTCTGCATGACGCCCACCGTGTGGCTGAACGTCTCCAGGTAGCGCACCAGGGACCCGGTGTGGGCGCCGCCGCGGAACCAGGTCCGGAGCTTGTCGACGTCCGTGGTCGGCAGGCCGCCGTAGCCCGTGGCGTCCGCCAGCTCGACGATGCTCTCGGGCCGCAGCCCGCCATCCAGATGATCGTGGAGCAGGACCTTCGGCGCCCGCCGGATCTCGGATTCGGTGATCACACCCACCACCTCGCCCCCACCCGCCGGCCTCATCCGCCGGACCTGGCCTTCGGACCCGGTCTGCCGGTTCGCCGCCAGGCCCGCGAGTCCCTTGTCGCCACGTTAGTCCGCACCGCGCGGCCGGCCGTCGTGGCGGCCTCGGCGAGTCCCGGCCGGCGCGGCGGCGACACCGCAGGCCGCCGGCCAGCGGGCTCGCGAGGCCGCCTGCCAACCGGTCGGTCCGCCAACCGGTCAACCGGTCAGCCCGTCGCCGGGTCAGCCGGTCGCCGGATCAGCCGGTCGCCGGATCAGCGGATATGAGCCAGCACGAGAGGTGCGGAGGCAGGTCGGGTCCTGGTGACGGAGACTGCGCCGGCCAGCGCCTCGACGGCGCGCGGGAACGTCGACTCGTCGTCGCTGTAGAGCTCGATCAGCGGTTCTCCGGCCCTGACCTCCTCCCCCACTCCGGCGAACCAGCGAAGACCCGCCGCGGGCACGACCGCGTCCTCCTTGCGCGCCCGCCCGGCGCCCAGCCGCCAGGCGGCGACACCCACGGCACGGGCTTCGAGGCGGCTGAGGAAGCCACTGGCCGGAGCGGGCACGACCTGGGTGAACGCGGGCGTGGGCAGCGCCGCGTCCGGATCACCGCCCTGCGCTCTCACCATCGCGCGCCACACCTCGTGGGCGGCCCCGGAGGCCAGCACCGCCGCCGGATCCGGTGCCGGCGAGCCCGACGAACCCGACGAACCCGGACCGAGGCCGGCCAGGTCGAGCATGATCCTCGCCAACGCGACCGTGATCTCGACGAGGTCGGCGGGCCCCCCGCCGCGCAGCGTCTCGACGGCCTCGGCCACCTCGGGGCCGTTGCCGGCGGTGCGGCCCAGCGGCGTGTCCATCGCCGTGATCAGGGCCTCCGTCCGGACCCCGGCGCGGGTGCCGAGCCGGACCATGGTGCGGGCCAGCTCGTGCGCGTCGTCGACCGAGGTCATGAACGCGCCGCTCCCGACCTTGACGTCCAGCACCAGGGCCGAGGTGCCCTCGGCGATCTTCTTGCTCATGATCGAGGAGGCGATCAGCGGGATCGACTCGACGGTGCCGGTGACGTCACGCAGCGCGTAGAGCCGGCGGTCGGCCGGGGCCAGGCCAGCCCCGGCGGCACAGATCACACCGCCGACCTCGGCGAGGATCCGCCGCATCCGCTCGGCGTCGAGATCCGCGCGCCAGCCCGGGATCGCCTCCATCTTGTCGAGAGTGCCGCCGGTGTACCCGAGCCCGCGTCCCGCCGCCTGCGGGACAGCCGCCCCGCACGCCACCACCAGCGGGACGAGCACCAGGGAGACCTTGTCGCCGACGCCTCCGGTCGAGTGCTTGTCCACGGTCGGCCGGGGCAGCCCGGCCAGGTCGAGGCGCTCGCCGCTGGCGATCATCGCGGCGGTCCAGTGATCCAGCTCGTCCTCGGTCATGCCGTGCCAGCACACGGCCATCAGGTAGGCGGCCATCTGCTCGTCGGCGACCCGGCCGCCGGTGTAGCTGTCGAGCAGCCAGGCGATCGCGTCCCCGGGCAACGCGGCGCCGTCCCGCTTGGCGCGGATGAGATCGACCACATCGAAGGCGCTCATGCCACCGGCTCCGTCCCCGGCCCGGCGGCGGACACCGTGGCTGTGGGCGGGAGGGCGGCGGGGCCGAAGGCGTCGGGGAGCAGCTCGGCCAGTGTCCGCACCCCACTGGCCGTGGTGACCAACAGCTGCGGGCCGCCGTGCTCGTGGAGCAGCTGCCGGCAACGCCCGCAGGGCGCGAGCAGCGCGCCGGCCGCGTTCACGCACACGAAGGCGACGAGACGCCCGCCACCACTCGCCCGCAGCGCCGACACAAGTCCACATTCGGCACACAGGGTCAGGCCATACGATGCGTTCTCGACGTTGCAGCCGACCACGACACGGCCGTCATCGACCACCGCGGCGGCACCCACCTGAAGGCCCGAGTAGGGCGCATAGGCGTACTGCGCGGCCTTCACGGCCTCGTCGCGCAGCCGTAGCCAGGCGTTGTCGTCCACGTTCCCTCCCGGGTTGGTCGGTCTCCTGACCCGGTCGGCACCGTGGCCGAGCCGGGTCGCCGTCGGCCCGGGCCGGGTCAGGGCGGGCTCGTCGGGACCCGCCGAGCCGGCCCCGCACCGGGCCGCACCGGGCCGCACCGGGCCCCGACCAGCATGCCCCACTGACGGGAGGTGTACCGGGTGTGATCCCATGGGGATGATGGAGCGCCGAGCGGAGAGGACTGCCGATGCCAGGCGAGCGCCGTGACGCTCCCGATCCAGCCGCTCCACGCGTGCTCATCGGGCGCCGGTACCGGCTCGACGGTGTGATCGGCCGTGGCGGCTTCGGTGTCGTGCACCGCGCGACGGACGAGCTGCTGCGCCGGCAGGTGGCCGTCAAGGAGGTGCTGCTACCCACCGACGGCAGCGAACAGGAGCGGGAGCTCGCCCGGGAACGGGTGCTGCGCGAGGCCCGCGCCGCGGGCCGGCTGCATCACCCGGGCGCGGTGGCGGTGCTCGACGTCATCTCCGAGGGCGACCTGCCGTGGATCGTGATGGAGCTCGTCGACGGGCAGGCCCTGTCGAAGATCATCGATGAGCGCGGGGCGCTGAGCGTCGCCGAGGTCTGCCGGATCGGGATCAGTCTCGCCTACGCCCTGGAGGCGGCGCATCGGCTGGGCATAGTCCACCGCGACGTCAAGCCGAGCAACGTGCTCGTGACCGGCGATCAGCGGGCACGGCTCACCGACTTCGGCATCGCCGTCAGCCACGGCGACCCCCGGCTGACCAGCACCGGGATGGTCCTGGGCTCACCCGCCTACCTGTCACCCGAGCGCGCCCGCGGCGACGCCGGGACGGCCGCGAGTGACCGTTGGGGGCTGGGCGCCACTCTGTTCACCAGTGTCGAGGGTGCCTCCCCGTTTCCCGGTGGCGATCCGATCGCCGTGCTCGCGGCGGTGGTGCAGGGCCGCCGCCGGCCCTTCCAGGCCGCCGGGCGGCTCTCGCCGGTCATCGACGAGCTGATGGCCCCGAGCCAGGCGCATCGCCCGAGCCTGGCCATGGTGCGCGCGCGGATGCGCGAGATCCTGGAGCAGGAGGAGCGCGGCCGCCCGCATCGCACCCGCAGCCGCCCGGCCCGCCCGCCGGTGTCGACCGCCACCCCGCCGCCGCCGGGGGTCGCGGCCGCCCTCTCACCACGGCCGGAGCCGGCGCCGACGATGGTCCTCGGGGCAGCGGATGAGACCGTGCTGACCAGCCGGCCGACAGCCGGCGCCGCCGTGCCCCCGCCAGCGGTCGCCGCTCCTGGCGCGACTGGTGCTCCTGGCGCGACTGGAGGCCCCGCGGTCGCGGGGTCGGAGACGACCGTGCTGCGGCCTCGGGGGGACGGTCCGCCGTCGTCGTCGTCCCGGTTCGCGAGCCGCCTGGAACGGGTCCGTGCGATGGACCGGCTGCGCGCCGCCGCACCCGACCGCAACCGCGACGCGGACAGGACACGCCAGACCGACCGGCTGCGCGGACTCGACCGCATGCGGGCACTCGGCGGGATCCCGGCACGGGTGCAACAGGCCTCCCAGCAGGCTCCGGCGGCTGACACCGCCACGGCCGCGGCCACCCCGCCCGCCGCCACGGTGACGGCCACCCCGCCCGACTCCACGGCTGTGATCCCCGCGCCCTCCGCCGCACCGGCACCGGCACCGGTCATTTCCTCGGCGCCCGAGGGCCCCCGCGGGACGCCAGCCACGACGGCCCCGGCCTCCGGTGCGGTTCCGACCGCGAGCGTGGACGCGACAGTCGCCGTGAAGCCGAGGGCCCTCGAACCCAGGGCCGTCGAAGCCAGGGCCACGGCAGCGGAGGCCACGGCAGCGCCCCCGGACACGAGCACGGCCGCCGACACAGCCGCGGCTTCAGCCGGGTCCGGGGCTGTGGCCGGAGCCGTGGCCGGGGAGACGGCCGCAAGCTCCTCCGCGGGTACGGGCGCGGTGACACGGACGGGCCCCCGGCGGCGCACTGTGATGCTGGTCGCGACCACGCTGGTCGTTGTCTGCGCGGTGATCGCCATCCTCGTCGCCCGCGGCGGCGGCACGGACGAGGATTCGGGGTCCGCATCCGCTCCGACCTCGACCGTCGATCCGCGGGCCGCAGCCGTCGCGGCGGGAGGCGTCGTCGCGACCGATTCCACCCCGGTCGTTCCGGCGGCCGGCTGGGTCGGCTACACCGACCCGAGCGGGTGGTCGATCGCCTACCCGGCGACGTGGGAAAGCCGGCCGGGCCGCGGAGGCACGGGGAACATGGACTTCGTGGATACTGAGACTGGTACTTTCATGCGCATCGGAAGTATCGCGACGGCGAACACCTCGGCCATCGAGGACTGGCGCCGGAACGAGACAAGCTTTCGAGACCAGGTGAGGGACTACCAGCGGGTACGGATCGAACCGGGCGACGGGGCAGACGGCGCACGGCAGGCCGACTGGGAGTTCACCTACACCTCCAGTGGTGGGGGGACGGTGCATGTGCTCAACCGTGGCGCAGTGCGAAACGGGCATGGCTACGCTCTGTACTGGCACACGCCCGAGGAGCTGTGGGCGACGAACCAGCCGCTCATGCAGCAGCTCTTCTCGACGTTCAGGCCGGCGTCGTGAGTTGCCCGGTGTCCGGATTCCGTCCGCCTGACGAGCGGGGTAGCGTGTGCTCCGATCAATTCGTCTGTCAGACTTGAATCGATGGCCAGATCGGCGAGCGTGCCCCCGGATACCTCTCGGCACGGCACACCGCGCTACGTAGCGCAGCGCTACCGCCTTGACGCCCCCATCGGGCGCGGCGGTGCCGGCGTCGTGTGGCGCGGCGAAGATGAGCTGCTGCAGCGTCCTGTCGCCATCAAGGAAATTCTCGTGCCGATGGCTGGCGCGCAGGCGGAGCGGGATGCGATCCGAGCCCGCGTGCTACGCGAGGCACGGGCGCTGGCCAGGCTGCACAGCCCGGCGATCGTCTCCGTCTTCGACGTCGTCGAGGAGCATGAGCGGCACTGGATCATCATGGAGCTCATCGACGCGGACAGCCTCGGTGACACCATCAAGAACCACGGTCCGCTGCCCTTCGACCAGGTCGCGGCGATCGGTCTCGCGCTGGCCGACGCGCTGGCGGCGGCGCATTCGGCCGGTGTGCTGCACCGTGACGTGAAGCCGGGCAACGTGCTGCTCGGGCGGGACAACCGGGTCCGGCTCACCGACTTCGGCATCGCGGCGACCGAGGGCGACGTCACGCTGACCGGCACCGGCGCGCTCGTCGGTTCCCCGGCCTACATCGCCCCCGAGCGGGTCCGTGGTTCGTCCGGTACGCCGGCGAGCGACCTGTGGGGCCTGGGCGCGACCCTCTACTCCGCGGTCGAGGGCTGCCCGCCCTTCGAGGGGCCGGAGACCTACGCCGTGCTGAGTGCGGTGGTCGAGGGCCGCCGCCGGCCGTTCCGTCTGGCCGGACCGCTGCGCGGGCTGCTCACCGATCTGCTCGACCGCCCCGCGGAGCTCCGCCCGGACGTCGAGGAGATCCGCCGCCGGCTGACCCCGATCGCGCGTAACGCCACGCCCGTCCCGGCGGTCGTGACGAATCCGCGCAGCCGCCCGGCCGAGCCGTCCGACGACCTCGTCGCCTCCGATGACGGCCTGGAGAACCTGTCCGCTCCGTCCGCTCCGTCCTTCCCGCCCCAGGGGGAGCAGCAGGCGGCTCCGGCGGCGGACATCGGCGTGACCGATCGGCTGCCGGCCGGCCACGAGATCACCCCCGTGCCGTCGCTTCCAGGGCTGCCCGGGGGCGACGACGAGCTGACGGCGGTCGGTCTCTCCCCGGTCAGCGGCCCGAACCCGATCGCGTCCACCGGCCCGCATGACGATCTCACCCAGATCGGGCCGCTGGCTCCGGCGCCGGACCTGTTCGACCAGGATGACGCGAACCTGGCCGCCGGACTGCTGAGCCTGGATCGGGATGCCGCACGCGACCGTGAGCGCGGCGATCGCACCGGTCGCGTGCCGGTCTCCCACCGCGCGTCGTCCACCGGTCGAGGCGATCATCGCGGCGAGACGGGCCGCGGCGCCGGCTCGGGACGCCGTCCCCCACTCGTCGTGATCATCGCCGGCGGGGCGGCGGCCGCCCTGGCGGGTCTCGCGATTCTGCTGACCGTGCTGCTCACCGGCGGCAAGGACCCGGCGCAGGGAACCGACGTCGACAACGTCACGCCGTCGCCGTCGGCCACACCCGCGCAGGGAATCTTCGCTCCGGCCACCGATGAGGCGACCGTCGAGCCGACGCCGACGCAGACGCGGTCGACCTACCGCCCCCGGCGGACGACGACTCCCACCCCGGAGGCGACCCAGCCGCCGATCAACGAGCCGCCGCCGGAGACGACCCCACCGGTCAAGGTGTCACCGCCGTCGACGCCGACCACCACACCCGCGAGCACGCCGCCGGTGACCCGCAGCCCGGATGCGCCGTCCACGCAGACCGGCGGCCCGACGGGCTCGCCGTCGGGCACCCCCCCGCCTGGCTTCTGAGAATCGGTCCGCGAGAGCCGGGATCAGCGTGGCCTGCCGGCCCGGCCCTCGCGGCGGCTGGCTGGCCACCCCGGCGGCGGCCGGCAGCGGCGGTTTGCGCCAGCAGCGCCGCTCAGCGCTGGCGGCGCGGCATGAGGTCCTGTGCCTGCAGCGTTCTCAGCAGGTCCTCGGGGTTCACGACGATGCGGCCGGTGCAGGCCCGTGGCGCCCCGGCCTCGTCGTACTCGAGCTCGACGGGCAGTCGGTAGAAGGTCGCCAGGTGCCGGGACAGTTCGAGCAGGCGTCCTTCGAGTTCCCGACTCGTCCGCCAGCGGTCCTCGTCGTGGGGTGTGTCCGCCACCCCCTCCTGCTGGAGGCGGTGGCTGCGGCACAGGCCGTCCGGGTCGCTGGCGAGTGCCCGCCTGCCACACCGGTGGACGGCGTAGCCACGGCCACCGCCCATGACTGTCGCGGTGCAACGGTCACGGTCCCGCATGTCGATCGAGCTCCTGTCTCCCCCGACAGCCCGGCGGCCTGGCGGCCAGGCACCTGCCGGCGCTTGCCGCCGCCCGCCGGTCCCGCACGTCAGGCTATGAGGCCATTCGGGGTATTTCCGCAGGTCAGGCGCGAATTCACCGCACCGTCACAGACCAGCACGGAGACGACCGGACCCGTCCCGGACGACCACCGCGGGCTCTTCTCAACGTGACCGGCCCCGCCGAACCGGCGGACCGCCGCGACCGGCGCCGGACATCACGATCACTTGACATATCGTGGCAATAACCATCAACATAGGTAAGCCTCACTTAAGCGGGGGTTTCCTCCCTTCCGCCGCTTCCCTCGCGCACCAGGAACCACCGGATCGGCCAGGCCGTCTCCAGGGCCGCGTTGACCGCTCCAGGGCCGTGTCGACGTTGTGGCGTTGTGGCGTGCGGCGCGCCCTGCCGTCTGGCCGTCCCGCCGTCTTCAGCCCCGCCGCACCAGCTCTTCCAGCCCCACACCGGACGCCAGGGCCCAGTCCGGCTACCGGCATGCCCTGATGCCCTGATGCCCTGATGCCCTGATGTATCAGCAAGATCCCCGTTCGCAGACCAGAGGAGAAACACAAGACATGCGGGTCGTAATGTTCGGATACCAGACCTGGGGGCATCGCACGCTGCAGGCTCTTCTCGACTCCCATCACGACGTCGCCCTGGTCGTGACGCATGAGAAGAGCGACCACGCGTACGAGAAGATCTGGGATGACTCGGTGGCCGACCTCGCCACCGAGCACGGCGTTCCCGTGGCGATTCGCAACCGGCCTGACGACGAGGACCTGCTGTCGCTGCTCAAGGAGACCGATCCCGACGCCATCGTCGCCACCAACTGGCGGACCTGGATCCCGCCGCAGGTCTTCAACCTGCCGCGGCTGGGAACGCTGAACATCCACGACTCGCTGCTGCCCGCCTACGCCGGGTTCGCGCCGTTGATCTGGGCGCTGATCAACGGGGAGCCCGAGGTGGGCGTGACAGCGCACATCATGAGCGACGAGCTCGACGCCGGTGACGTCGTCCTGCAGCACCGGGTGCCGGTCGGCCCGCGTGACACCACCACCGACCTGTTCCACCGCACCCTCGCGCTGTTCGGGCCGATGGCGGTCGAGGGCCTGGACCTGATGGCCAGCGGCCGCACCGACTGGGCTCCCCAGGACCGTTCGAAGGCCAGCTTCTTCCACAAGCGCTCGGAGCGGGACAGCCTCATCGACTGGACCTGGACCGCCGAGGAGCTCGACCGGCTTGTGCGCGCCCAGTGCGACCCCTATCCCAACGCGTTCACCTACCGCAACGGCGAGCGGGTCCGCATCGTCTCCGCCGAGGTCTCCAAGGGCTGCTACGGCGGCACGCCTGGACGGATCTTCATCCGCGAGGGTGACGGCGTGGTCATCGTCGCGGGCGCGCAGGCACGGCATGGACGCAGCCACGGACTACTGATCCGCACCGTGCGCCTGGACGACGGCCGCGAGCTGGCGGCGACGGACTACTTCACGACCATGGGCGGGTACCTCACCGACCGGGCCTAGATCTGCGGCAGTGAAACCGGGCGGCACGCGCTTGTCTGCGTACCGCCCGGTTTCCGCGTTCATTCGGTGCTGTGCCTGTTTATCTGTGCTGCCGTGTCCCAATCCGTGCCGTGCGGACCGGCACGTCAGCCGGAGGTGCCGGCGACCTTCTCGAGGGTCGACTCAAGCTGCTCGAGCTGCCACGGGATGTTCAGGATGGTCGGGTTGTTGACCGCACCCGCGGTGAATGCGTCCACCTCCAGCGCACGACCGTCCACGACCGCCGGAATCTTCTTGAACAGGTCGTTCGCGTCCATCTGGGTGCGCAGCTCGTCCGTGGCGTACCCGATCAGCAGGAAGTCGGCGTCGAGCTCGCCGACCTTCTCCAGGCTCAGTTCGCGGTCGACGACACTGGCCGTCACCTTCGGCGAGAGCTTCATGCCGAGCTGGGAGTACAGCTGGATGGAGACGGTCTCCGGGTCGTCGATCACCGCGAGGCCGTTGGCGTCGTAGTAGAAGCTGTAGCTGAATGTCTTGTCCTTCAGCCCGGGAAGCTTCGCCGCGGTGTCGGTGATGCTCTTCTCGGTGGCGGCGACCGCCTTGGCGACGTCGGCCTCACGCCCGACCGCCTTGCCGATCGTCGTGCTGACCTCCTGCCAGGTCGCGATGCCGGCCTCGGTCTTGTAGGCGACCGTCGGCGCGATCTCGGAGAGCCGGTCGTAGTAGTCCTCGAGCCCGTAGAAGTTGGTGGCGAGGATGAGGTCTGGCTTCAGCGAGGCGATCTGCTCGAGGTTGAGGTCGCCGCTGGTGTCCAGACCCGTGCTCTTGGCAAGGTCGATCTTGCCGTCGAGCCAGGGGAACTTCCCGTCTTCCTTGTAGGGGTTCGTCGCGTAGGCGATCGGCGTGATGCCGAGCGTCGCCAACGTGTCCTCTTCGTAGCTCAAGGCGATGATTCTCGTCGGCGCCTTGTCAATCGTCGTAGAACCGAACTTGTGCTCGATGGTTACCGGGAAACCGGCGGCCGCCGCGGTATCCGCCTGGGTCGAACCGCTGTCGTCGTCATCCCCACAGGCCACCAGCCCGGTCATGACCGCACCGGCAACACACAGTGCTGCCAGTGTGCGCGCTATTCCCCGCACTACAGTCCTCAGCCTTCCGCCCTCGCCACGCCAGCGCGACGATTCGCTTGATCGAATAAAATTTTGGTTAGCTTAACCTAAATCGTTGCCAGGACAACAGGTGCGATCAAGCCGAAACGCACCTGGCGCGGGTCAGGGCCGGCCACGAGTTCGCTCCCTTCGGGAGCAGGTCAGTAGGTCGCGGGCAGGCCTCGACGTGCGAATGTCGGGCGCGGCCCACACCGGGCGGGTCTGCGACGGGAAGGGCTCACTGGTCGAGCCGGTTCCGCAGCTCCCGCTTGTCGATCTTCCCGACGGCGGTGTAGGGGAACCCGTCCATGACCTCGAGCCGGTCGGGAAGCATGAACCGGGCCAGGCCGCGGTCCCGCAGATAGTTCTTGATCTCCTTGAGCCGGGGCGCGCCACCCGGGGCCGCGACGACGACCGCGCAGACGCTCTCCCCGACATCGGGGTCGGGCAGCCCGACGACCGCCACCTGGGCGACCGCGGGATGGGTCTGCAGGTGCTCCTCCAGCTCACCGGCCGAGACGTTCTCCCCGCCGCGGTTGATCACGTCCTTGACCCGGCCCTCGACCACCAGATGCCCGGTGGGCAGCTGACGCACGAGGTCGCCGGTGCGGAAGAAGCCGTCGGCACCGAAGACGGTCGCGTTGTGCGCCGCGGCCCGGTAGTACCCGCGGATGGTGTAGGGCCCGCGGGTCCACAGCTCACCGACCTGGCCGGCCGGCACCTCGTACCCGGACCCGTCGAGCACCCGGACCTCGTCCGCCTCGGCCAGCGGCCGGCCCTGGGTGGTGAAGACGGTCTCGTCGGGGTCGTCGAGGCGGGTGTAGTTCAGCAGCCCCTCGGCCATCCCGAAGACCTGCTGGACGCCGGCCCCGAGCGTCGGCGTGATCCGCCGGGCGAGGCCCTCGTCGAGCTTGGCGCCGCCCACCTGGAGCAGGCGCAGGCTGGTGGTGTCCGGCCCCTCCCACCCGGCCGCCTCGACCCACAGCCGTGCCAGCGGCGGGACGGCCGCGGTGACCGTCACCCGCTCCCTGCTGATCAGGTCGAAGACGGCGTCCGGGCTGGACGACAGCGCCATCACCGCCGACGCACCCACGGTGAACGCGCCGAGGATCCCCGGGCAGGCCAGCGGGAAGTTGTGCGCCGCCGGCAGCGCGACCAGGTAGACGTCGGCGGCGGTGAGCCGGCACACCTCGGCGCTGGCCCGGGCGTTGTAGGCGTAGTCGCGGTGGGTGCGCGGGATCAGCTTCGGCTTGCCGGTCGTCCCGCCGGAGATGAGCAGCACGGCGATGTCGCCCGGATCCCGCCCGGGGACGGTGGCCCCGCCAGCGGTAGCCCCTCCTGCCGTAGCCCCGCCAGCGGTGGCATCGGCAGCGGCGGCGTCGGCGGTGGCGGTGGCGGTGGCAGCGGAAGGCGCGGCGGCCAGCCGGGTGGAGCGGCCCGCCGAGGCCAGCGCGTCGAGGCCCGTGTACGGACCGGGCTCGCCCGCCACCAGAACGTGCCGCACCGACGGCACCGCCTCGGTCACCTGGCGGGCCAGCTCCCGGTAGTCGAAACCTTCGAACCGGTCGGCGATGACATACCCGACGGCGCCGGCCAGGCTCGCGAAGTGCTCGATCTCCACCCGCCGGTGGGCCGGCAGCGCGAGGATGCCGATCGCGCCGCGGCGCATCAGCGCGAACAGCGTCGTCACGAACTCGGCGCGGTTCGGCAGATGCACCACCAGGTGGTCACCGGGGCCGATGCCGATCGAGGCGAGCCCCGCGGCGAGGTCGTCCACCGCCTCGTCGAGCTCGGCGTAGCTGATTCGCCGGTCCCCGCAGACCAGCGCGGTGGCCGGCCCGGACCGGCGGGCCCACTCCCGCAGCAGCTCGTCCAGCGTCCGGTCGCCCCAGTAGCCGGCCTCCTGGTACCGCTCGACGAACTCCGCCGGCCACCGGTTCCACCCCGGGCCCGCCGCGCCGCCGCCGGGCTGGCCGTCAGGCTGGCCTTCAGGGTGGGCGTCGAGCTGGCCGTCGGGCCGGTCAGTCGTCGACGGGACGGTCACCGTGCGCCTCCCGGTTCGTCGAGTCCCGGTTGTTCGAGTCCCGGTTGTTCGTCCAGTCCCGGTTGGTCGAGTCCCGGTGCGGTGAGGTCCGTCGCCTCGCCGCCGAGCGCGGCGGCCACCTCCGCGTCGGTCATCGCCGCGATCTCCAGGGCGATCGCGGCGACCCGGTCCGCCCGGCCCGGGACGGGGTCGGCGGCCCGGATCCGCTCGGCGAGCGTCGCGACGGTCGGCGCCGCGAACAGGGAGCGGACGGTGACCGCGGCGGTGTCCAGCTCGTCGCGCAGCCGCCGCACCACGGCTGTGGCCAGGACGGAGTCACCGCCCAGCGCGAAGAACTCGTCGGTGACGCCGAACTCCGGCACGCCGAGCACCTCGCGCCAGACGTTGAACACGACCTGTTCGAGATCGCCGCGCGGCGGGGTGTGCTCCCCCGTGCCCGCGCCCAGGGCGTGGCGCACGGCGGCCGTCACCGCCTTGCGGTCGATCTTCCCGTTCGCGGTGAGCGGGAGGGTGTCGAGCGTGACCACCAGGTCGGGCACCATGTGCGGCGGCAGCATCCCGCGCAGGCCCTCCCGCACCGCGGTGGCCAGCTCCGTACCCGCCAGATCCGTACCCGCGGCGTCGGCGCCCACCGCGTCGCCGCCCGCAGTGTCGACGGGGACCACGCCGGCTCCGAGCGCGGCGGGGTGGCCGGCGGCGCCCTCGACGAGCACCGCCACGCCGGCCCGCACCTGCTCCAGCGTGTCCAGCGCGGCCTCGACCTCACCGAGCTCGACCCGGAAGCCCCGGATCTTGACCTGGTGGTCGCGCCGGCCCAGGAACTCGACCGTCCCGTCCGGCTGGTAGCGGGCCAGGTCACCGGTGCGGTACCAGCGCAGGCCGCCGTACTCGACGAACCGGTCCGCGGTCCGCTGCGGGTCCCCCAGGTACCCGCGGGCGACCCCGTCGCCACCGATCCACAGCTCGCCGGTGACGTGGTCGGGGCAGTCCCGGCCGAGCGGGTCGACCACCCGCAGCCGCACGTTGCGCAGCGGCGTGCCGTACGGCACCGAACGCCACCAGTCGGGCACCGGCTCCGTGCCGACGACCTCGCAGATCGTCGAGTGGATGGCCGTCTCGGTGGTGCCGCCGAGACCGAGGAAGCGGCAGCCGGGCACCGCGGCGTCCAGCCGGCCGGGCAGGTCGACACCGACCCGGTCGCCGCCGAGCAGGACGGCCCGCAGCGTCGGGCCGAGGTCCACCCCGGCGGACAGGACGAGGTCGAGCACGGTGGGAACGCAGTTGAGGATGGTCACCCGGTGATCCCGGACGAGCTCGGCCCACCGGTGCGCCTCCCGGCGCGACTCCTCGTCGAGCAGCACCACCGCACCGCCGACTGACAGCGGCGCGAACAGGTCGAACACCGACAGGTCGAAGTCGAGGGCCGACACCGCCAGCGTGCGGTCGTCGGCACCGAGGCCGAGCCGGTCGATCAGGTCCTCGATGGTGTTCGCCGCGGCCCGATGCCCGACCTCGACCCCCTTGGGCTGGCCGGTCGACCCGGATGTGAACAGCACGTAGGCGGGCCGGTCCAGCCCGCCGAGCTCCGCGGGCGCCAGCAGATCCGGAACCGGCAGCGGCTGCACAGCCGGGTCGGGCCGGGCGGCCTGGTCGGGGGCGATCTGGACAACGCCGGCGGGGACCCCGTCGCGCGGCGCCTCGGTGATCAGGACGCCGAAGCCGGCGGCGGTGGCGATGCGCTCCACCCGGGCGGGCGGCTGCTCGACGCCGACCGGCACGTACGTCGCGCCCGCGGCCAGCACGCCGAGCACGGCGACCACCTGGGACGGCCCCTTGGGCAGGCTGACACCGACCAGGTCACCGCGTCGCACGCCGTGACCGACCAGCGCGCCGGCCAGGCTCAGCGCCCGGCGCCGCAGCTCGCCGTAGCTGAGCTCGCCCCGGCCGGGCGCGCCGGCGGTGTCGTCCCACACCAGCGCGGGCGCGCCGGGGGCGCAGACGGCCCGCTCGAAGAACCCCTCGTGCAGCAGCCGGGTCGGCACCCGCCCCGCGGTCTCGTTCACCGCCCGGCGGATCTCACCGGTCGCCGCGGGCAGCAGGCCGTCGACAGGGACGTCCCAGGCCTCCCCGGCGGTGGCGAGATCCCGGACGAGACGTTCGAAGGCACCGAACATCCCGTCGACGGCGCCGGCCGGGAACTCGTCCTCACGGACGTCCCAGTTGATCAGCAGGCCGCCGTCGATCTCGGTGACCTGCGCGTCCAGGAGCACCTGGGGACCCTGCGAGATGATCCAGACCGGGTCGCCGAAGAGGCGGCGCACACCGGCGTCGAACAGCTCGCCGAGCCCGAGGGCGCTGGTGAACACGACCGGCGCGAGCACCTGCTCACCGGTGCGGCGGGTCAGGTCGCGCAGCACCTCGACGCCCGAGTACTCGGCGTGCGCGGCGTCGGCGTGCAGCCGCGCCTGGATCTGGCGCACCCGGGCCGCGAACGGCAGGTCCTCGGTGACGTCGACCTCCAGCAGCACCGAGCTGGTGAAGTCGCCGACGACCTGGTTGATGTCGGGGTGGACCGGCTCCCGGTCGAACATCGGGACGTTGAGGACGAACCTCGACTCGGTGCTCCACCCGGCGAGGACCTCGGCGAACGCGGTGGCCACGGCCATCGCCGGGGTGACGCCCCGGCTGTGCGCGGCCGCGCGCAGGGCGTCCCGGGCCGCCGGCGGGAGGACGAAGTGGCGCCGTGCCACCGACGGCCGTCCCCGACTGCCGGCGGCGTCGGCGACCCGGGGCAGGCCGGGGGCGCCGGGCAGGCTCGGCAGCCGGCCCTGCCACCACTCGGCCGCCGCTCGGGCGGCGGCGGTGCGCTCGGCCGCCCGCGCGGCGCGGTACTCGCGGTAGCTGTAGCCCAGCGGCGGGAGAACCTCCTGCGGCTGATCGTAGAAACGGGCGAGGTCGGCCAGCAGGACGCGGAAGCTCACCGCGTCGGCGGCGACCATGTCGACGTCCAGGTGCAGTCGGGTGCGCCCCGCCGGCAGCAGGCTCAGCGCGGTCGCGAAGACCTCACCGGACTCGATGTCGAGCATCTCGTGCGACATCCGGTCCCGGATCTCGTCGAGGCGGGCCCGCACCGTCGGCTCGTCGAGGGCACGCAGGTCATGGACGGTGAGCCCACGCCAGCCCGAGTGCTCCTCGACGATCTGGGCACCGTTGTCGGTGACCCGCACACGGAGCATGTCGTGCCGGGCCACCAGCCGCTCGACTGCGCCGCGCAGCCGGTCGGGGTCGACGTCCTGGCCGTCGAACTCGGTGAACAGGTGCGCGGCGACCTCGCCGAGCGGCTGGCCGCCGTCCCGGCCGACCCAGTAGGCGTGCTGCATGAGCGCGAGCGGAAACTCGGCGTCGTCGGTGTCCGTGTCGGCGTCGGCGGTGCCGGTGCCGGTGCTGAGGTTGAGGTCGAGGCCGGTGTCGGCGGCGGTGTCGCCGTCCGCATCGGCGGGGGCTTCGGCAGGCTCCCCGACGGGGCTCGGCGAAATCGCCGTGACGGCCTCACCGGCAGGCGGCGCCCCCGCGGGCGGCAGCCCGGCAGGCGCGATCCCGGCAGGCGGCGTCGTCACGGCGGAGGGCGCGCCGGCGGGAGGTGCGTCCGACGCCGGGGCGCTGGGCATCCGGGCGGAGAGGATCTTGAACCAGCCGTCCACGGTCGGGTTCTCGGCGAGCTCGCCGAACGAGACCGCGACCCCGGCCTGTCGCCAGCGTCCGACCGCCTTCATCAGGGCGATGGACTCCAGCCCGAGCTCGAACAGGTTCGCCTCGTAGCCGACGTCCTCGGGCTCCTCGTCGAGCATCTGCGCCACGATCGCGCGGACCGCGTCGATGTCCTGGGCCAGCGCAGGGCCGGCGGTCGCCGCGGCGGCCACGGTCCGCGGAGCCGGTGCGGCCGGTGCGGCCTGCGCGGCCGGCGCAGCTGGCGCGGCCGTGACGAGGAAACGGCTGACGCTGCGCAGCTTCTCCCGGGTCTCCTCCGCCTCACGGTCGGGCTCGGACTGGGCGACGATGCCGGCGCCGGCCCGCAGCCATGTCCGGCCCTCGTGCTGGAAGACGGTGCGCAGGACGAGCGCCGCGTCCAGGGACCCGTCCGCGTCGACGGTCAGCACCGCCCCGCTGTAGAGGCCACGCGGTTCGCTCTCGTACCCGGTGATCGCCTCGCAGGCGGCTGCCTTCGGCACCCCGGAGGCGGTGATCGACGGGAAGACGGTCCCGAAGGCGTCCCAGGCGTCGCGGCCGACGGCGAGGCGCCCGGCGACGCGGGAGGCCAGGTGCTGGACGCTGCCGCGTTCGAGCACGGTCATGAACTCGTCGACGGCGACCGAGCCGGGCCGGCAGAAGCGACGAAGCTCCTCCTGGCAGGCCTGCACGGAGACGGCGTGCTCGTAGATCTCCTTCGGATCGGAGAGCAGCACGTCACGCAGCCCGCGGTCGGTGGCGGCGTCGCCGGTGAGCGCCCGGGTGCCGGCCAGCGGCTGGGTGGAGACGAGGCCGTCGGCGCTCACCTCGACCACGGTCTCCGGGCTGAAGCCGGTCGCGCGCAGGTAGCCGACGTCCAGCAGGAAGGAGCGCGCCGGGGTGTTCCCGGCCCGGCCCGCCTCGTAGGTGGCGACCAGGTCGATGTCACCTTCGACGGGGACGACCCGGGAGAGGATCACCTTGCGCAGCCGTTCGGCGTGGATGTCGGCGACGGCCGTGGCGACGGCCTGCCGGTACCCGTCGACGCCGTGCTCGAGGTCGGCGACGGCGAGTGGACCGGCGGCGCTCGGGGCGTCCACGGCACCGCCCGTGACCAGTTCTGCCAGCTCGGCCAGCGCCGCCTGCTCGGACGAGTCGGCCAGCCCGCCTGTCGCCGGTGGGATGGCGGCCGCCGCCAGGGTGCGCAGGGTCGCGACACCGTCGAGGAGCCGAGCCTCCTGCCGGGGCACGATCAGGTGCAGCAGCGGTGCGTCCCCGGTCGGCACGGCGAGGCCGGCGAGCAGGTGGCTGAGCTCGAAGGCCGCCCAGCCGTAGGCCCGCCAGCCGGCGATGTCGAGGCCGGCGAGGATGCCCGCGACCTGGCGCAGCGGCGCGGGACCGGTCGGCTCGACCTGCCACTGCCCGGCGCCCGTGCGGTGACGCAGCTCGTGCGCACGCAGCTCGATCTCGGCCAGGACACCCGTCCCGAAGGACCATTCGCCCGCGCGCTCGTACACGACGAACGGGCCGGTGGCGGAGCGGGCCAGCCGAGCGGCTACGGCTGCGGGCTGCTGGCCGAACGGGACGATCCTGCGGTGGCGGTCGGGGCGGGTGGTCACCGGGAGGCTGAAGCGTCGGAGCGGGCGACTTCCCCGGCACGGGCGTCGGAATCCATCTGAGCGACCAGGCTCAGCGGACGCAGATCGGTCCAGTGGGCCTCGACGTAGTCCAGGCAGGACTGACGTGTCTCCTCGCCGTGCACAACGGTCCAACCCGCCGGAACGGCGGCGAAGCCCGGCCAGAGGGAGTGCTGACCCTCGGAGTTGACCAGTACGAAGAAGCTCCCGCTTTCGTCATCGAAGGGATTCGTCGACATACCCGCCGTCTCCTTGATCGCACCAGAACAGTTAGGCCGACCTAAGTCGGTATAAGGTGAGGTTAGCCTAACTAATGCGGTATGACCAGCGATTACGCCGGATCGCTCACAATCGGATCGCTCTGCAGCTGGCTGGGCACGGAATGTCCCGCATCGACCAGGACGTCTCCCCCGACAGCTCCCCGGACGTCTCCAGCGGTCTCTCCAGCGGTGTCGCCCGCGACGAGACGGCCGGAGACGAGGCGAACCCGCCGCGGCAGGCGGTCGATGGTCGCCTGACGGTGCGCGATGACGATCAGCGTCCGCCCCGGGCGCAGGTGCTCCACCGCTGTCTCCAGCCGGCGCGCCACGTCGGGGTCGAGGTCGGCCGTGGCCTCGTCCAGCACCAGCACCGGTGGGTCGACCAGGGCTGCCCGCACCAGTCCGACGATCTGGCGCTCGCCCGCGGACAGCAGCTCACCGCGGGCGCCCAGGGACGCGTCGAGGCCACCGGGCAGTCCCGCCACCCACTCGGTCAGACCCAGCACTTCCACCGCCCGCTCCATCGCCGCGCGGTCGGGCTCGCCCGGCGCCAGCGCGAGGTTCTCCGCGAGCGAGCCGGTGATGATGTGCACCTGCTGCGGCACGAGGACGACATGGCGCCGGATCTCCTCGGGCGACACGGTGCTCAGGTCGACGCCGCCGAACGTCACCACGCCCGCGTCGGGCTCGTAGAGACCGCACAGGAGCTTCGCGAGCGTCGTCTTGCCCGAGCCGGTGGTGCCGACCAGCCCGGCCCGGTCGCCGGACGGGAAGCGCACCGACACCCCCCGGAGCACCTGCGCGTCCTCGTCCGTCCCGTAGCCGAACCGCAGGTCCGTCGCGGCGAGCTCACCGCGCGGCGGGAGCGACACCGCACCACCACCGGCGGTGGGCGCGTCGGAGGCGGGCGCACCCGTGGCGGACGCGGCAGTGGCGGACACGGCAGTGGCGGACACGGCAGTGGCGGACGCGGCAGTGGCGGGCAGATCGATGGCGGCGGAATCGGTGCCAGGCGCGTCGGTGCCAGTCGCGTCGGTGGCTTCCAGCAGGTCGGCCAGGCGGGCCACGCCGACCCGCGCGGTCTGCAACTGCCCGATCAGGCGGGACAGGCCGGCCAGGCCCTCGAACAGGTTGCGGGTCGCGAGCACGAACACCACGACGGTGCCCACGCCGAGGTGACCGGACCGGGCCAGCCACACGCTCAGCAGCAGCAGAACCGCGGTGGCCAGTCCCTCGAGCAGGCTGAAGAGCTCCAGCCGGTTCTGCGCGCCGATGGTCCGGTTGGACGCCCGCAGCAGTTCGTCGTTGTCGCGGCGGAACCGCTCGACCCACTCGCCGGGACGTCCGACGACCACCAGTGCCTCGCTGGCGGCCAGCGTCTCGGTGAACGTCGCGGTCATCGTCGCGTCGGCCGAGGCCTGCCGGCCGAACGCCGTGCGGGCGACCTGGTCGAACCACCGGACCACCGCAACCGCGGCGGGGATGAACAGCACGACGAGCACCAGCGACAACAGCGGCGAGTAGACGATCAGCAGCACCGTCGTGAGCACCACGGTGAGCCCGATGCCGAGCAGGTTCGGTAGCTGTTCACGGATGAACAGCGCCAGATCGGCGATCTCGCCGGTGGCTCGCCGCAGCAGGTCCCCGGTGCGGTGCGCCTCCACGAACCGCAGTGGCGCGCCCGCGAGCCGCTCCACGACGAGGTCGCGCAGGTCCTGCACCACCCGTTCGCCGGCCCGGGCCAGCAGCACCTCCGACCAGCGCAGGAGCAGCAGGCGGGCGAGAACGAGCACGATGAGGCCGCCGACGGTCCACCACAGTGCCGTCCGGTCGCGGGCGATCACGGCGTCGACACCGCGGCCGATCACGGGGGCGATCCCGACCACGGCGGCGGTGCTCGCGACCGTCGCGGCCAACGCGGCGGTCAGCAGCCGGCGGTGTGGTCGCAGGTGGCGCCACGCCTGGCGCAACGCGCCCGCGGTGGCCGGGTCCTCGTGCAGCATGCGGACCTCAGCCACGGTGACCTCCGGCGGTCAGATCAGCGGCACCAGCGGACGGCGCGGCACCGCCAGAGAACTCGGCAGCAGCAGCGGGCTCGGCGGCAGCGGCAGACGACGACTCGGCAGCGGAAGCCGGCTCACGCTCGGCACCGGGCGGCGCGGTGTTACGGGAGGGCGGTGGCAGCGTCAGCACCCGGTCGGCGGCGTCCAGCACCGCGGGCCGGTGCGACACCACGACGATCGCGCCGGTGGGATTCCATTCCCGCAGCCGGCGCAGCACCGCCGCCTCGGTCTCGACGTCCAGCGCCGAGGTGACGTCGTCCAGCACCAGGACCGCGGGACGCCCCAGCAGCCCGCGGGCGAGCGCGAGCCGCTGGCCCTGCCCGCCGGACAGCGTGCCGCCCCGCTCGCCGACCACCGTGTCGTACTGGTCGGGAAGGCTCATGATGAACTCGTCCAGCGCGGCGGCGTGGCAGGCGGCCCGCAGCTCGGCCAGCTCGATCTCGCGGCCCAGCCGCAGGTTGTCGGCGATCGTGCCGGTGAGTACGAGCGGCCGCTGCGGCACGAGGCCGATCCGGGTCAGCACCTCGGTGCGCGACGCGGCCCGCAGGTCCACCCCGCCGTAGCGGATCGTCCCCTCGGTCGGGTCCTCGATCCGGCACAGCAGCCGGGCCAGGGTGGACTTGCCCGATCCGGTCGGGCCGGTGACCGCGATGAACTCGCCGGGCGCGGCGCACAGATCCGCCGGCCCGAGCACATGGCGGTCGCCGTGGCGGACCACGGCTCCCTCCACCCGCAGGGCGCCGGTGGCCGGCAGCGGCACCACGGCGGCGGGGTCCTCGGCCAGCCCCGGGGTGCCGAGCACCTCGGCGATGCGCTCGGCGGCGACCCGGGCCTGGCCGCGGCCGGCCAGCAGGTCGACCAGGATGGCGATGGCCAGCGCGAGGGTCGTCATCCAGGAGGTGAAGGCGACCAGGCCGCCGATGGTCAGATCACCGCGGATGGCGGCGGCCCCGCCGATGCCCAGGCCGACCGCGATCGCCAGCCGGGGCAACGCCGGCGGCACCGCGGACCACCAGGCCGACACCTCGGCGACCCGAAGGGACGTGCTCGTCACCGACCGGGACAGGTCGTGATGGCGGCGGACGAGCACCCGCTCGCCACCGAGCCCCCGCACCGCGGCGCTGGCCGACAGCAGGTCCTCCACCGCGTCCGCGCGGGAGCCGTGCGCCTCGGAGAGCGCCTCGTTGGCGGTGTCGTAACGGCCGGGGAAGAACGCGTTGGCCAGCCCCACCAGCGGCACCGTGACGACGGTGACGAGCAGCAGCAGCGGGTCGAGCAGCCCGATGGCCGGCAGGACGACCACGAGGGTGACGATGACCCGGACCCAGACCCCGAGGTTCTGCAGCCACAGCCGCACCAGGTCGACGTCCCGGGTGACCCGCATGACGAGGTCGCCGCGCCCGAAGCCGACCAGCGCGGGCCGGTCGAGGGTGGTCACCTTGTCGATGAGCCCGCTCCGCAGGCCGTGCGCGACCCGGTTGGCCGCGATACCCGACCACCACTGGCCCCCCACCCCGCCCACCAGGAACGCGAGCGAGATACCCGCGGTGATGAGCGACCAGCGCACCGTCTGGTCGACGTCCAGCGGGGTGATGCCGTCGTCCAGGGCGTGTTGGATGCCCCAGGGCAGCACGAGCATCGCCAGCTGTTGGACGAGGGTCGCCAGCACGCCGAGGGACAGCGGACCGGGCATGGAGCGCAGCTGCGCCCACAGGACGGTGTTGCCAGCCGACATGGCCATCGCCAGGACCACTCCAGAGTGGGTGCCCGGCCCGGCCGGGAGCCGCCGCGGCGGAGCGCCCGGCGCTCGGGTGCGAGCAGAGACGGGGTCGGGACACCGGCGACGAGACAGCGGCCCGCCGTCGGGCGACCGAAACCTAAGGGAGACAACACCGATATATTAGGTAAAGCTTAACTAAGTGCCTGGAACGGGTCAATCGATACGCCGGCGTAACAGCATCCGCGCGGGCACCGTGCTCAGATCCGCCGCCGCTGCCGGGCCAGCAGCCACACCAGGTAGAGACCGCCGACGGCGTTCGTCGCCACCCCGACGGGCAGCTGCGAGGGAGCGAACGCCCGCTGGGCCACCAGGTCGCTGGCCACCACGAGCAGCGCGCCGAGCAGCGCCGCCGGCAGCAGCGCCGCACCCGCCGACCGCGCCAGATGCCGCGCGAGCTGCGGCGCCGCCAGCGCGACGAAACCGATCGGGCCCGCCGCCGCGGTCGCGCAGGACGCGAGCGCCGCACCCACACCGAGCAGCGCGAGCCGGCTGCTCTCCACCGACACGCCGAGCGCCCGCGCCGTGTCCGCGCCCATGGCCAGCATCGACAGCCGCCGGCTCAGGTAGAGCGCGGCCGGCAGCAGCACGATCACGGCGAACACCAGCGGGCGGACCTGCTCCCAGCTGCGCCGGCTCAGGCTGCCCAGCAACCAGGTCTGGGCCGTGATCGCGTCACCGAGGGTCGCCCGCGCGATCAGGTAGGCGTTCAGGGCGGTCAGCATCGACGCCACCCCGATCCCGATCAGGATCAGCCGGGGGCCGGCGACACCCCGCCGGAACGACAGCAGGTAGATCGCGACCGCGGTCAGCACACCGCCGGCGATCGCACCGAAGGACGTCTCGTAGACGCTGCCGTGCAGGACCAGGATCACGATCACCGCTCCGGTGGCCGACCCGGCGGTGAAACCGATGACGTCCGGGCTGCCGAGCGGGTTGGCCGTCATCGTCTGGAAGATCGCCCCGCTGACGGCCAGGGCCGCGCCGACCAGCAGGCCCGCCACCAGTCTCGGCAGCCGCAGCGTGCGGACGATGAAGTCCGTGCCGGAGCTGCCCTGCCCGAGCAGGCTGTCGACCACCTCGCGGACCGACAGGTGGTAGTCACCCGTCGTCAGGGTCAGGACGCTGACCACCCCGATAGCCACGACCAGCCCGAGACAGACCAGCACCCCGCGGCCGTCGACACGCAGCGACACCCGGTCACCTCGGTCGCGAATCACCCAGCCGCGTGGCACCACACCCCCGGGCAGGACCCCACCCGGCGGCAGGACCCCACCCGGCGGCAGGACCCCGCCCGCGGCGCCGGGCAGGCCCGCCGCTCCGGTCACTCCTGTCGCCATGGACTCACCTCCCCCCGCTGCCGCCCCGCTGGCTCCAGTGGCCGCGCGCGTGGTCATCGTCGCCACCGCGGGGCGTGTTCCGCTCACAATCGACCCAACCGTGCGCGCCGACACAGCACGATGAAGACCGGGGCGCCGACGAACGCGCTGACCACACCGACCTCCAGCTCGGCGGGAGCGATGATCACTCGGCCGACGACGTCGGCGGTGAGCAGCAGCACCGGGCCGAGCACGGCGGAGTAGGCCACCACCCAGCGCTGGTCCGGGCCGCAGATCGCCCGCGCGATGTGCGGGACGCCCAGCCCCACGAACGTGATGGCGCCGGCCGCAGCGGTGCCGGCGCCGCACAGCAGAGCGACGGCGAGCACCCCCAGCGTCCGGGTGCGGGCCACGTGGACCCCGAGGCCGCGGCCGGCATCCTCGCCCATGGCCATCGCGTTGAGCGCGCCGCCGATGGCGAAGGCCACCAGCAGGCCCACGCCGATGAAGGGCACGACGACGGCGAGCTGTGGCATGTCGGCCCGGGCCAGCGAACCGACATCCCAGAAGCGCAGCCGGTCGAACGTCTCGTGATCGAGGAAGGCGACGGCGTAGGTGAAGGCGGCGAGCACCGCGCTGAGCGCGGCGCCGGCCACGATGAGCCGTTCCGGCGCGACGGCCGCCCGGCCCGTGGCACCCAGCACGTAGACGGCGGCGGAGGCGGCGGCGGCGCCGAGCAGCGCGAACCACACGTAGCCGCTGGGCGAGGTCACACCCAGGAACGACACCGCGGCGACGACCGCGGCGGCGGCCCCGAGGTTGACCCCGAGCAGGCCCGGGTCGGCGAGGGAGTTGCGGGTCAGCGCCTGCGCCAGCGCGCCGGCCACCCCCAGCCCCGCGCCGACGACGAGCCCGACGAGGGTGCGGGGGACCCGCATGTCGTGGACGATCACGGCGGCCTCGGACCGGTCGTCGTGCCACAGCACGCGCCAGACGTCCGACAGCGCCAGGTGGTTCGCACCGACGGCGATGCTCATCAGCACGGCGCCGGCGAGCAGCACGACCGCGGCGACAAGCCCCAACGGCCGTAGCGCTCCCCGCGCCGTCCCACTCGCGGACGGGTCCGTGGACCGGCCGGCCGACGGGCTCGCGGACAGACCGGCCGACGGGCCGGTGGACATGCCCGGGCTCCCCACAGCCGCTGTGGCCGGCGCCCTGGGCCCCGCGGAAATCCCGATCACCGTTCCCCGCTTCACGACGTTATTTAGGTCAGGCTTACCTCTAGTAGTCAACACCAGTGCGAATCGCTCGGGTGCGCGCGGCGCCAGGAATCACGATGAGGCCTTGACCAGCAACGGAAGCAGCCCACACGATAAGTGAGGCTTACCTAAAGAGATCGGGGTTGGTAGAGGCCTTGAACACACGACGTGGACAGCGCCCGGCATCGTTGCGCAGGACTGCCGCATCCGCCGACGGCGGCGAGGGGAAAGCAGGCCTGCCACAGCGCAGCGACGACGGCGGTTCCACGACAGCGGCCGCGGTGTCGACCGCCGCAGCGGCCATGGCGTCCCAGCCGGCCGTGGATTCCCAGCCCGCCGTGGATTCCCAGCCCGACGGGGAGCCCCGGCTGCACGCGAGGGACCTGACCCTCGCCTACGACCAGCGCGTCGTCGCCACCGACCTCGGTGTGCGCATCCCCGACAACTCCTTCACCGTCATCGTCGGCCCCAACGCCTGCGGCAAGTCGACCCTGCTGCGGGCGCTGGCCCGGATGCTGCGCCCACGCCACGGCGCGGTCTACCTCGACGGGGCGCTCATCCGGTCGCTGCCGTCCAAGGAGGTGGCGCGCCGGCTGGGGCTGCTGCCGCAGACCTCGATCGCCCCGAGCGGCATCCTCGTCTCCGATCTGGTCGCCCGGGGCCGCTACCCCCACCAGCGCCTGCTGCGCCAGTGGTCCCGCCAGGACGAGGACGCCGTCCGCGACGCGCTCGCGGCCACCCATACCGAGGACCTCGCCGACCGGTTCGTCGACGAGCTCTCCGGCGGCCAGCGCCAGCGGGTCTGGCTCGCGATGGCGCTGGCCCAGCAGACGCCGATCATGCTGCTGGACGAGCCGACGACGTTCCTGGACCTCGCGCACCAGATCGAGATCCTCGACCTGTGCGCGGACCTGCACGAGGAGAGCAACCGAACCCTCGTCGCCGTCCTGCACGACCTGAACCAGGCCTGCCGGTACGCCACCCATCTGGTCGCGATGAAGGACGGGCGCATCGTTGCACAGGGGGACCCCAACGAGATCGTCACCGCGGAGCTGGTGGAGGAGGTCTTCGGCATCTCGTGCAGCGTCGTGCCCGACCCCGAGACCGCCACACCGCTGGTGGTGCCCGCGGCCCGGGCCCGGCGCCGCGAGCTTCGCGAGAACCTGGCGATAGCCGAGCAGGCCCGGCCTCGGTCCCACGCCGCAGACACGGACTCCGACTCCGACTCCGACGGTGCTGCTGGCGCAGATCCCTCCGGCGACGCGGCGTCGGGCAAGGCCGTGGCGGTCAGCGCCGGCTGACGGCCACGGCCTTGCAGGCTCCAGGGCGGCGGCGGTGACAGGGATGCCAGAGGTTCCGTCCGAGGTGATCTCGGCGCAGCGGATCGTCAGTGCCCACTCCCCGTCACCCTCGGCATCACACCAGCACCAGCCGACGAGACCGGGTAGCAGCCTCGGTCGACCGGCTCGAGGTCGCCGATGGCGGCACGGGCCGCGGACGTCGGCCACCCGCACACCGCCGGGGTGGGGTGCAGCGCGGCGGCGAGACGAAGTAACGACACCTACAGATCCACGAGCCAACCGCTGATCCGCGTCGGCAGGTGCCACATGGTCGCGGTGCGGATGAGCGTCGGGGCCGCCGGGACGGCCAGGCCCACGCAGCAAGGGCGTCGGGGCCGCCGGGACGGCCAGGCCCACGCAGCAAGGGCGTCGGCGACCGCGTCGACGACGACCGCGTGCTCGTGCAGGCCCTTGGCGGAGGCAGGCAGCGCGGCGGCCCGGCGGCGGTCGGTCTCCGGTTCGGCGCCGCAGCCCGCCGATCGGCCGTGCCTCGTCCTCGTCGTCGACGCAGAGATCTTAGGTTAACTTAACCTATACTTTGCAGGGCGCAACCAGTCAAGGCGCCGAGAGCCATGCGAGTTGCCACATCCGGCCCGCTTGACCACCAACCGCATCACACCTAAGTTAGGTTCACTTAACACATCCAGCCCAAGCGGGCCCGCGGTCGTCGCGACATACGGTCATGTTTGGTCACGTACCGTCGCCAACACCCATCCGCAGCGACCCACCGCAATCGCGATCCTTCACCCCGACGGGCGCAACAAATCAACAACGGATACCAACCACAAGGTCTCCACACACACTCCGGGTGGACCCGACCGAGCACCCCCATCACCACCTCGACCGGCGCGACCTCGGCGAACACCTTGACAGGGCAACAGGTCGACCCGAACATAGGTAAAGTTAACCTAAATTCACATCCGGTCAGATCAACCGACAAGAGGGGCAGCCGTGGGAGACCGTCCACCGACCGCGGAACTCGGTGTGCACGACGTCATCGGAGTCGGGTTCGGACCCTCGAACATCGCCCTAGGCATCGCGATCCAGGAACACAACAGCAGCGTCTCCGCCGGGGCCGCACTGCGCGCGATCTTTCTTGAACGCCAGCCCCGCTTCGGTTGGCATCGCGGGATGCTGCTCGACGGCGCCACGATGCAGGTGTCCTTCCTCAAGGATCTGGCGACGCTGCGAAATCCGTCCAGCAGCTTCAGCTTTCTGAACTACCTGCATTCGCAGAACCGGCTCGTGGACTTCATCAACCACAAGACGATGTTCCCGCTGCGCCACGAATACCACGACTATCTGGAATGGGCCGCGGGCCGGCTCGACTATCTGGTCGAATACGACACCGAGGTCGTGGATCTGCGGCCGGTCGTCCACGAGGGCGTGGTCGCCTACATCGACGTGATCAGCGGCCGGCCCGGCCAGCCGGGCCGAACCGTCGTCCGCCGGGCCCGCAACGTCGTCATCGCCGCCGGGCTCGAACCGCGGCTGCCGGAAAACGCCGAGCTCGGCGACCGCCTGTGGCACAACCACGACCTGCTGCACCGGCTCGCGCAGATGCCGTCGACACCACGCCAGCGCTTCGTCGTGGTCGGGGCCGGCCAGAGCGCCGCCGAGGTGACCGAACACCTGCACACCCGGTTCCCGCAGGCCGAGGTGTTCGCGGTCTTCGCCCGGTACGGGCTCACACCGGCCGACAACAGCGGCTTCGTCAACCAGATCTTCGACCCGGACGCCGTCGACGAGTTCTACCACGCGCCGGAAGGCGTCCGGGAGATGCTGCTGACCTACCACCGCAGCACCAACTACGCCGCGGTCGACATGGACCTCATCGACGAGCTCTACCGGCGCAGCTACCAGGAGAAGGTCCGCGGGCCCCAGCGGCTGTACTTCCTGCGAGCCTCGCAGGTGGAAGCCTACGAGGCGCTGCCGGACGGCACCCGGGTCCACATCCGGCACCTGCCCACCGGCGACAAGCGGGTCCTGGACACCGACATCGTCGTGCTCGCCACCGGCTACAACGCCCGGGACCCGCGGCGCGTGCTCGGTAGCATGGAGGACGCCTGCCTGGTCAGCGACTCCGGCCGGCTCCAGGTCGCACGCGACTACAGCATCGAGACGAAGCCCGACACCACCGCCGGCATCTACGTTCCCGGTGCGAGCGAGTTCCAGCACGGCATCTCGTCATCCCTGCTGTCCAACATCTCGATCCGGGCCGGCGAGATCCTCGACTCGGTGCTGCGTCGACAGGAGCTGGAAGAACCACTGGCGGCCATTGGCCAGGGCATCACAGCCCCCTCGTATCTCCCCGCCCAGCACAAGGCCCAGCCGCAGAACTGACCCGCGTCGCCGTCGCCGTTGTCACCGTTCCGAAGTGCGCGGGCCAGGTACACGCCCGAAGACGCAGGAATACGCGCTGGTGCCGCCGTGAGCCTTCTCCATCTCACGGTGCGTGGTCAGAGCCTGGGGCAGGCCCGAGCTCGACGGCGGAAAACGCACGATGACGGAAGACGGGCGTGGAGAACGCATTCGCCGAGCACTCCCGGACGCCGGCCAGCCCCGGCTGGTCGACCTTCTCCGCGCCCGTCAACTCGTCAGACCGTCGCCGTGCCTGACGCACCGCGGCCACCTCAGGCCTGAGCGAGGCCCGCGTTGGCGGCAGCGGTCCAGCGTCCCGGAGTTCGGTGTCCCGGAGTTCAGCGGTCCGGTCCGCGCGGGCACGTCCGGTCAGGCCGGCGCCAGGCCCGCGTTGGCCGCGGCGACGTCCCTGCGGAAGCGGACCAGTACCAGCAGCCACTCGCCCGCCAGCAGCAAGATCCGCGGATCGTCGAGTTCACACCGGGCAGGCTGGTGCTGTCGCCTACCGGACCAGGACAGCCAGGAGCCGGCACACAGCACCAGGCACCGATTCTGCGCCCTGTCAAGGGCGGCATCACGAACAGAGACGGGGCGCCACCCGGCCGAATTTCATCAAAGAATCCTCGAGGCCGCCGCCTGTCCCACGGAAGACATCGTCGCCCTGGTCTCGGGGCGGCCTTTCTCCGGCATCGTGTTGCTCGTTGAAAACAACGACAAATGCCGTTCCCGTAACGGCTGGCGATGTGCACGGAGGTAGGGATGAGCGGCCTGCGACGGGTCCGGAATGTGCGCCGATCGGTGGTCGGTGCGATCGCCGCGTGGGCATTGGCTCTGCTGTTCTCGGGATGCCAGGAAGGCGGCCTCGTGATCGCGCCGCCGACCACCCCGGCGGCTACGCCATCGGTGGCCACCGCGGCGCCGGCGACCGGTCCCGTCGCCCCGGCCACCGGCGCACCGGCTCGGGACCTTCGCGCGGGTGACTACGTCCTCACGGCCGCACCGGAGACGGCGGGCTTCGAAAGCTCGGGCGGCGCGGACGACCCCGACAGCAGCCTGATCCGCGGCGAGGTCGCGGAATGCGTCGGCATCACCGGGTACGACTCGTCACCGCCGTCGGACGAGACGGCCGGCGACACGTTCTTCAACACCGACACGAACGAGATCCAGGCGACCAGCCACGCGAAGGTTCTCTCCGCGAACCAGATCCAACAGAACGCCGACATCGTCACCAGCCCGCTTTTCGGTGACTGTTTCCGCGGGGCGTTCGAGGAACAGCTGGCGGGCGAGCAGTCGGAAGAACTCACCGCCGAGGTCGTCGCGGTTGACACGTCCTTTCTGCCACGTGGCTGCACCGCACTGGTCCGTACCTCGATGAGCATCACCGACCAGACCGGTACCTACAGCTACATCTTCGACACGGTCTACTTCTACGTGGGTCAGGTCGCCGTCGAGCTCACCGTCACCAACATCCAGGATGTCCCCCCGCAGGACACCGAGCAGGGTTTCATCGACCAGATCGCCGGCAAACTGACCAACCAGTGAGCCCACCGGTGTCAGCTGATCGCGGACCCCGGCCAGGGCGGTGACGTCACCACGGCCAGTTCGGCGTTCGCCGCGGTGACGCGCTTACGAAAAAGGGGCGACACCCACAGCCTCTCTCCCGACAGAAGCATCGCGCCGGACAGACCCCTCGGCGGGCCCAGAACGGTCCGCCTCGGAAGGCGGAGAAGCGGCGGCCCGTTCGGTGTGGCCCAGGCGATCAGGCCGGCTCCCATCAGGAGAATGGCCTGGTTGGTCACGACCAGAATCCTGTTCCGCACACGGGTCAGGTAGATCGTGCAGCAAGCCAGGAACAGGGCCGCCATCACGGCACCGGAAGCGAAGAAATAGTACTCCGACCAGGGGAGAAGATTGGTTGTCAGGTTCCAGGAAAATAATCCGAGTGTTGGCACGAGATTGAAGTACGGGGATATACCCGCCTGCACCAGAACAACGTGCTGGACCTGCTCCCCCGGAGCCAGGTACGGGCGCACCTGAAAGGCGATCCCATCACGCAGCGCCATCCCGCTCCCCCGCCGCTGTCGCCTGGATCGGGCAACCCCGTGCCAGGAGACAAAACCTTACGCGCCTACCGCGCACGCGTCATGGAGTTCGGCGTTCAGCCGGTCTCCATCGCCAGGGCCAGCGGCATCACGGCGGGTGCGCCGGCGGCACGCAGTGCGCGGGCCGCCGCCGTCATCGTCCAGCCGGTGACGACCAGATCGTCGACGAGCAGCACCGGGCCGGTCAGGCCACCGAGCGTTTCGGCGAGCGGAGGCGGCACGTCGAATGCCGACCACAGCCCGGCGAGACGGTGCGCGCTGTTGTGCACCTGGCCGGCGAACGGCCCACCCGCGCCCCGCGGCAGTTCCCCGAGCAGCGGCAACCGGCCCACCTGGGCGATGCGCTGACCGAGGTCCCCGACCAGCCGCGGCCGGCTCCGGGACCCGATCGTCACCACCGCCACCGGGCGCTGCTCCCATTCCCACGCCGCGAGCATCCGCACGACACCGTCGAAGACGTCGTCGGGAACCGGCTGGTCCACGCCGCGCGCCTCACCCGAGCCGGGCGCACTGTCGAACATGGGCCGTAGCCGGTTGCCCCACCCGAGGTCGTTGAGACGGGCGAGGGCCCGACCAGGCAGGGCGCCGGCCGAGGCGGGAATCCGGCCGGAGGCGTTGATCCCCAGCGTGCGCATGCCGGTGGGCCACATCTTGCGCGGTTCGACGACGACCCCGGGCCGCCGCAGCTCCGTGCGGGCGCTGGCCCGCGCCTGCGCCGAGACATCCGCCGCCCAACTCCGGCCGGTACACCGGTCGCACCGCCCGCAGGCAGCCGCGTACGGGTCGTCGAGGGCCCGGCGCAGGAACTCCATCCGACAGGACGTCGTCGCGATGTAGTCGAGCATCGACTGCTCCTCGACCGCACGCGCCGCGGCGACCCGCTCGTAGCGGCGCGCGTCGTACGCCCAGGGCTGCCCGGTGTGCTCCCAGCCGCCCTTGACCCGCCGGACCGCGCCGTCGGTGTCCAGCACCTTCAGCATCTGCTCCAGGCGGCCCGGCCCCAGGTCGACCACGGCGAGCAACGCCTGGGTCGACATCGGCTTCGACGCCTGCTCCAACGCGCCGAGCACGTCCCGCACCAGCCGTTCCGGTGGGAAGGAGGTGTCGGCGAAGTAGCGCCAGATGGCACGGTCCTCCGCGGCCGGCAGCAGGATCGCCTCCGCCGACTCCAGCGCGCGGCCCGCCCGGCCAACCTGCTGGTAGTAGGCGATCGGCGAGTTCGGCGCCCCGACGTGCACGACAAAGCCGAGATCCGGCTTGTCGAAGCCCATCCCCAGCGCGCTGGTGGCGATCAGCGCCTTGACCCGGTTCGCGAGCAGATCCTCCTCCGCCGCGATGCGCTCCGCCGGTTCCGTCCCGCCGTGGTAGGTCGCCACGGTGTGGCCCTGGGCGCGCAGGAACCCGGTGAGCTCCTCGGCGGCGGGCTTGGTGAGCGTGTAGACGATCCCGGAGCCGGGCAGCTCGGGGAGACGATCAGCCAGCCAGCCGAAGCGCTCCTCGGCGGTGGGCAGGCTGACCACGCCCAGCCGCAGGCTCTCCCGCTCCAGCGGCCCGCGCAGCACCAGCGTCTCGGCGCCCACCGTGCCGTCAGGTGCGGCAACGACGCCCGCGCCGAGCTGCTCGCTGACGTCCTCGACGACCCGCGCGTTCGCGGTGGCCGTCGTGGCGAGGACGGGAACGCCCGGCCGCAGCTCACCGATCAGCGACCGCAGCCGGCGGTAGTCCGGCCGGAAGTCGTGCCCCCAGTCGGAGATGCAGTGCGCCTCGTCGATGACCAGCAGGCCCGTCGTGCGTGCCAGTTCCGGCAGGTACTCGTCCCGGAACGTCGGGTTGTTCAGCCGCTCCGGGCCGACCAGCAGCAGGTCTAGCTCGCCGGCCCGCAGCGCGCCGTAGACCTCGTCCCACTCGGTGAGATTGCCCGAGTGGATCTCCCCGGCCCGGATGCCCAGCCGCGCGGCGGCA
Organism: Parafrankia irregularis; assembly: GCF_001536285.1. NCBI lineage: Bacteria > Bacillati > Actinomycetota > Actinomycetes > Frankiales > Frankiaceae > Parafrankia > Parafrankia irregularis. The sequence goes on along the minus strand of NZ_FAOZ01000002.1, from coordinate 463,927 downwards.
GCCGCCTGGTTGCGGATGAGCGCCAGCAGCGGCGACACGATCACCGTCGGCCCGACCCGAGGCGGGGTCGGGCCGCCAGTCGAGACCTCGGCCCCCCGCAACAGAGCCGTGGCCAGGAAGTACACGGCGGACTTGCCCCAGCCCGTGCGCTGGACGAGCAGCACCCGGCGCCGCTCGCTCACCAGCGCATCGATCGCCCGCCACTGGTCGTCGCGCAGCACCGCACCCGGACCCGCCAGCGCCCGCAGCAGCTCCTCGGCCCGAGCCCGCGACACCCCGCCGCCTGGACTCCCCGGAACCGAGGCGGCGGAAAGCGCCGGGGCAGGGTGCACAGCCTGATCAGCCATGCACCCTGTCTACCCGACGCCGCCGACAGTTCGGGCGTTCACCTCGATGGCGACGGCTACACGGCTCACGGCTCACGGCGCCCCGCTCACCGCTCACCGCTCACGGCTCACGGCTCACCACTCACGGCTCACCGCGCCCCGGTCGCGGCGCCCCGGTCGCGCGGGCAGTCCCCCGCCGGGGATCCCGCACCGCGCCTCGCCATGCCTCGGAAATTCATGCCAATACAAGCAAAAGGGGCATGGAGTCGTTGACGATCAGCAAGAAGTGAGGATTTCGGCTGCGAGAACAACCAAAACCCTCGTTTCCTGATCGGAAGCAGCGGAGCGCGGAAGCCGAAGGTCGGGATCCGGCACATTACCCGGACTGTCGGCCGACGAGATCGCGATGGGCGGCAACATAATCATTGGCGGTCCGGTGCAGGTGCCGGACAGCGAGTTCCTGGTCGTTGAGCGGGAACTCCGAGACGGCCCTTGTCTCCAGCATTTTCTGGGTTGCTTCCAGGGTGTTGCAGTCCTGCAGCGCGAACTCCTTGAAGGTGACCGCGGCCAGCTCCTGCCGCAGCCGCTCGCTCGGCGTTCTCGGCGGGACGAAGTACAGCGTCCCCTCGAAGATGTGCCGGTTGTAGGCGGTCGGCCAGTAGTGGTAGGTGAGGTACCAGCCCGGCGCCCACACCACAATCATGAAATTCGGGAAGAAGACATAGGAGTCGAGGCCCCAGGCCTTCTGCCGGGACGGGTTCACACCCGGCGGCAACGGATCGAGGCCGGGGATGTCAGGCCTGTCCCACGGCCCGAAGTTCCCGCTGCGCAGCACCTGTTCGATCGGCTTCACCATGGAGAGATCACGGGGTGGCGCCATTCCGCCCCAGGCCGACTGCATCGAGTGCGGACCGTCCAGCTCGTAGTGCAGCGACTCGTAGCCGTAGCCGAGCAGTTTGCGCGACTCGTCGCTCACGTACTGCTTCGCGTGCAGCACGGGTGCGTGGTAGAATTCGGCGAACGCGTCGAGGTAGAGCTTCCAGTTGCTGCCGACGTCGGCCCGATATCGGTAGACCTCGGTCATCTCGCCGAACGGATAGCCCTCAAGGCCGGCGGCGAAGCGCCCGAGGTATTCCCGTAGCGGGCCGGCCTCGTTGTCGAAGTTGACGAAGATGAAGCCCTCCCACACCTCGCAGCGCACCGGGACGAGGCCGTAGTCAGCCCGGTCGAAGTCGAAGAACTCGGACTCCTGCTGAACGAAGGTGCACGCACCGTCCAGCCCGTAGCGCCAGGCGTGGTACTTGCAGGTGAACTGCCGCGCCGTGCCGCTCGTCTCCTCGCGCGGGAAATCGTTCCAGACCAGCTTGTTGCCACGGTGCCGGCAGATGTTGTGAAACGCCCGGACCTGGTTCTCCCTGTCCCGCACGATGATCACCGACGCGTTCGCGGCGTGGATCTCCTTCGTGAAGTAGGCGCCCGTACGCGCGACCTGCTCCACGCGGCCGACGTTCAGCCAGGTCCGCCGGAAGATCGCGGCACGCTCCCGTTCGTAGTGCTCGGGAGAGATCGAGTCCTCGAACGTGACCAGCCCGGTGCCGAGGTCCGGGTAGTGCTCCGTCCAGCTGCCCTCGACAGGCTTGGGGAAGTGGGCCATGCGTCTACCTCCGAGACCACACACGAGATGGAACGTCGAGAAAACGTACGACTGAGTCGGGTTTCCGGTCAACGGTCCCGAGCCCAGACTGCAGGCCAGGCACATGTGCTGCCCGCAGGCCATCCGCCGGCCGACCGAGCCTTGACCCAGAAGACGACCGGACCGTACGTTTTTTCGATGGAGCCCAGAGCGAACGACGGTGCGCGGTCCCGGGCCGGGAGACCGACCTCCGAGGAAGCGGCGCGGCTGACGGAGAAGCTTCGCCGGGCCGCCGTCGACACGTTCCTCGAACACGGCTACGACCGGACCACCATGGAGGCGGTGGCACGAGCCGCGGGCGTCACCAAGAGCACCCTGTACGGCCGGTACCCGGACAAACGGACCCTGTTCATCGCCGTCAGCTCCTGGGCGCTCACCCGCCAGGAACGCGACGCCCGGGTCCTGGAGCCGCTGCCCGACGACCTCGCGGCCAGCCTGACCCTGATCGCCCGGGCGATTCTCGCCCGGTCCGTCGACCCGGACATCGTCCGCCTCAGCCGGATGGCGATCGCCGAGTCGGCCCGGTTTCCCGAGTTCGCGGCGAGCTCCCAGGCCACGACCTGGTCACCGCGCATCCAGGTCATCATCGATCTGCTGCGGGAGCACGAGCGCGCCGGCGCGGTCTCGGTCAGCAACGTCGAACTGGCCGCCGAGCAGTTCTTCGCCATGGTCGGCGCGATGCCGGCCTGGCTCGCGGCCTACGGCATCTACCGCAGTCCCGAGCTTGAGGACCAGCGCCTTCAGCACGCCGTGCAGCTCTTCCTCAGCGGCGTCCTCACCCGCGGCCCCGGCCACCAGGACCGCCCCGACTCCTCCCCCGCCACATCACTCGCCGGCGCCGGTCACCCGAGCCCAGGCACTGGCGCTGGCGCTGGCGCTGGCGACGACGTGGTCGACGACGCCAGTTCCAGCCAGACCACCACCTCCAAGCACGCCGGGCCCAGGCGCGAGGCCGCGGCGATGCGGTATTCGCGGCTCGGCCGAAGCGGCCTGGACGTCTCCCGGCTCGCCCTCGGCATCCGGGCCTTCGGGGCGGCCGGCGGCGGCTGCGATCCGGCGACCGCGGCGGGTCTGGTCGCCCGCTACCTCGACGCCGGCGGAAACCTCATCGACGCCACCGACGTTTCCGCCGACGCCGCGGAGATCTGCGCGGCTTCGCTGCGCGGCAGGCGTTCCCAGATCGTGCTGGCAGCCGGAACGAGCACCGGAACAGGCATCGGAACGAGCGGTGGCGGTGGCGGTGGCGACACCGGTATGGCGCTGGATCAAGCCCGCCATGGCGGCCGGAACAGCCGGCGCCACCTCCGTGCGGCCTGCGACGCGACCCTTCGCCGGCTCGGGACCGACTACATCGATCTCTACCAGCTGAGCGCCGACGACCCGTCGACCCCGCTGGAGGAGACCATCGAAGCACTGGATGATCTCGTTCGCGCGGGCAAGATCCTCTACGTCGGCGCCGCCGACTTCCCCGCCTACCGGATCATGAAGGCAGTCGCCGCCAGCGACCGGCTCGGCCGGGCCCGGTTCATCTCCCTGCGCTCCGCGTACGGACCGACGGCACGAGCGGCGGAACGCGAGCATTTCCCCCTTCTCGCCGAGGAGGGCCTCGGGTTCATCAGCACTCCACGCCCCGAGAACGAGACCGACCCCACGAACCCCGCGCTGACCGCACGACTACAGGCGGCGGCGGCCCAGCTCGGCTGCACGACCAGGCAGCTTGACCTGGCCTGGCAATGGACGAGACCCGTCGCCACGGTAAGCGTCGACGTCTCCGGCGTCGCCCAACTGGACGAGCTTCTCGCGGCAGCGGACGTCGACCTTCCCGGCGAGGTCATCACCGCGATCGACGGCTCCACCGCGCCATCCGCCCGCCTGTGACCCCAGCCGAATCCGGCGACGGCCGGCAGCTGCCACTCATCCCTCTCTCATCGCGTTCTTCTCTCTCATCTCGCGGGCAGTCGACGCGGAAAGGAAAGACACACATGGCCGGGACACTGAACAGCAAGGTCGCCGTCGTGACGGGCGGCGCCTCGGGAATCGGGCGTTCATGCGCGCTGCGGCTGGCCCGGGACGGCGCCAAGGTGGCCGTGCTGGACCTCAACGAGGGCGACGCCAAGCAGGTCGTGGCCGAGATCGAGGCCGACGGCGGCACAGCGCACGCTCTCGCCGTCGATGTCGCCGACCGCGCGAGCGTCGACCAGGCCCTGGCGCAGACCCGCGAACACCTCGGGCCCGTCACCATCCTGGTGAACTCGGCCGGAAAGACCGGCTACCACCGGTTCATCGACATGTCCCTGGAATCCTGGACGTCGATCCTCACCGTGAACCTGACCGGGACGTTCCACTGCTGCCAGTCCGCCCTCCCGGACATGATCGAGGCCGGCTGGGGCAGGATCGTCAACATCTCCTCCTCCAGCGCGCAGGGTGGCCAGCCCTACATGGCCCACTACGTCGCTTCCAAGGCCGGCGTCATCGGCTTCACCAAGGCCCTCGCGCTCGAACTCGGCCCGAGCGGCATCACCGTCAACACCATTCCTCCGGGTTTCGTCGACACCCCGATGCTGCGTCTCAGCGAGCAGAAAGGCCGTTTCGGCGCGACCGTGGACGAGCACGCCGCCCGAACCCCGGTCCGCCGCGTCGGCCGGCCGGAGGACATCTCCGCGGCGTGCGCGTTCCTTGTCTCCGAGGAGGCCGGCTACATCACCGGCCAGATCATCGGCGTCAACGGCGGCCGCAACACCTGACCTGACCGGCGCCACCGTCGCCGGGACAGGTACGGGGCGAGATCCTGCTCCGCTCCCTGGCCGTCATCGTCCGGCGTGCCTCCGGCGGACAACGCATCCTCCAGGGAGGGCCGTTAATGCCGGGGGCACTGGCACACCGCCTTGTCAGGACACAGCAAAGGCGTGGACGAGCTCCCGGATCCAGGCGTGATCCGCAACGGCAACCGCGAAGCCGTCGATGTCGTGGCTGCCGAGGAAAAGTCGGTTCGGCGGGGGAAGACGCTCAGCCCCATCCGGGCCGACGGTCATTCGTCGCCGGTAGCCCGCCCGCAGCGCGGCGTTGAGCCGACCGTGCCGCCCGGCCGCGAGGGCAGCGCCCAGGTCCGCCGCGACCTGCTCCACATGACGGCTCCGTTGGACCTGCCTGAGCTGTGCGGCGGCTCGGGGGCGGTGATAGATGGGATGATCCCGACTACGCAGCGAGGATTCGATGTGCTGGACCGCGTGACGGCCGATCAGAGTGTCGGGAAGTAGCCGCGCGAAGTGCCCGACCTTTTCGCCGACCGGAGCGGCGCTCAGCCGCGGATCCCGCTCGATACGCACGCCGGCCCAGCGGATCAGTGAGCCGGTCTTGTCCGCCCCGCGCCGAGCCCACACCACGTCGCTGACCTCCTGTCGGCGACGTTTATCGAAGAAATCCGCACCGTGTTCGTCGGGATCCGCCAGGCCACAGAATCCGGCGAGGATGTCCCGCTGTCTGGTGCGGCAACGCTTGTGAGCGCGACGCCGGTCCACCCGAGCACTACGGCGCCTCGTCGACGGCAGCACCGACTCCGCCATATCCTTGATCTTCTCGTCATGGTTACGCATGCAGCGTCGTCTCCCGTAACTCGAGACCGCCGGGGCTTTCGGTGCGGCCGTCGCCGGCTGAGAATAACGCCTTTCGAGACCCTCATCACCTGATTAAAAGACGCACCGGACGACTCGGCCGCAGGATCGCCGCACCGGGGATGCCGGGTACATCACCGTCCAGATCATCGGCGTCAACGGCGGCCGCAACCTCTGACCCAGCGAGCGCGGCTGTGGCCAGAATATCGCCCTGGCCACAGTCCACACCTCCGCACCGCCCGCCTTCGGCGCTCGTTGCATTCCCGCCAGAGTCCCGAATGCCGCCACCAGGACTGGAACTCACCATTATCCGGATGACCGGTCGGCCGCGTCACCGCCGTTGCCAGCGCTTTCTCGACGAGGAAACGATGACGACCCGCATCGCCCGCCGCCGCTGGACGGACGAGGCCGAGGCGTGGCATCGGCGCCCCGGTGGACCAGGCTCGCGGACCAGTCCTCCTGCAACGACTACCGGAGCCAACCTGGCCGACCAGGACACGAAACGTCCCGCGCCGCCGTCCACCTGAGGGCGTCAGCGACCAGAACTGACCATATGGTCAGACGAGGCTGCGCCGGGAACCGCAGTGCGCCCCGCACGCGCTCCGCGGATGCCGAGCCAACCGACAACGGAGCCGATGGCCAGAGAGGTGGCGGTCAGGACCAGGTGGACCGTGAAGAAGCCCGTCGGACCATCATCCCAGGAACGATCATCCTTCCAGATGTTCTTGAGGAAATTCGGCCAGATCGCCCACGTCCACACACCCACCACGATCAGAAACCAGGACGCACGCTTCGACAGAGTCACTCCACCAGCCTCGCACCCACGGGCGCCGTGGCCTCTCTGTGGGCGCGCGATTTCAGCCACGTTGATCGCCATAGAGTGGGATAGCGGCCGGAGTCGCGACGGGCGAGAAGATCGATGGAGGGTGAGGCGGGTGAACCAAAGTTACGATGTCGCCATGACGGAGATGCCGCTCCCCCCCGACGACCAGCTTGCCGAGGTCGTCCGAGAGGCTGCCGCGTCCGGTCAGGTCGTCTACCTGACAGATAAGGGCCAGCGGCTGGCCGCCATCGTGCCGGCAGGTCTCGCTGAACTCCTCGAACGGGGCGAGACGACCAACGGACGGCGCGTACTCGGCGCCCGCGGCGCAGGCCGCAGCGGCCGGCAGGACATCTCCGAACGCATGGAGGAGATCCTCGCCAACGAGGTGGCGTCATAGCCCTCGTAGTCGACGCCGGCCCGCTCTACGCGTACGTCGACGCCGACGACCAACATCACGACGCCTGCGCGGACCTGCTGGAAACCCACCCCGGACCGCTGATCGTCCCCACCCTCGTGATCACCGAGGTGGTCTACCTGCTCGGTACCCGGCTTGGCACACAGGCCGAGCTGCGTTTCCTCGCGGACCTGGCCTCCGGGGCGTTCGATGTCGAGGCCGTCCACCCAACCGACTGGCTGCGGATCGCCGACCTGGCCAACCAGTACCGCAACCTGCCCCTGGGCACCGTGGACGCATCGGTGATCGCCTGCGCGGAGAGACTCGGGGTTGACGAGGTCGCCACCGTCGACCGCCGGCACTTCACTGTCGTCAAAGCCAATCGAACGCTCACGCTGCTGCCCTAGCCGATCCTCGATGGAGGCGGCAGGCTTCCAGCGTGTGACGGGCACGTGCGTCCAGCGAGCCCCTCCTTCGCTGGATACCCACCATCTGGCCCCCGCAGCCACTGGCCGATCACCAGCGTGGCCCAGACCCAAGTACCTAGGTCATAAGTGAATGTTCTACAAATTCGGCCAGATCACCCACGTCCACACACCCACCGCGATCAGGAACCACGTCGCACGCTTCGACAGAGTCACCTGTACAGCTTCACAGCCACCCCGACGGCCAACATGATCATCAATCATGCTGGCCGGTGAGACCGAACACGTCCGCGGAGCCACCGCCCAACCGACGGACCCTCAGCGACCCGACCGGCCCCGAAGCACAGATGTGACCTCCACCGCCTCAAAGACACGACCGTAGCTTCGCCCGGTACGTTCCCGTAGGATTTCCAGATCCACAAGCCTGGCGACGGCATTACTGGCTGCCTGCAGAGTCCTGCCGGTATCTTCACTGATCGAACGCACCGTGACGAATGGACTCCCGATCAGTCGGTCGATGATATCGCGAACCAGTCCACCGGCCAGGCCCGCCACCTTGAGGCGTCGCACGTATTCGACCTGGAGAGCAAGAAGATCGTCGACCGTCCGAATAGTTCGCTCACAGGACTCGGCCAGACCTTCGGAAAAGAAGGAAATCCAGCCGTCCCAGTCGCCTACTGCACTAACTTCCCTCAAACGGTCCTGGTACTCTTCCCGACGCGCCTCGAACCAGGGCGACACAGCCAGCAGCGGCTCCGCGAGAACCCCTTTCCAGCAAAGATCGAGGACCACGAGAAGCCGCCCAATTCTGCCATTTCCATCATTGAATGGATGAAGAGTTTCAAACTGGTAGTGCGCCATCGCGGCAGCCACGACCGGATCGATGCCCTTCGAATCCACGTTGATCCAGTCCAGCAGATCGCGAACAGCGGCGTCCAGCTCCAGTCCGGGCGGTAGTGGGACGAAACGAGCGGTATCGATCGCTCCACCGCGGCTTCCGATCGCAACCTGGATCGAGCGGATTCTCCCCGCGTCACGGGTGCCCGCAGGAGTTTCACGCACGAGGTCTCGATGAATCTGGCAGAGCGCAGCGACCGTGAGTGGACGGCCGTCGCCTATCCACGCGAATGCCGCTTCGGCTGCCCGAACGTAGTTGAGGACCTCACGGACCTCCTCACTCTGCGAGGTCGGCTCTGCGACCTCGGCCGCGAGCACGTCCTCCAGCGGAGCGAAGGTCCCCTCCAACGCGGACGTGCTCTGCGCCTCCGTCCGAAGGGTGGGCTGCAGAAGCAAGGCCGGTTCAGGAATCTGTCGGCCGGCCTGATCGAGACGACCGAGAGCGCGCCCCGCGCGGGCTACGTTTCGCCACGTCTCTCCCGCCAGTGACGGCTCGGCGACCGCCAGTGGGTCCGGCTGGAAGGCCACGTGTTCGTACGCGACACCCGTCCGCCCGTCCGTTCCAGAGACCTTGACGAGGTGTCCGGTGGGGCTGCGCTCGAACCGACTCCGATCCACAATCCAAGTTTACGGACCAGAACTTGAGATCTTCCCGTGCGACTCCAAGTCCGCTTGTAGAACCCGTCCTCAACGCCATCCTGCCGACCGATCGATCGACATCCGCTGGGCTCAACCTCGCTTCGACCACGGGCTGTCGCCACAACAGCGGCTGACTGCCACCGACCGTGACGTAGCAGGCTGGAGTACCTCCTCGAAGCCGGCACGTCCCAGAGCCTTCACCACCCTTGCCCCGGAGACCCGAGGCGGCGCGGGTGTCACGCCGACGGGCGGATGTCCAGTGGAGCGACGATGGGACCGTCCGCGGCGATGGCGGGGAGGGTCGGCTGACAGGCACGGTCAGCCGACGGGCAGGGCCTCCCGCTGGGGGATGGTGTCGGAGGCGACCGACCGGCCCGGGGCCGCCGGCTGACCGCGTGCGGACGGTCCCGATCGCCCTCCGGGGCCGTCCGCACACATTTTTCACGTTTTCTCCCGTCGCGTGTCCACCGATCCCCCGCCCGCCGGCGTCATGAAGGTGACCGACGTTCCGGCGACATCCAGTGGGGAGTCGAGGACGGCGGTGGGGAGGGATGCAGATGGCGGAACACTCCGCCTCGAAAACAGCGGCGTTCGAGCTCTTCGTCGCCACCCGCGGGACCGCGATGCTGCGCACGGCCGTCTTCCTCGCCGGCGACCCGCACACGGGCGAGGACCTGCTCCAGGACGTCCTGCTGCGCGCCTACCGGCACTGGCGCCGCGTCGACGACCCCGACGCCTACGTCCGCCGCGCCCTCGTCAACGCCGCCGCCAGCCGACGCCGCCAGCGCCGCTTCCGCGAGGACCCGCTCGACACCGCCACGGCGCCCATCCCGGACAGCGCCCCGGACGGTACGGACACGCTGTCCAACCGCGACCTGCTGTTCACCGCACTGCGCCAGCTCCCGCCACGCCAACGCGCGGTGATCGTGCTGCGCTACTTCGACGATCTCAGCGAGACCCAGATAGCGACCGCCGTCGGCTGCACCCCGGGCAGCGTCAAGACCCACGCCGCCCGCGGCCTCGCCCGGCTGCGCACCGTCCTCGGCCCCGAGAACACCCCCGTGGAGAGGAGCAGCGCCCATGACTGACACAGACGCGGACCCCGGGTTCGAGCTGCACCTGCGCGCGAGGATGGCCTCGGTCGCCCGGACCATCCAGCAGCCATCCGACCTGGCGCAACACGTGATCGAACGCGGACGCCGCCACCGACGGCGCAAGGCGCTCGCCGCCGCCGTGGCACTGACCGTCGCGGCCGTCGGCGCGGTGGTCGTCCCACAGGTCCTCCCTGAGAAGGAGTCGGCGATATACCCCGCCGACACCAGCGTCCTGAGTTCCCCGCTCGACTCGGTCTACGGGGTGGACGTCCGCTGGCTCCCCGACGGCTACGGCGTGCGCTCGCGCCAGCCCGAGAACCTCTTGGGGGGACTGGACTCGGACCTCAGCTCGTCTCAGATTGCCACCGACTACAGCAGCCTTCCGACGACCGCGAGGTTCTCTCCCCACACCGTCCGGTACACACCGGACAGCCCGAACTACACAGTGACGGTCAGCCGCGACCCCAAAATAGATCTTGAGGCCAGGATGCGGCAGATGAACGAAGCGGCCGTGCACCCCGTCCTGGGGAGACCGAGACTGACATCGGGTGTGGGTGGCCACCGGGCCTATGCGTACACGATGGGCGACGGCTCGGAGAACCTGATCTACTGGCTGACCTGGAGCCCAGCGCCGGCGGTGGTGCTCACCGTGCGGGGGCCGTCGGAGACCGACATACGGAAGATCGCCGAGAGTCTCGTCGTCGGGCCGGCGCCGCACGGTCCCCGGGACCCGGGACAGTCGCTCCAGGTCGAGCAGGCGGCACGCGATGCCTTCACTCCCGGCTCCGGAACGACCCCCTGGGCCGCCCTCGACCGGGTGCAGGGCGGCGACGGCCTGCGCGCGGCCATGGACGAGGCGGTACGGACCGATCGGAAGCCGGTGGAGAGCATCCGGGTGACGTCGACCGGGCCGGTCACCTTCCTGAGCGAGACCGAGGCAATGATCATTCTTCTGATCAACGCCCAGGAACGGCAGGGCCGCGCGATGAGCGAAGTCGCATGGGCCGCCTCCGTCCGCATGATCCGAACCGCCGACGGGTGGAAGGTCCGGAAACAGGACTACTGCACTCACATGACGTGGGCGCTGATCTGCCCACCGATCACCATCTCGTGACCAGGAGACATCGGGGCCGTCCCTCCGGCGGACCCAAGGACACCACAGCCGTCCCCGATGCCTGGCGGCTCCGGAGGTTACCCGTAGTCGTCGCGGCAGTGATGCTGGCGGCCGTCCTCGCTTTCAGCACCGTCCTTGCCACCAGCGCCGTCGTACCGGCGAAGCAGCGCACCACCCATGACGCGCCGAGCCGGCTCGGCGCCGTCGGTGAGATCCGGGACCAGGTCCGGGGGGTGGACGTCGGCTGGGTTCCCGCCGGGTTCCGCCGGCAGTCACGCGAGGGTGAGTACTTCCGGGACGCCCGCGGCCCGCGGCGTGACCATTTCGAGGTGCGGGTGGTCTACGCCGCCGTGCCCGCCGGCCCCACGAGCGCCCGGCCCGTCAGCGCCCAATCCGCCAACGCCCGCGCTGTGAGCGCCAGTGCCGGCAGGGACGCCCGGCGGAGCCGGCGACGTATGGGATCAATGTCCGGCGCGGCCCGGTGGTTGACCTGGCCGCCGAGGTCGCGCACGCTCCGGCCGCCGGCTGGGAGACGGTGCTGCCCGCCGTCGTCGACGGTCACGGCGGGTACCTCGGTCGAGGCCGCGGTGCGGGCCTGCTTCGGCACCGGGAGGCCAGCCGGCGCCTACCCGCCCGCCGCGGGTGGCGCCGGGGAAGGTCCAGCTTCGCACCCGAACAGAGGACCTGGCCGATCAAGGAAAGTCGCACCACGTGAGGTCGAGCACGGCATGCACAGCCAGACCCCGACGCCGGATCGCAGAGACTCCTACGCGCTGAGCCTCAGCCCAGGCCCTGTGAACGTCATCATGACCTCGCCGAGTGTTGTATCCGACGAATAGCCCACATCGGCCGTCCCGACACCAGTCCGACGTCCGCCACCAAACTGCAGAGTCCACAGCGTCGACTCCTCCGCAGGCAGGGCAACCACGACCGGATCGGCAACGTCGTCCAACTGAGCTGTCAGCCAGGAGATCGAGTCGCTCGGCAGCGCGCAGACGTAGACGACCTCCCCCGCGGAGTTCGGCGGCGCCGCACGCAGCCGCTCCGCCTGCTCCTGGACGCCGAGCGCAGCCCCCAACCGCTCCGCGACCAGTTGCCGCTCCCATCCGAAGGCATCCTGAGCAATCCGAACAACAACCCCGCGTAGTTCCTGCTCAAGATGCACGAGGATCTCGAAGTCCGGGTCTCCGTCGAAGTACCAGGTAAAAGCCTCGGGCAGGGCCGCGCGCAGCTCCGCCGCAGTCGGCTCCGCAACCGCGAGGCCAGGGCACTGCGGCGACCACGCCGACCAGGACTCGCCATCCCGCCGCACGATCACCGTGATCGCCCTAGTCACCGTGGATCACCTCCAGCGCCTCCTCCACGGTCAGACCCACCTGCTTCACCGGTATCTGACGAACCAAGCCCGGACCAACAGTCAGACGATCGTGGAACGCCAGCCGTAGCCGCGGGCGCCCGTCCGCCTCCAGCCACCGGTGCGACGAGCCGTCCTGCCTGGTCACGCGATACCCCAGCCGCCCGAGTACGCGCAGGAGCTGCCGAGCCTTCAGCGACGGAAACTCTCCAGTCACGACGACACGAAGGTCGAGTCTCGCCGACCGCAGCTTCCGTCACCCGCAGTTCGAGGGAACGCTTTCAGCGGCGCCTCCGCACCTTGATCAGGGATGCGGCCCCAGCGTAGGTGTCCACATGTCGACGAATGCCTCCAGGACACGAGGAGACACGGCTCCGTACCTAGGCCATAAGTGAATGTTCTACAAATTCGGCCAGATCGCCCACGTCCACACACCCACCGCGATCAGGAACCAGGACGCACGCTTCGACAGCGTCCCCCGTCCAGCCTCGCACCGGCCGCGGGCCGTGGTCTCCCTGTGGGAGCGCGAGTTCGGACACGTTGATCGCCATAAAGTGGGCGGACAGAAAAAACCCCGGGGGCTTGCCGTTTCAGCAGTGAAGCCGCTCAGCGGTAGAGGCCATCCGGGGTGTCCGTCGCCCAGTGTAGAAGACCGGTAGCTCGATGTCGAACGACCTGACGCCGTCGCACGCCCTCGCGGTCCAACTCCGGCGCAGGCTGAGCGCCGAGCGCCTCGATCCGTACGAACGGGCCTGCAATCACGACCTTGAACAGGCAGTGGCCCTGTACGAGTGGAACAGCAGCATCAGCGCCGCGTTCCACGAGGTCCTCGGACTCTTCGAGATCGTCCTGCGCAACGCCCTGCACGACCAGCTCACCCGCTGGCATCAGCGCCAGCGAAGGCCCGGCCAGTGGTACGACGACCCAGCCGGCGTCCTCGAAGCTCATCGACGGCAGGACGTCGCTGACGCCTACGCCAGGCTGCGGCGCGACGGCAAGGTCATCACACCTGGCCGGATGATCGCCGAGCTGACGTTCGGATTCTGGCGCTACCTTCTGACCAGGCGATACGAGACAACCCTGTGGACTCACGCATTCCGCCGCGCGTTTCCGAACCTTCGCCCGGCGCAACGGACCCGGATCCACAACCCCGTCGACAGCCTCGTCCGGCTCCGCAACCGCGTCGCACACCACGAACCGATCCACAACCGACCGCTCGCGACACTCCACCATGATCTGCTACATGTCGCCGGGCACCTCGATGGAGACGTCGAAGAATGGATCCGCAGTCGAAGCCGAGTGCCCGCTCTCCTGCTGTCACGACCGACGCAGCTGCCCGCAGCAACTAGGTCATAAGTGAATGTTCTACAAGTTCGGCCAGATGGCCCACGTCCACACACCCACCGCGATCAGGAACCAGGACGCACGCTTCGACAGAGTCACCCGTCCAGCTTGCACCCGGAACCACGCGCAGCTCAGGTGAGCAACATCCTAAGCTCCTCCGCCTCGATGCCCGCCTGGCGCAGAACAGAGGCGAGAGTTCCTGCCGCCAGCTCCCGGTGCAGCGGGACGATCACGACCCGGGCGTTCTCCTTGTGCCGCAGCTTGCAGTGCGAGCCACGCGTGGCGACCTCCTCGAAGCCGGCACGCCCCAGAGCCTTCACCACCTTCGCCCCGGAAACCCGAGGCAGCGCGGGTGTCACGCCGACAGGCGAATGTCCAGCGGAGCGACGATGGGACCATCCGCGGCGATGGCGGGGAACGGCTGGTCCTCGAAGTACAGCTCCAGTGCCTCGCGGAGATTCGCCAGCGATTCCTCGACGCTGACTCCCTGGCTGGTCACCTCGACCTCCAGAGCCCGCGCCACGTACCAGTCACCCTCGTGCGTGACGACAGCCGTCAGCCGCGCCGCTCGCTCCATGGAGATCAGCCTAGCCGTCCCTGCCACTCCTGGCGAAGCGCTCACCGCCACCTCCTCGACATGATCGACCAGACCTCTGTCGACCATACGAGCAGAAACGATCTCTAACAGCTCGAGTACACGCGAGAGACACAAGACCAGCCCCGACCCAGCGGGAGTACCTGGTCATAAGTCATAAGTGAATGTTCTACAAATTCGGCCAGATCGCCCACGTCCACATACCCACCGCGATCAGAAACCAGGACGCACGCTTCGACAGAGTCACCCACCCAGCCGCGCACCCGGACGAGCGGACGGACCAACCGAACACTGTCACGGTGCGTGAGGCCGGACACGCCGGACGGTGCTGACGTCCAGGCCGCTGTAGCCCTGGTCAGCAGACACCTGCCGGTGGGACATCATGGTCCGTCCCAGCGCTCCAGCCCGGAACAGGCATGATCACCGTATGCTGAAGCCCGAGAGGGGGTGGCCCGTGCACTTCACCCGCATCACGGTGAACCCGGCGCAGATGGGCGGGGTTCCCTGCATCCGTGGGTTGCGCATCCCGGTAGCAACAGTCGTCGGCATGGTCGCGGATGGCATGTCCGCCACCGAGGTCATCGCTGAGCTGCCAGACCTCGATGTGGACGACGTCCGCGAAGCCCTCCGATTCGCAGCCGAGGCTGTCCGCGAGCAGCAGCTTCCGCTGATCATCCCAGCCTGACCGACGTGCGCTTCCTGCTCGACAACAACCTGTCGAGCACTCTCGCGACCGGCCTGCGCGAGGCTGGGCACGACGTTCTCCATGTTCGAGACGTCGAACTGGGCGCGGCCGACGACACCACTGCCACAGTCGTTCTGGAGTCGCAGAACGAGCACGTCATGAATGGCGCCGCATCCCAGACCAATGCCCCCAGAGCAATGGGCCCCAGGTCAGCGTCGAGGTATCGAAGGAAGAGGGTAAACCAGCCAAGGTGACCGCGAAGGTCACCTGGCAGTTCTAATGAGCGAATACGATCTTCCACATGTCAGGATACTGGCCGGCGGGCCGGGCCCGGCAGCGAGTCACGGCCGGGCACCGGGGCGCCGTTACCCGGTCGTTCTACTCGGCGCGGTGCTGGCCATGGCGGCGATGACGGGGACCTCGGCCGCAGCCACCGTCACCGCCATGAAGACCGGCGGCTGTATTCCTGGGCCAACCTTTCCCAAGAGCCCGACCAAACCCATCACCTCGACGAATCCAGTATGAACCACTGATTTCGAAGAACCCACATCTCAGATGTTGTGGGTGGCCGGCTGGAAGACCGGTAGCCCGATGTCGATCGCGGCAGCATTCCGGATAGGGTCGGATCATGGACGCTTCGACGGATAGCCCTTCGATTCTCGCCATGGCCGATCTGGCGACCCCCATGTCCATACGGGTCGCCGCGACACTCGGTCTGGTCGAACATGCGGGCAGTGCGGGGGCGACCGCGGAACAACTGGCCTGCGACACGGAGACCTCCGCACCGGCACTTCGGCGGCTCCTCGACCATCTGGTCACGATCGGGGTCTTCGTCCTCGACGCCGAGTCCGGCCGCTATCGGCCCACAAGCCTCGGTAACCAGATGGCCGGGGAAGCCCCCGAGGGATACAAGACCCTGCTCGACATCAACTGCGCGGGCGGACGGGCGGACCTCGCCTTCGTCGAACTGCTCGAAACGATCACCACCGGCGCACCCGGCTACCAACACCGCTATGGGCGCGGTTTCTGGGGGGACCTCGACGCCCACCCGGAGCTGCGGCGTTCGTTCGACGCCCAGATGAACTGGCGGTTCCGAGCACAGGCGCCGCAGATCGCCAGGCGCTTCGACTGGGCCCGGTTCTCCGAGATCCTGGATGTGGGCGGGGGCGACGGGACCGTTCTCACCGCTATCCTCGCTGCCCATTCCGATCTGCGCGGACGGGTGCTGGACCTGGCTCCGACCGCCGCCGCTGCCAACGCAAGGTTCGTGGCTGCCGGGCTCGGCAATCGAGCCAGCGCCATTGCCGGGAGTTTCTTCGACCCGCTGCCCGGCGGCGCGGACGTCTACCTCCTGTCCGACATCCTGCATGACTGGGATGACGAGCACGCCCGCGGAATTCTGGCCGGGTGCCGTCGGGCCGCCGCGCCGGACGGCACCGTCGTGGTCATCGAGCCGGTGCTGGGGCGGGGAGCCGGCACCGCGTTCGACCTGTTCATGCTGATGTGTTTCAGCGGCCGGGAAAGAACGGTCGGCGAGATAACCAGGCTGGCCGCGGACTGCGACCTTGTACTCCGCCACGCCGAACCGGTGGCGGACGGACGGACAGCACTGGAGTTCGGAATCACCCCCGCCGTGTAGATCAGAACATTGAGTGAGTGGCTGGCCGGTCTGAGCTTTCTTCAGCCCGACGATCGGTCATCGGACGCCGGCGATGGCCGGCGGGACGGGCACGCGCAGGTGGGCCAGAAGATCGGCCAGTTTCTGGTCCAGTTCCAGGCCGACCTGGGTGATGTCGAGATCACCCAGGCTCGCGAAAAGCGAGCTTGGCTGGTCGATGGTCAGGCAGGTCAACAGGCCGCGCTGGTCGCTTTCGCGGCGCTGGTCGCTTTCGCCGCGCTCGCCATCGTAGATCGCCAGCCGCAGCGGTGCGTACAGAAGCGCCGCCGGGTCATGGCGGTACATCCGCTCGGCGATCACATGGTTGCCCATCAGGTACTCGACGCAACGCCGGGTACCGCCCGCGAGCCGCATCAGCGCGGAGGCCTCGAGACTCCAGTAGATCATGAAGCCGTGCGGGGCGTTCTCCGCCGTCAGTCGCGAGACGTCCGCCCAGGCGGCATCTTGTCGGTCCAGTTCCTCGAACCGGGCGGCGTCGAATCGAGGAACAGCGCGCTCGAAACGCTCCCGGAAACGGTCGAATGGCTCGTCGACGGTAACAGTCAACCGGCAGGCCTCATAGTTGGTGGTTGTCACGCCGGCTGCGACCATTGTCATTTCCTGTGCACTCACGAATCCCCCCGACCGCACCTGGACAACTGGGTGGTCCATCGTCAGCGGATGCCCGGGCGATCGCAACCCGCCCGGGTGGCGGCGAGCGCGAGCAGGTCCGGGACCGCGTGGTCACCGTCGTCCTCGGCGGTCTCCCGCAGGACGAGCCCGGCGCCGGTCAGCGCGTTCAGCAGCACAGGCAGAGGGACGTTGACCACCCCGACCCGGGCGCGGATCCCGTCCCCGAGCAGGGGATGCTCCTCGACCCGCTGATGGACGCGGTAACCCGCATGGACGACGCAGGAGCCCTGGCTGTCACGTTCGACGAAAACGCCGCCGAAGCACGGGTGCGCGGCGACCACCACCAGACGTCCGCCGGGGCGTAGCGCCCGGTGGGCTTCGGTGAAGACGGGAAGCAGGTCATCGAAGTCCGTGGTCGTCATGATGGTGGCGACAGCATCCACGGACTGGTCGGCGATCGGCAGCCGGTCGGCGCTGGCGACCACTGCCTCGATGCGCCGCCTGCGGGCGAGGGCGATCTGGCGTGCGGAGATGTCGACGCCGATCACGCGCCAGCCCAGACCGGTCAGTGCGGGAACATGCACACCGCCGCCGCAGCCGAGGTCGAGGCAGAGGCGGCCCTGGCCGGAGCCGAGGAGCCGGGTCAGCAGGCGGTCTGCCGCGCGGGCGACTGGTTGGCCCATTCCCCGGGTCGCGTAGACGTCGTACCAGTCGGCGAAGTCGTCGTAGCGCTGTCGCATGCGACAACCCGATCAGAGATCGGGTTGCCCGCCAAAACGATTTCTCCTCCGGCGGCCGGTCCGGTCCGGTCCGGTCCGGTCTGGTGGCGGTGGCGGTGGATGGCTGGCAGGGCGCGACCTTCCTCGAACACGACAGGTGGTGTGCCCGAATCCGGGCACACCACCTGCCTTGAGGTACCGCACCGATCAGAGGAGATCAGAGGACTGTGAGGGTCACGTTCAGAACCTGCCCGACAACCGGGCGGTACATGGTGAAGTTCGTCGAACGGTAGGTTCTGTTACCGGCGATGTCGCAGCGCACCTGAGCGGTCGCGATACTGGGGAGCTGCGGGTTTCCGAAAACCACCGAGAACCGGCCGCCGACGCCGACGGAGGCACCGTGCGACTCGCCACCACCGGTGATCAGAAGTGATTCGGCCGAACCGACCTGACACCGCACCGTGCCGGTGACCGTCAGCGGATTGTTTGTCGTTCCCGCGCTCGCCGGTGCCATGGGAACAACGGCCAGCGTCGCGCCCACCCCGACCACCAGGCCCAGTGCCCTGATTCTCGAAAGTCCTCGCATGACGCACCCCCCACGCTCACACCAGAATGATGTCGCGTGCGGCTCGGTGTACCCGACCCCGGAATATTCACACGCCGGTGCCACTCGACTGCCGGATGGCGACCATTCGACCGGAGGCCGACCGCGCGGGCCGACCGAAATCCGGCCAGACCTGGATAATCCGATGTTCGAACAGCTCGAGCGTGAGGCGAAATCCTGGGCTTCGGGCCGCCACAGGCGTCGGCACGGTCCGGCGTTGGCGTCGGTCCTTGTGGCGTGCGAGCATTCTCACCTCCAAGCTCCGGACGTCACCGCGACCATCGCCACTGCCGCTTTGTCCGGGACGTCCCCGATTCGTGGGGGCGCATTATCCGATGAGTGGCGAGTCGACCGTTCATGACGTGACCTACCAGTTGCTGCGATCGCTGGGGATAACGACCGTCTTCGGTAATCCGGGCTCGACCGAGCAGACCTTCCTCCAGGACTTCCCGAGCGACTTCACCTACGTCCTCGGCCTGCAGGAGGCGTCCGTCATGGCGATGGCGGACGCGTTTGCACAGGTGACGCGGCGGCCGGCGCTGGTGAACCTGCACTCATCGGCGGGTGTCGGGCACTCCATCGGAAACCTCGTGTCGGCCTTCGACGCGCATACCCCACTCATCGTGACGGCCGGCCAGCAGCACCGCGAAATGGTGATCGGCGAGCCCTTCCTGAGCAATCGTGAGGCGACGAACCTGCCCAGACCCTGGGTGAAGTGGTCCTACGAGCCGGCCCGTGCACAGGATGTCCCCGAGGCGTTCATGCGCGCCTGTGCGATCGCGACCCAGCCCCCGGCGGGGCCGGTCTTCCTGTCCATTCCGCTCGATGACTGGAACGCCCCGATGACGGGACCGGCCGTGGTCCGCAGCGTGAGCACGGTGTGCGCGCCGGAAACCGAGCGCCTGCGTGGTTTCGCCCGACGTATCCGGGCCAGCCGGCACCCGGTTCTGGTGTTCGGGCCCGAGGTGGACCGTTCCGGTGGCTGGCATGCCGCCATCGCACTGGCCGAGAACCTGGGTGTGCCGGTCTTCGGCGCGGCCCTGCCCGACCGCGTCTCGTTCCCGGAGGATCACCCGCTTTTCCAGGGCCGGCTGGGCATGTCACAGAAGTCCGTCAGTGACCGGCTCACCGGGTACGACCTTGTTGTCGTCGTCGGTGCGGCGGTTTTCCGTTACTACCCCCATGTACCCGGCGACATCCTGCCGGCGGGGACCGAGCTGCTGCACATCACCGGCGATCCGGCCGTCGCCGGAGCGGCGCGGGTCGGCGACAGTGTTCTCGGTGACGCTCGGCTCGCCATCGAGCTTCTCACCGAGCTGCTGGACGCCGAAGCGGCCCGCGCTCCGCGGCACCCCCAGCACACCCACACCCAGCACACCCACACCCGGCATCCCCAGAACCGGCAGCCGCCGCAGACCCGGTTCCAGGAACAGGCCCAGCGGCGGCCACCGCGGCACGCACCGGATCGTCCGCAGACCACGGGCGGCCCGCTCTGCGCGGACGAGGTGCACGCGGTCATCAACGCCACCCGCCCACGAAACGCGGCGCTCGTCTACGAATCGACGTCCACCATCGGCGAACAGGTCGAATGGCTACCGGTGATCGAGCCCGCCTCGTTCTTCGCGAACGCCAGCGGCGGCCTCGGCTGGGCGGTTCCCGCCGCCGTCGGGGTGGCCCTCGGCGATCGGGATCGAGGGGTCCACCGCCCGGTCATCGGCATCATCGGCGACGGGGCCTTCCAGTACTCCGTGCAGGCGTTGTGGACGGCGACGCAGCACTCGCTGCCGATCGTCTTCGTCGTCCTGCAGAACAACGAGTACTCGATCCTCAAGTCCTTCGCGGAGCTGGAGCGCACGGCCGGCGTGCCCGGCCTCGACCTGCCCGGCCTGGCCATCGCGTCGCTGGCGCACGGCTTCGGCTGCCGGGCGGTCGACGTCTCCACCCGGGCCGAGCTGGAGAAGGAGCTCACCGCCGCGCTGGAGGCGGACACGACCACCGTGATCGTGGTGCCCACCCGGCCGCAGCGAGCCTCCCTGCGCTGACCCGGGAAAGGAGGACGAGGAGGTAAAGAGGCTGAGGAGACGAGACGAAGAGACGACGGCGGAGGCGTTGGCAGACCACAGGGCCCTGGGCATTTCCCTGCACAGGTAGCCGGCCTGCGGCTACCGTGTCCGTCCATGCTCGCCGTGTTCGGGTCGCCGGGTCGTTACGTCCAGGGGCGGGACGCCACCGCCGCGCTCGGTCCCGAGATGGCCCGGCTCGGGCTCACCGGGCCGGCGGTGATCGTCACCAGCGCGGCACCGCTGCGGCTGCTGGAGGACACCTGGCGGACCAGCCTGGACGGCGCGGGCATCCCGTACACGGTGCACCTGTTCGGCGGCGAGTGCAGCGACCAGGAGATCGACCGGGTGCTCTCCACCGCGCGTGATCCGGAGGCGACGGTGATCGTGGGTGCCGGCGGCGGCAAGGTGCTCGACACCGCCCGGGCCGCGGCGGCGGCGCTCGACGTCCCGGTGGTGAACTGCCCGACGACCGCATCCAGCGACGCGCCGTGCAGCGCGTTGTCCGTCGTGTACTCCCCCGACGGAGCGTTCGAGCGTTACCTGTTCTATCCGCGCAATCCTGATCTGGTGCTGGTCGACACGACCGCGATCGCCGCGGCGCCGGCCCGGCTGCTGGTCGCCGGCATCGGCGACGCGATCGCCACCTGGTATGAGGCTCGCACCGTCCGGGAGGCCCGACGGGCCAACCAACTGCACGGTGCCCAGACGGCCAGCGCCGGTGCACTGGCCGAGCTGTGCCGACGGATCCTGTTCGACGACGCCGCGGCCGCGATCCGGGCGGTCCGGGCCGGGGCGGTGACCCCGGCCGTCGAGCGGCTCGTCGAGGCGAACACGCTGCTTTCCGGTCTCGGCTTCGAGTCCGGTGGTCTCGCGGTGGCCCACTCGGTGCACAACGGGCTGACGGTGGCGGCCGAGACCCATCGATTCCTGCACGGCGAGAAGGTCGCTTTCGGGCTGCTGGTCCAGCTGGTGGTGGAGGGGCGGGCGGAGGACGAGCTGGCCGAGGTCCTCGCGTTCTGCGCGCAGGTGGGGCTGCCCCGCACGCTGGCGCAGGTCGGGCTGGCTGATCCGCCGATCGAGCTGCTGCGAAGCATCGCCGTGCGGGCGCTCGCCGAGGGCGAGACCGCGCACAACGAGCCGTTCGATCTCGACCCGCCGGCGCTCGTCGACGCCATCCTGGCCGCGGACGCCGCCGGACGTGCCAGCCTCAGCAGCCGTACCAGCCGTGCCACCCACTGAGCGTTCCCGGGCCTTCCTGAGCCTTCCTCGGACGTCCGCCCGCACCAGGCCGCTGACCAGCGCGCGACAGGCGACGGAAGGGCGACAGAGGTCACGGGCGACCCCATAGCAGAACAATCGCGAGGGCCGGCTATCCTTGACAACAGATTTCCCATCCTCTACTGAGGCTGACCAGAGGAGGTGGCCGCTGTGAGTCCTGGCGGGTGCTCCAGTAACGGCCGCTTCCTGCTGGTGGGCGCCGGCTGACGATCAGCCTGGCGGTCGGCCTGGTCCTCACCTCCTCCGCTCGCGAGGTGGTTCACGCGACCAGTGGCTCCGACCCGCGTCCATGACACCCGGGTGCTGGTGATCTCCCGGGTTCTTCTCCGGCAGGTGCGGTCCCTCAGCGACGTGTCGGTCCGGGCCGCCGTGGGTTCTTCCCCTCGCGGCCTGCTCTGGAGTGCGTCTCGGGCCTGATTCCCCTGTGGCGGTCCGAGCGCGGAGGGGACTCTCCCATGAGCGTCAACACCACTGCCCGCCTCGCGATCCGCCGCGGATCCGGCGCCGACCGGCTTGACCTGCCGGTCGACGGCCGATCCCCGCTGATCTCGGGCCGGGTGGACCGTGAATCTCTCAGCCGCGGCGCCGAGACCATCGCCCGTTTCCTGGGCACCGGGCGCTACCTGGCGATCCAGACCTGTGTGGTGATCGTCTGGATCTCGCTGAACGTGGCCCTGCCGCTCCTGCGGTGGGACCCTTACCCGTTCATCCTGCTGAACCTGGCCTTCTCGACCCAGGCCGCGTACGCCGCGCCGCTGATCCTGCTGGCGCAGAACAGGCAGGACGACCGCGACCGCGCGGCACTCACCGAGGACCGGGCCGCGGCCATCCGGATGCGGGAGGACACCGAGTTCCTGGCCCGCGAGGTCGCGGCCCTGCGACTCGCGCAGAGCGACACGGCGACCAGGCAGTACCTGCGCGGCGAACTGTCGAACCAGCTCGAGTCACTGCGCGGTGACATCGAGACACTGCTTCGCGCTTCACTCGTGCCGGCATCACCCGCACCGCTCGCGGCACCTGCGCCACAGCCCGCCCTGGCCACCCCAACCCTCCTGGCCACCCCGAACGGATCGGCGTCTCGGACGGCGCGGACGAACCCGGCAACATCATCCGTGTTCGGCACGTCAACCGCCGCCTCGCCGACAGCGGGCGCGGCGTCGCCGGATGTCGCTGCGGCAACAGCTCTCGTCGCTCACGATGACGCTGCTGGCGGCACCGGCCCCGATGGGGGAACCGGCCTGCCGGCCGCTCGGCTCCCCGAGGCCACGCCGCCGGACGGGGGTACCACTACGGGCCATCTTTTCCTCCCAAGCCGAACCAGCTCGCGGGGTGGACGAAAGGTACCCATCCGGACAACCCGAGCACGGATCCGAGACACGTGACTCGGCAAACTCACCAAATGAAGATCGGACGGTAACGTTCGGTAGGTGCATGCCGGCCGGACGCGTCGATCTTGCCCCGACTCGCTTGTCCCGCACCGCACCAGCCAACGGCAGGCCGCCCGGCCTGGCCGTACGCCTGCGCCTGCGCGCGCGTCTCGCCGGCTGTGTGCCCGATCGTCTCCGGCGATCCGTCGTGCGGTCCTGACAGCGACCGGTGTGGCCTCGTCCTTCCTGCTCGCGATCGCCGCGGCGCCCACGCCGGCCGCGACGGCCTCGACGACGGCGACGGCGACGGCGACAACGGCCGCCGAGACGGCGGTGAACACAACCGCCGCAGTCGCGCCGGTCCCGCCGCCCTGGTCGCTCACCGCCCCGGCGATTCCCGGGGAGCCGCAGGTCGGGGTGGTGTCCCCGCCGACCCCCGCGGCCGCGTTGACAGCCGGCGAGCCGACGGCGCCTGGGAACGGCAGTCCAGGTGCCGCCGAGACATCCGTGCCGGAGCCCGCCGGCATCACCGCCGAGGCGTGGATGGTGGCGGACGCCACCAGCGGTGCCATCCTCGCGGCCCACAATCCGAACCTGCCCGACCTGCCCGCCAGCACGATGAAGATGCTCACCGCGCTCACCGTGCTGCCGAGCCTGCCTCCCGA
The DNA here is from genome assembly GCF_001536285.1 of Parafrankia irregularis. Lineage (NCBI taxonomy): Bacteria > Bacillati > Actinomycetota > Actinomycetes > Frankiales > Frankiaceae > Parafrankia > Parafrankia irregularis. Next base: position 439,947 of record NZ_FAOZ01000002.1, on the reverse strand, counting down.
CCGCGTGGTGACGATCAGCGACGAGGCGGCGCGGGTCGACGGCACCCGGGTCGGGCTCGTCCCCGGAGTCCGCTACACCGTGCGCGACCTCGCCACCGCGATGCTCATCGCCAGCGGCAACGACGCGACGGTCGCGCTGGTGGAGGCGGCCGGCGGGCGCGACACCGTACTCGAGCGGATGAACCGGCTGGCCGCCAGCCTGGGCGCGCACGACACGGTGGCCGGCGATCCCACCGGCCTCGACGCGCCGGGGCAGCACACGACCGCCCACGACCTCGCGGTGATCGGCCGGGCGGTGCTGAACAATCCGACCGTGCGCGCGTATCTCACCATCCCACGGGCCGTGCTGCCCGGTCGGGGCGATGAACGCTTCGAGATCGCGAACCACAACACCCTGCTGGGGACCTACGAGGGGACCATCGGGATCAAGAACGGCTACACGATCGCGGCCGGTGCGACGTTCGTCGGCGCCGCGGCACGAGACGGGCGGACCCTCATCGTCTCCCTGCTGCGGACCGCGCCAACCTATGCGACAGACGCCAAGGCGCTGCTGGACTGGGGCTTCGCGCACGCGGCCAACGTCCGCCCGCTCGGCCGGCTGGCCGAGCCGGCACGCACGGATCCCGCGACAGCGGCGCAGGCCGGCGCGGGCACCGACACAGGGACCGGTGGGCCGGGCCCGGCACAGGCCGCCGGCGCCGCCGCCGGCGGCGAAGGCCGCGACGGCGACAGCGGCTCCAAGGAGAATGACCGATTCCGCCAGGCGGCGGCACCGGCCGACTCCGGGGGCGGCGTCGGCACGGCGACCTGGGTGGCACTCGCCATCACCGTCGCCGTGTCAGCCCTGACGCTCCTCGGCCGCACCCGACGCCGAGCCGACGCCGTCCATAGGGCCCCGCGTCCACCGGCCCGCCACGGCCACCATCACCGCCACCGAGACGGGCATCGACACAGCACCCGAGCGCACCATCCGGACCACCAGGAGATCACTGTCGTCCCGGCGTCCGGTCGGACCCGGGCAACTCGACCAGACGGGCCCACGAGCCACGAAGCGAACACCGCACGGCTTCGGCACGGACGTCTCCCCGCTCCAGCGGAGCGGCGCGCGAACGGGACGGACGGCGTGCGCCCGCACCCCGGGCCCGGCACCGTGCACGCCCGGCCGAGGTCCGAGGGCCGCCGACACCTCGTGGGGCTGCCGTCGCTGCTCCCTGACGCGCCGCTGGAGGGCAACGGGGAGCGCGGCCGAACGGACACTCCCCCGTTCGGCACCGCACGCTCACCTGCGCCCTGATGGCCGGAGCTGCCGCTGCTGCCGAGCAAGACCCGGGGATTACGGCCGCGAGAGCGAAAGAGCCTGTCACATACTGACACCGATCAAGATCTCTGGCCGGTGGGCGGGGAGGGTCGCATTCCACGAACGCCGCCGGACCTCCGAGCACCCGGAGGCCCGGAGGCCCGGCAGCCCGGTTTGGCGAGTCGCAAGAGTGAACGATTTCGGTCGTTCCGACGACCAAAATCGTTCGTTCATGCGGGTCGCCAGGCTCTTTTGGGCGATTTGCCGCTGCTGGGCGGCGGGGCGGGATCGTCGGTTGGGTGGCCGTGTGGGTGGGATTCGCCCTCCGTCAGCACGGCTCCGCCAGGCCCACACCGGTGCCCCGGATCCGCCGTGTCTCAGGATTCTGCTACGGGCTCGAGAACGACCAAGAGCCTCAACGCTTCGGATGGCCGCCGCCCGGGTCGTGCTGGCCGGAGGCAGCGCTCTGGCGATCGGTAGCCGTCGCCGCCGTCGCTGTACCCGACGGATCGACGTCCGACGTGTATGGGCCGGTCACCGCCCATGCGGCGACGAACAGCATCCACCGCATCATGATGTTGATCCAGATCAGCAGCCCCACGATGACGGCGAACGTCCCGTACACCGGGTTCGAGGTGGTCTGGCCGACCAGCCAGGTTCCGAGGATCTTGAGAAGCTCGACGCCGACCGCGCCCAGCAGGGCCGCACGCAGCACCCGGTCCCGGTTCGTCCGCTCGGGCAGGTACCGGAAGATGAAGACGAACACCGCCATGTCGATGGCGAGCGCGACCCCGAGGGCCAGCAGGCCGGTGACCCACGCGGCCGCGGTGTTGCCGGCAAGGCCGATCCAGCGCAGGAACGCGTCGGTGGCCGACGTCGCGAGGCTGGTGACGACCAGCGACACCGCGAGTGTCAGACCGAGGCCGGCCAGGATCGCGACGTCTCGGATCCGGCGCATGACGAAGTTGCCGGCTTCGAGGCTCTGGTGCCAGATGATGCGGATGCTGTCGCGCAGCGCCGAGACCCAGGCGAGGCCGGCGAGCAGCAGGCCGGCGAGACCGATCAGCCCGGCGCCGACCTTGGCCCGGCCGATGGTGGCGACGTCCAGCCGGTCGGCGAGGCCGGGCAGATAGTCGTTGATCTGCTCGGTGAACTTCGCCTGGGCGTCGGGATAGGCGTCGACCACGAACCCGAGGACCGAGAAGGCCAGCGCCATGATCGGGAAAAAGGAGAGAAAGGCGAAATACGTGGTGGAGGCCGCGCACCGGTCGCCGCCGTCGCCCGTATAACGCTGGTAGGCGCGGACCGCGTGGTCTATGGCCGGGCGCCGGCTACGCACACCGCCGACGGCGGCGCCCACCGACACCACGCCCGCTTTCACCGCATCTCGTTGTCCTGCCACGTCGGCCTGCCACCTCCGCCTGCAAACGGAAAATGACGCAACTGGCGCCAGGCGCAGTCATCGCCGCGTTCATAGAGCTCGAAACCTGTGACCTCGAACGAGGCCCGGTATTCGGCCAGCAGGTCGAACGCACGATCCAGCGACACCTCGTCGAGTTCGTGCGCGACCGTCACGTGCGGGTGGTACGAGAAGCGGGCCGGCCGGTCCAGGGGGCCGGAGCGAACAGCCTTCTCCAACAGCTCGCAGCAGGAGGTCCCCTGCGCGAGGGTCACGAACACCACCGGGGACAACGGCCGGAAGGTCCCGGACCCCTGCAGCCGGATCACGAAAGGCTCGTGGCCGACGGCCACCCCGGCAAGATGACGTTCGATCGTCGCCACCTCCGAGGCGAGCACCTCGGTCGGCCCGAGCAGGGTGACATGGGGCACGATAAGCCCCGCGTTGGGATCACCGAGCCGCTTGCGCCAGTCCCGGAGTTCCGTGCGAAACGGCTCCGGAATCCCGATGGCCACACCGATGGAGCGCACCGCGTTCATCTGGCGGTCCTTCACCTGGCGCCGGTCCGGCCCGACCACGCGGTGGCTGACCACGAGACACGAAGCAAGCTCTGCCGACGAACCATGGCGCCATCATGGCCCACGAGACCACACTGTCTCCCGGGGACCAGGGATGACCTCGCTCCGCTGTCGCACACCGACGCAGAAGCACCAGGTCATGCTCGCCGACCGTGTCCACGGCCTGACGCAGCGGGCCTCGAACCGGGCTCAGGCAGGCCTCGGACAGAGCTCGGACACGGCTCAGACAGGGCTCAGACAGGGCTCCGGCGACAATCAGACGAGGTTCAGGTGCCGCCCGAACGGATAGGTCAGGCCACCGAATCCGTCGAGGCCGCGAGCTCGGCGAGGACATCCCGGGACAGCACCGGCCACGCCGCGGCCGCCCATTCCCCGAAATCCCGGTCGGTCAGCGCCACGCAGGCCACGCGCACCTCGGGATCGACCCACAGGAACGTGCCGGAACGGCCGAAATGGCCGAAGGTCGCCGGGCTGTTGGTCGCGGCGGTCCAGTGCGGGCTCTTGTGCCCGCGGATCTCGAACCCGAGGCCCCAGTCGTTCGGGTCCTGCCCGCCGAAGCCGGGCAGGATTCCGGTCAGGCCGGGAAAGACGACCGACGTCGCCCGGGCGAAGGTCTGGGCGGACAGCAGCGTCGGTGCCAGCAGCTCGGCGGCGAACGCGGCCACATCGGCCAGGCTCGCGGTGACCCCGAAGGCCGGTGAATCCGTCAGCGCCGCGGTCTTCATCCCCAACGGCTCGAACACGGCCTCGGCGAGATAGGTCGCGAACGGGATCTCGGTGACCCGTTCGAGATGGCGGCCCAGCTCGTCGAAACCCGAGTTCGAGTAGATGCGGCGGGTACCCGGCCTGGCCAGTACCCGGCTGCTGGCGAACGCCAGGCCGGACGCGTGTGCCAGCAGGTGGGCGACAGTCGATCCCTCGGGCCCGGCCGGGTCGTCGAGCGCGACAGCGCCCTCCTCGACCGCGACGAGCATCGCGTACGCGCTCATCGTCTTGGACACCGAAGCCAGGCGGAACGGCAGCTCCGGATCGCCGCTGACGCCGACCTGCGTGACCGCGTCACCGGCACGCCGAAGCACGACAGCCGAGACTGATCCCACCGGCCACTGGTTCAACTGTCGGAGCGCGTCCATATTTCGCACTCTACGAACTGGCCCCATGTTCCACGAGCCTCGCCCGGCCAGCGTCCTCGTGCGGGCTGCCACACTGGCAGGCGTGCCTGTCCCAGCTCCCTCCCGCCCCGCCTCGCAAAGCAGCTCCGCAGGCGGGGCCCACGAACCGCCGCTGGACCTGCTCGTCGTGGGCGGTGGGCCGGCCGGCAGCGCGGCGGCGCTGCGGGCGCTGCAGCTACGCCCCGACGCCCGGGTGATGATCCTCGATGCCGCCGACTTCCCCCGCGACAAGACCTGCGGCGACGGAATCGCGCCGCACGGCCTGGACGTCCTGCGTGGGCTCGGCGTCACCGATGTGACCCGCGGGTACCACCCGGTGGACCGCATGCGGCTGCGTACCCCGGGCGGTGCCGAGGTCGCGACACCGTCCGAGCGGGCCACCCACGTGATCCCCCGGGAGGTGTTCGACGCCCGGCTCGTCGCCGCCGCGCGGGCTCGTGGCGCGCTGTTCACCCGCCGGCGGGTGCGGGCGCTGGAGGTCATACCGGCGGACGGCCCCGGGAAACCGGCCATGGTCGCCCTCGACGGCGGTGCGTTGCGCGCCCGGGTCGTGATCGGTGCGGACGGCGCGAACTCGACGGTGCGCCGGGCGCTCGGCATCGGGCCGAACCCGCCCGAGGGGCTCGCCATCGCCGTCCGCGCCTACGCGGACGCGCCCAAGGAGGACCGCCCACCCGAGCAGCTCATCCACATGACGGACGAGGGCTGGCCCGCCTACGCCTGGTCGTTCCCCATCGGGGACGGCCGGGCCAACATCGGGTACGGCATGCTCCGCTCCCAGCTGCGGGACAGCGCCGGGACCCCGAAGGACGTCCTGCACGGCACCCTGGCCCGCCTGCTGCCGGACACACCGGCCTACGCCGGCACGCTGCGCGCGCACCACCTGCCGCTGTCCACGCATCGCCCCCGGCTGCCGGACGGGCCGGTGCTGCTCGCCGGCGACGCCGCGTCCCTCATCAACCCGCTCACGGGTGAGGGCATCTACTACGCGCTGCTGTCGGGATCACTCGCCGGCGGGGCCGCGATCACCGATCCGGGGCCGGCGGCGGGGCAGGTCTATCGGCGGGCACTGCACCGCGAGCTCGGCCGGCATCTTCGGCACACCACGCTGCTCGCCGATCTCGCCGGCCGGCACCGCCCGCTGATGGACGCGGCGGTGCGCTCGGCAAGCCGACGGACCGATCTCTACGACAGCCTCGTCGAGATCGGGCTCGGCAAGGGCACGATCCCGGCCGCCTCGCTGGCCCGGCTCGCCCTCCGCCGGGCCGTGCGCGGGCTGCGCTGACCTCGCACCCCCCGCACCGCCATCCACGCATCGCCATCCCGCCCACGTGCTGCCGCGCGGCTCACCGCTCGCGGCGCGCGGGCACGCGCCGGCCGGGAAAACGCCGGCCGGCCGAAGAACGCCGGCCCACAGACCACAGGCTGTGGGCCGGCAGGGCAGTCATGCGACAGGCTGGCGAACTACAGAACTACAGGCTGGCGACGTCCGCCTGCTTGGCGCGCACGGCCTCGGCAGCCGTCTTCAGCGCGGCCAGCTCGGTGTCGGTGAGGTCGAGCTCGACGATCTTCTTCACGCCGCCGGCGCCGATCTCGGCCGGGACACCGAGGTACACGTCGGAGATGCCGAACTCGCCCTGCACCCAGGCACAGACGGGCATCACGACGCCGGAGTCCTCGGCGATGGCCTTCACCATGCGCGCCGCGGCCGCGGACGGGGCGTAGTAGGCCGACCCGGTCTTGAGCAGCGCGACGACCTCCGCGCCACCGTTACGGGTCCGGTCGACCAGCTCATCGATCTTCGCCGCCGGGAGGAGATCGCTCAGCGGCTTGCCGTCGACGGTGCACTGCGAGGGCACCGGGACCATCGTGTCGCCGTGCGAGCCCAGCGTCAGCGTCTTCACCGACGCGACCGGCACGTTCAGCGCCTCCGCGACGAAATCGGTGAACCGGGCGGTGTCGAGCATGCCTGCCTGGCCGATCACCCGCGAGCGCGGGAAGCCCAGGACGTTGGCGGCCAGCGCGGTCATCTCGTCGAGCGGGTTGGACACCACGACGACGACCGCGTCCGGCGACGTCTTCGCGATGCTCTCCGACACCTGACGGACGATCTTGGCGTTGACCTCGATGAGGTCCATCCGGCTCATGCCCGGCTTACGGGGCAGGCCGGCCGTGATCACGACCACGTCCGAACCGGCCGTGTCGGCATAGTCGTTGGTGCCGACGACCTTGGTCTCGAAGCCCTCGATCGACCGGGACTGGTTGAGGTCGAGCGCCTGGCCCTGCGGCTTGCCCTCGACGATGTCGATGATGACGACGCTGTCGAAGATGTCGTACTCAGCCAGTCGCTGCGCGGTCGTCGAACCGTAGAAACCGGCTCCTACGACAGTGACTTTTCCCGGCATTGGACTGATCAGCTCCCCAATATCGCGATGATCGCGGTAGCGATCGCGGCGGTGCCCACGGCGGGGTCGGTACGCGTCGGCGCGAAGGTCTCAGGTGACCGATCCGCCCTGGCTCCGATCGCCTCGGTGGCAGGCTCGCCATGCCACCCGGGAGCGTCGGTCGGCTCGGGCCCGATGCCGCCGCCGAGTATCAGGGCTACCTGACGGTTCGCCATAGGCGCGGTTCGCCCCGCTTATCTGTGCACGGTTGTCTCCGATGACCTGCCGAGGCTATCGCGCGAGTCGCAGGTACGGCAGTGGACGGCGACGTGCGCCACGTCGCCGTGGGGTGACGACTCGTGGCCGCCGATGGGGCCCACACCTGGTTACAGCCCGAACCGTGACCTCAGCTGCCGCTTTCGGTGGCAGATCCGCCTCACCCACCGACGTGGGGGACCTCCAGAGTGAGGACGATCACACCAAGGCCCAGTACAACGAGGGTGACAGTGTCGAAAAGCCGCCCGCGGACAGCCAGCATGCCGACTTTGCGGGTTGGCAGGCACAGCCGAAGCGCACTGGCCACCAGCAGGACACCGCCGACGGTGAGCAGCCCACGACGCCAGTAGTCCTGGGTGACGAGTAGCAGGCCCAGCGTGACGCCACCGAGAACGGCCACGAAGAGCATCTTGCCGAAACGGCCGTTGGATGGCGGTCCGGACGAGCGGGGGCCGCCCGACGGCCCCTCGGATCCCTCGTGACGCTCGGCGCGGGGCGGCCCACTCCGGTCCGGACGAGGGCGCGACGGACCGGCACCTGACAGGCCTGCACCCGACGGTCCGAGGCTGGTGCTGGCCGGACCAGGGCTGACTGGAGCGGGGCCGACTGGAGCGGCACCCGACGGTCTCCGTTCCGGCCGGTCGGACCGACCGTGCCGTTCGCCGTGGCCGTCGCCCCCGGACAGGTGGGGATCACCGAAGGACGGCCCTGTCGGGAGTGGGGCGGCCCACCGGCCGCCCGGGTGCGGCTGGTCGAGATCCCGGCGGGCCGGCCAGCCGTCGGGCGGCACGGCAGCCGGACCGGCCGTGGGCCGCGTGTCGGGGTAGGCAGCCGCCGGCGTCATCCACGCGGAACGCGGCCGCTCCGGCCGCTGCCCGACGTCCTCCCGCTGGGGCCGATCCCACGCGCCCAGGGCGCTGTCGGTCATCTGCTCCCGCCTCCCCGACCCACGCCAGACGTCGACGCCCTGCCCGGAGGCCCGCCACGCGCTCGGTCCGAGTACACCGGTCCGGGCCTGCGCGCGACCTGACCCTCCGCGCCATCTGAGCCCACACAGTAGGCGCCCGCCGATCCGGCCGTGCAGGCAGCCACCCACCTGGCCGGGGATGGTGCCGCCGCACGCCGGACCTTCGCCGGCTTCGTCAGCACGGGACCTTCACCAGGCCCGAGACCTCCACCGAACCGACCCTTCGCAGCCGTGGCCACCTCGGAGTGACCGAGGCCCGTTCGCCAGGGCCATCCGGCCCCCCTCCCGTCGCGCGATGGCTCCAGCGTGGTGCCCTGTTCGTGTAACTCCGCTCGCATCGACATCAACCAAGACACAACAGAATCACACTCCCGCGACGCACACCCGGACCCTCCCTCATCCCACGGATGGCGACGACCGGGGCACTCTGCCCAGAGCACAGGCAGATCACGCGCCCCACAGTGGCAAACAGCGATGACTACGGACGATCCCCGCATCTCACGCGGACACCAACGATCTAGACCCCCCGAGTGCACACGTCGTGCGCGACTAGGGGAGACTGCCGCCGCGGTCCCCAATTGGTAGGGAGTTCGACGTGGCAGACGATTCGCCGCACAGCAAGAAGCTTCAGGAACTGATGTTTCGGGCGTGGGAGACCTTCGGCGACGCGCGCCATCTCGACAGCGATGACCGGGTCTTCGTGCAGGCGCTCGCGCGCCAGACCGCGGACCGCATCTCCGTCCTCTACGGGGCGAGCTGGCGAGAGGCGCTCGACTGGGTGGCGCAGCGGTACGTGCCGACCGCGGATGTTCCCGGCGGGGCGGCGGCGACCGCCCAGTCGAACGGGTCCTCGAACGGCAGCCCGACGGTGACCCGTCGCGGGAGCGCCGCCGCGGAGGTCGGCTCCACCTCCTGAGCACCGCCCGGGCCGCGTTCGACCGGCCCGGGGCAGGCGCGTGCGGCACACGGCATCGAGGCCGGCCGCTTCGAGGAGTGTGTGCCCGACACCCGACGACTCCGTGCCCGCCTCGGCCGGGACAGCGGTGGCCGGCGTGGCAGGTGTGCAGGCCCAGGACCGATTCACCCGCCGCACCTGCCAGCCGCCCCCGTGGAGCGGAGCCGTCAGTGCGCGAAGTGGCGCACCCCGGTGAAGTACAGGCTCACACCGGACTCCCGCGCAGCGGCGATCACGTCCTCGTCCCGGACCGAACCCCCCGGCTCCACCACCGCGCGGACACCCGCGTCGGCGAGGACCTGGAAGCCGTCCGGGAAGGGGAAGAACGCATCGCTGGCGGCCACCGAGCCCTTCGCCCGGTCGCCGGCGCGCGTCACCGCGAGGCGCGCGGCGTCGACCCTGTTGACCTGCCCCATCCCGACCCCGACGGTCGCCCCGTCCGCGGCGAGCAGGATCGCGTTCGACTTCACCGAGCGCACGGCGCGCCAGGCGAAGCCGAGGTCGGCGAGGGTGGCCTCGTCGACCGGTGCGCCGGCCTCCAGCGTCCACCCCGACGTGACGTCGCCGGCGGCGTCGAGCGCGTCCCGGGACTGCAGCAGCATGCCCCCGCTGACCTGGCGCATCTCCACACCGCGCGGGTGGGCTGGCGGCGCGCACAGCAGCAGGCGGATCGACGGCTTGCGGGAGAGGATCTCCACCGCGCCGGGCTCGTAGTCGGGCGCGACCACGACCTCGGTGAAGATCTCCGCGATCTGCTCGGCCAGTTCCACGCTGACCGGGCGGTTCACCGCGATCACCCCGCCGAACGCCGACACCGGGTCGCAGGCGTGCGCCTTGCGGTGCGCCTGCGCGACCGTCGCCGCGACAGCGATGCCACACGGGTTCGCGTGCTTGATGATCGCGACAGCCGGGTCCGCGAAGTCGAACACCGATCGCCAGGCGGCGTCGGTGTCCGTGTAGTTGTTGTAGGACATCGGCTTGCCGTGCAGCTGCTGCGCGGACGCGAGGCCGGTGCTGCCGTCCTCGCCCACGTACAGCGCGGCCCGCTGGTGCGGGTTCTCGCCGTACCGCAGGACGCTGGTGCGATGCCACTGCGCGGCCAGCACGTCGGGCCAGCCGCTCTCCTTCGCCGTCTCGTCGGGGGCCAGCACACTGGCGAACCAGGAGGCCACCGCGGCGTCATAGGACGCGGTGTGCGCGAACGCGCGGGCGGCCAGCCGCCGCCGGGCGGGCAGGTCGTAGCCGGAGCCCCGGACCGCGGCGGCCAGGTCCCCGTAGTCGCCCGGCGACACCACCACCGCGACGGACGCGTGGTTCTTCGCCGCCGCGCGCAGCATCGCCGGCCCGCCGATGTCGATCTGCTCGATCGCCTCGTCCTCGGTCGCCCCGGAGGCCACCGTCTCCCGGAACGGGTAGAGGTTGACCACCAGCAGGTCGAACGGCTCGATGTCGAGCTCCGCGAGGACCGCCGCATGCTCGGCGTTGCGCAGGTCCGCGAGCAGACCGGCGTGCACGCGGGGATGCAGCGTCTTGACCCGGCCGCCGAGAACCTCCGGGAAACCGGTCACCGTGCTCACCGGTGTCACCGCGACGCCGAACCTGGCCAGCGCGTCGGCCGTCGACCCGGTCGACACCACCTCCACACCGGCATCGACGAAGGCGGCGGCCAGCTCCTCCAGCCCGCTCTTGTCGTAGACGCTCACGAGCGCACGCCGCAGGCGACGGTGCCCGGTCGCCACCACCTCGCTCGAGGTCTCGGCCTGCCCGTTGCCCGACGCGGTCGCCGCGCTGGTGCCGCCCTCACCGATCTCCGTAGTCGACGCCCCCGACATGAGCCCTCCTGAACCTTCCACAACGCCTCCGTTGGCATGAACTTCCACCGCTGCGACCTCGTCCCCCGCCCCCGAACGCGCCGCCCCCGGACGTGCCCCGGCTGCGCCCGCGCCTCCCGGTGCGGACGTACCCGCCGCCCTGCCCTCCCATGAGAGCTCACCACGGACGAAACGGCCGATGGTGTCGACGAAGAGGCCACGCTCCACGGCCTGGATGCGTGACCTCAGCGCGTCCTCGTCGTCGCCGGGACGCACCGGGACCGGCGTCTGGGCGATCACCGGCCCGGTGTCGACTCCCTCGTCCACCCAGTGCACCGTCACGCCGCTGGTCCGCACACCGGCGGCGAGCGCGTCCCGGATCGCGTGGGCGCCCGGGAACGCGGGAAGCAGCGACGGATGCGTGTTCACCGTGGGAAAGCGCCGGATCACCTGCGCGCCGAGGATCTTCATGTAGCCGGCGAGAACCAGCAGATCCGGCTCGTACCGGGCGATGCTGGCCGCGGTGAGCTCGTTGAACGCGCCGCGGTCGGCGCAGTCCTCGAGTCGCACCGTGAACACCGGCACACCGGCGGACTCGGCCCTGCGCTGCGCGACGGTGCCCACCCGGTCCGTCCCGACGGCCACGACCTGCGCACCGAAGGCCCGGTCCGCACAGGCGTCCAGGACTGCCTGCAGGGTGGTGCCGGCCCCCGAGGCAAGGACGACTAGACGAGCGGGCACAGACCCCTCCGTGAACTGGTCGGCCGGCCGACGTCGACCGGCCGGGAGCTCGGGAATCCGCGGGCGATGGCCAGCGACGACGGTCCGAATCTACTTTCTCGGTGCTCCAGACACGCCGGACCTGCACGGAACGCACCGGGCCGGCCGCCGGTCAGGCGGCCTGGCTGCCCCAGCCAGCGTCCTCGGGGCCGCTCTGATGCACCATCATCACTGCTGGCGCGCGCACCCAGTCCACGTCCTGATCCGGGCCGTCGCAGCCTCCGAACGACTCGCGCCGCCGCTCGGGCCGCGCTCCGGGCACCTCACCACCACCACCCGCCCCGCCGCCGGCCGCCCCGTCGCCGGCTGCCCCGTCGCGACAGTCGGAGAAGGCCCCGCCGGCCTCGTGCCGATACCTGCTCACACCTCGGCCTGAAGTCTCGGCCGCAGGCGCACGCCCCGGCATGGTCTCCAGATCGCCGCAGTCCATCCCGTCCAGAAGATCACCTGGCCGGCAGTGGTAGAGCTCGGCCAGCCGGGCCAACGTCCGTGCGGAGGGCTCCCGCCCACCCCGGCCCGGCCACACTTCCCAGTAGGAGATCGCTTTTCCGGTCTTGACGACGGATCCCGCCCCCGACCAGCGTTCGTTCCACTGGTGAGCGACCTCCTCCTGGGTCCACCCGTGGGCGAGGCGGTATGCGACACGGGCGTTGACACGATGACGCAGCCGTAGCTCCGCCGCGATCCGGCGGTAGCTCCAGCCGAGGCCACGCAGGCGGGCCGACTCGGCCCGCAGCGCCTTCGAGGGACGGGGCATGGGACCTCCCGACGTCGATGAACCGGGCGGGACCGTACCGGAAAGGGCCGACATTTCCCGCCAGCCCGGTTCACGTGCCCACGACTCCTACGATGTCGTCCAGGCGCGTGGCGGGAACCACCGGGAGCAGACGACGGCGGAGCTGCCGGGCGACCGGGCGCGCGCAGCGACGCCAGACGCGCCGGGGCGGAAAGACGGAGAGACGGAGAGACGGTGTCCGAGCGGCCTGATCACGACCCTGCCTCCGCACCGGGATCCGGCCCGCGGTGGGCGGGCCACCACGAGACACAGCCCGCGTACCCCGACCGGCTCGCCGCCCGCTTCATCCGCCGCGGCGAGGCCACCGGCCAGGCGTCGCCGCCCGGCCGCCGCGCCGGGCGAGGGGCCGTTGCCCTCGGTGCGCTGGCCCTGGTCACCAGCCTCGCGGTCGTCGGCGGCGTGCTGGGCATCGCGGCCATCGTGGTCGGGATGCGGGCCCGGGCCGAGGCCCGCCGGGACGGTGCCGGTGGTGGGGCGGGCACCATAGGGCTCGCGCTCGGCGCGCTCTCGCTGCTCATCGCCTTCACCATCGCCAGCGGCATGTGGGTCTTCTACGAACGGCATGGCGACGACCTGCACCAATATCAGGAATGTCGGCGGGTGGCCCGTTCCGACGCCGAGCTCGAGGACTGCAGCCGCCGCTTCAGTGACGCGGTCCGGACCGACCCGACCTCGAAGGGCTGACCTGCCCGCCGCGACGCCAGCTCCGCGACGCCGGACACCACGACAGCCACCGCCGCGAGCTCCGCTGCCGCTGCCAGACCCACCAGCCACCCCGAGGGCCCGAACCTCGCCGACCCGCTGCCCAGCCGGCCCGCGGACAGCTGCGTGACGACCATCAGCAGCAGCCCGCCCACGCCCGCGGCCACGAGGGTCGTCCGCAGCCGATCACGGTGGGGGGCCCCGACCATCCCGCGCCGCACCGACAGGGCGAGCATCGTCCCCGCGATGAGGGGAACCACCGCCAGCACCAGCCATCCAGGACGCGGCAGCGGACCGGGCGGCAGCGCGGCGAACACCGGCAGATCCGGGAACAGCCCCGACTGCACCTCGGCGGGCCGCACGAAACCGCCACCGACGGCGAAGCCAGGCCCCAGCGTGTAGGCCAGCGCCCACAGGACGAGATTCGGCAGGATCGCGAGCTGGATGGCCGCGAGGCCCACCCCGCCGACGACTCCCGCGCCGAGCCCGCGATCTGTCGCCGCGATCTCGGGCAGCGTGGCGGCCAGTACCAGCGCCACCCCGAACGCCGCCGCGGCAAGCATCGAGGTGAACGCGGTCAACGCGGCCGTGGCGGGCACCCTCACCGAAGCGGGCAGTGCCCGCCAGGCCGAACGCAGCGCCCCGTAGCCGGACAGCACGCCGATCACCGCTCCCGACAGGCTGAACGCCAGCGCTCCGACCACCACGGTGAAGACGTCCGGCCGCGCCGCCGGTGTGGACACGATCAGCGCGATCACCAGTACGAAGACAGTCTGCGTACCCGCCACGAGGGTCACATCACGGATCACGGCTCTCCAGGGCGGCGGTATCTCGGCCCGGGACAACCGCGCCGTCTGCGCCGGCCCCCCTGGCTGTGCCGGGTGCCCTGGTTGTGCCGGCTCCCCTGGCTGCCCCGACTGTTCCGGCCGGGGACCCCGCGGACGCCTGCCACGAGCCGATGCCGGCAGCCGCTCGACGTTGCCGGCCGCCCGCCGGTGACCCGCCGTCGTCGCGGCGAGCAGCGGTAGCACGGCCAAGCCCACCGGGAGAAAGTCGACCGATCCGGCCGAAAGATGGATCGTGGCGCCATGGGCGAGCAGCCAGAGGTCAGCGCCGACCCGGGCGGCATCGTCCGGACCGGCCGCCGAGCTGGTGTCCGTCCCCCACACGACGAGCACGATGAACTGGATGACGACCAGCCCCGCGGCGCTGGTCGCGACGGCGCTCACGACGGGCCGTCCGAGGCGTGCCCAGAGTGCCGTGAGTGGCCCCGGGGCGATCCGTTCGTCGACCACGTGAGCTCCGGCCCGGCCTCCCGGGCTCACCCCGGTGACAGTGCCGGAGTTCTGCACGGGAGTACCCACGCCGGCAGGCTTGCACGGCCGGAGGACCACTTCCGGGACAACACGCCGAGATATCCAAGAACGACCCACGTCGGTAACAGGACACGCAGTAGGTACGCGCCCAACTCGGCAGCTCGGTAGGGTCTTTTTCCGCGCCGGCCCCACCCAGGTGCCCCGAAACAGACTGGGTGCCCCGAAACAGACGCGGTGCACCGAAACGGACGTCGCGCGTGGACAGGCCCGCGCCGGCCCGGACGTCAGCCGCCCGGGCGCAGGGCCGCCCCGAACCCCGATCGCCGCGACGCCCAGGCGCAGGCGGCCAGCTCGATCGAGGTGCCGACGAGCGCGAGGTAGAAACCGGCCCCGGGTACGGCAGGCATCGCCGGCCCGCTACCGGGCCAGGGCAGGAGAACACCCGCTTCCGCGGCCCGCCCGGGGCCGGGCAGGGCTGGATCGGTGAATGACGGGGCCATCAGCCACCCGGCCAGCACCACGAGCACAGCCGTACCCGCCACTGCGACGGACAGGCCGACGGTCAGCCGAGGCGGGCGCAGCCGCCGCACCACCCCGGGCCACACCACCCGAGACCGCGCCGCCCGGAGCGCCACCAGGCGTGCGGACGACGGCCGGGACGACGGGAACCATCGGACGACGAGCGGCAGGACGACCGCGAACATCAGACCGAGGCCGAGCACGAACACCGCTGCGGCCGCCGGTCCGAGTGACCAGCAGGAAGCGGCCGAGCGGTAGGAGCTGTCGACCGGAGTGAACCAGGGCAGGAAGCCGGAGACGAGTATCAGGAGCCCACCGGTCAGAATTCCGGCCCTGGCCGAATCCGGGGTGGGCCGATCCCCCGCTGGCGTCACCACTGGCCTCACCTGGCTGTCAGATCCACGTACCGGTGGGCGCCGCCGGATGCGAGCGGCGCCCCACAGGTCGAACTACTGGCCCGCCGGCGGCTGGCCATAGCCCTGCGGCGGCTGCTGGCCATACCCGCCACCGGTCGGCGGCTGGCCGTATCCGGGCTGCTGGCCGTAACCCTGCGGCGGCTGCTGGCCGTAGCCCTGCGGGGGCTGGCCATAGCCCTGCGGCGGCTGCTGGCCGTACGGCTGGCCGTACGGCGGCTGGCCCTGCCCCGGCCAGTTGGTCGGCGGTGCCGGCGGGTTGCCCGCGACTCCGGTACCCGCCCGCAGGTTCAGCACGTTGAACACCGTCTGGGCGATGGCCGCGATGAGCGCGAGGAAAAGACCGAACGAGGCGCCGCCGCTGATGCCGCTCGGGATGTCCGGGTAGGCAAGCCAGCGGATGAGGATCAACAGAATCGACAGTCCCGAAGCACCCGCCAGGACGAGCGGCAGCGGCAGCGGCAGCGATGGCAGCCGGACGTTCCCGAAGGTCAGCGCCGCGGTGAGACCCGCGACCGCGAGCAGCAGGAGGATGGCCAGCCAGCCCCAGAAATAGCCGCCGAGATCCGTGCTCCACCCGTTGGCGCTATTGGAATACGAGGCCCCGTAGTAGGTGCTCTTGATGGAGAACCAGGGCACGAAACTGAAGATGAACGCTACGGCGCCGGCGCCGATGACCCCGACGTCGTTGGTCGCAACACTACGACCACCGATCTGTACCACGACTGAAATCCCCACTTCGTCTGGTCGGTCGGTCAGGTGGGCCGACCATCATCCCACGGCCCATCCTGACCACAGCAGGAGTCTCGCAGCAAGACCGCGAGACGGAAAGCGTTCGCGTTCGTTCGCGTCCGCGCCCCGCCCCCGGCGACCGGAAACTCCTTCGACCGCCCAGACGCGGGGGTCTCCCTCGTGGTGGAAGAAGACCCCCCGCGAACAGTGCTACAACGACCGCATGATGTCAGCCATCAGCCGCGCGGTTTCGCTCGGGGTCTTGCCGACGCGCACGCCGGCCTTCTCCAGAGCTTCCTTCTTCGCCTGCGCGGTGCCTGAGGAGCCGGAGACGATGGCCCCGGCGTGACCCATGGTCTTGCCCTCCGGCGCGGTGAAACCGGCGACGTAGCCGACCACGGGCTTCGTCACGTGCGCCTCGATGTGTGCCGCGGCGCGCTCCTCGGCGTCGCCACCGATCTCGCCGATCATGACGATCGCGTCGGTGCCGGGGTCTGCCTGGAACGCGTCGAGCGCGTCAATGTGTGTCGTACCGATGACAGGGTCACCACCGATACCGACGCAGGTGCTGAAACCGAACTCGCGCAGCTCGTACATCATCTGGTAAGTCAGCGTGCCGCTCTTACTGACAAGACCGATCCGCCCACCAGGAGTGATGTCGGCGGGGATGATGCCGGCGTTCGAGACGCCGGGGCTGGCGATTCCCGGGCAGTTCGGCCCAATGATCCGGGTCGTGCCCTTTGACTTCGAGTACGCGAAGAACTCGGTGGTGTCGTGAACCGGCACACCCTCGGTGATCACCACGGCCAGCGGGATCGCGGCGTCAACAGCCTCGATCGCGGCGTCCTTGGTGAACTTCGGCGGAACGAAGATCACGGATACGTTCGCGCCGGTCTCGGCCATGGCGTCCGCCACGGAACCGAAGACCGGTACGCCCTCGACCTGCTGCCCCACCTTGCGCGCGTTCACACCGGCGACGACCTTCGCGCCCGATGCGAGCATCCGCCGGGTGTGCTTGCTGCCCTCGCCGCCGGTGATGCCCTGCACCACGATGCGGCTGTTCTCGTCGAGCCAGATAGCCATCGGTTGTGTCCTCCGACCCAGGTCAGGCCGCGGCCGCGGCGAGCTCGGCGGCGAGCTTCGCCGCGCCGTCCATCGTGTCCACCGGCTTGACCACCGAGAGGTTGGCCTCCTTCAGAATCCGGCGGCCCTCCTCGGCGTTGTTGCCGTCGAGGCGCACCACCAGCGGGGTCGTGACGTTCCCGACGATGTCGAGCGCCTGGATGATGCCGTTGGCGACGGCGTCGCAGGCGGTGATCCCACCGAAGATGTTGACGAAGACACTCTTGACGGACGGGTCGCTCAGGATGATCGACAGGCCGTTCGCCATGACCTCGGCCGAGGCGCCACCACCGATGTCGAGGAAGTTCGCCGGCCGCTGGCCACCGAACTCCTCACCGGCGTAGGTCACGACGTCCAGCGTCGACATGACGAGGCCGGCACCGTTGCCGATGATCCCGACCTGGCCCTCGAGCTTGACGTAGTTGAGGCCCTTCTCCTTGGCCTTCTGCTCCAGCGGGTCGACCGCGGACGTGTCGACGAGCTCGGCGTTCTCCGGGTGCCGGAAGTCCGCGTTCTCGTCCAGGGTGACCTTGCCGTCGAGCGCGACGACGTTGCCCTCACCCGTGAGGATCAGCGGGTTCACCTCGACCAGGGTGGCGTCGGACTTGACGAACACCTCCCACAGCTTCGCCAGCAGCGTGCTCGCGCCGTCGAGCGCGGCGTCGGGCAGCTTGGCCGCGACCGCGATCTCGCGGGCCTTCGCGGCGTCGACGCCGGTCAGCGGGTCGATGTGGATCCGGGCCAGGGCGGCCGGGTTGGTCGCCGCCACCTCCTCGATCTCCATGCCACCCTCGCGGGAGGCCATGGCCAGGAAGGTGCGGTTGGCACGGTCGAGGAGGAAGGAGGCGTAGTACTCCTCCGCGATGTTGCTCGCCTGCTCGACGAGGACGGAGTGGACCGTGTGGCCCTTGATGTCCATCCCCAGGATGGCCGACGCCTTCTCGTAGGCGTCGTCCGGGCCGTCGGCGACCTTCACACCGCCGGCCTTGCCGCGACCGCCGGCCTTGACCTGAGCCTTGACGACCACCTTGCCGCCGAGCTCGGTCGCGATCTCACGCGCTTGTTGAGGGGTTGTGGCAACCTTCCCGGTTGGTACCGGTACGCCATGTTCGGCGAAAAGCTTCTTCGCCTGGTATTCGAAGAGATCCACGGTCCGTCCAGTCGGATGCGGTCGGTCAGGGGATGCACAGAACGCCTGCGAGCCTACTGACGAGGCCCCTCCGACGCTCGACCCTCGACCGTGACCCTGAGTTGATCCCGGTCACCTCCGGACCGACGCCGGGCCACGACCGACGCCGTTGCGCTACGCGGTCACCACTGCGGACGACGGCGCTTTCGTGGCGGTGGTCGGCCGCGCAGAACCGCCGTCAGGCAGGCATGATCCTGCGCTATTCGAGCCCGCGGCGGCGGCCGACACCGACAACCCGAAGGGGCGCCACGCAGCAGTGCGCATCGTGGCGGACAGTGACCGCCCTTGGACGTGCGCGAAGCGCTGATGGCCTCACACCCCCGAGCCGGACTCAGGTATGTCCGATCTCACACAACTAAGCCGAGCGCTGATCAGCCTACGGACGAGACGAACGCCACCAGCGCGCTCGTGGCTTCTCAGAAAATCGCCCGGACCAGAGCGCCGACCACCGCGGTGGCGGCGATACCGAGGCAGCCCAGACCAATGCCCACCGTGGCCGCGAGAGATCCCCGCTGACGCCGGCGGCGAAGCTGCCATCGGGCGACGAGGCCCAGCACCACCGCGGCGACACTGCCCACCCCGAAGATCCACAGAATGCCCAGCGCGAGGGAGAGCAACGCGCAGAGGTTCCACTGCTCAAGC
The DNA here is from genome assembly GCF_001536285.1 of Parafrankia irregularis. Classification (NCBI taxonomy): domain Bacteria; kingdom Bacillati; phylum Actinomycetota; class Actinomycetes; order Frankiales; family Frankiaceae; genus Parafrankia; species Parafrankia irregularis. The sequence continues at coordinate 420,897 of NZ_FAOZ01000002.1, read as the reverse complement.
AGCCCTGCCAGCATCAGCCGCACTCCGGCAGGACGCGCGGCCGCAGCCCCCGGGGACGCACCAGCGGGCGGGTAGCCGGCCCCGGGCGACGCAGGGGGACGCGATTCCGGGGGAAATGCCCCCGTGCCCCTCGCCGCGGGCCACAACCGGGGATCCGGTGGTGCTCCCGGAGGCATCGGGTCAGCCGGGCGGAAGGTGGGATCGGCCGAGCCCCGGGAGTCGGGCGCACCGGGACGAGCCCCTTCCCAGCGCTCGCGCGTGCCGTCGGCGCCCGAGCCAGCCCAGGCCGGCGGCGCGGCCAGGGGACTGGACACCTGCGGCTTCCGTGGCACCGGTTGCGCGGGCTGTATGGGCGGCACGGGCTGCACCGGCTGAATGGGCTGCCCCGGATGGCCTGGATGGCCTGGCGGGCCTGGCGGGCCTGGCGGGACCGGCCGTGCCGGGCTGCCCGGCACGCTCGGACCTCGCCGGGCCACCCCCGGGCCGGACGTCGCGCGGAAGGCCGACGCCGGCGGCGGCGGACCGAACGGGCCGGGCCCCTGCGGCGACGATCCCGCCGGCGAGCCACCGGTCACCGGGCGTTCCGCCCGACGATGCTCGCCACCCGGCCGCGGTGGCGTCGGCGCCTCCGGGATGCCGAATGCCGGGGACGGGCCGGTCCAGGTCTGCTCCAGGATCGATCCGGCCGCCCGGTCGGCCTCGGCCACGCCGCGGACCTCATGCCCGACGAGTGCGGCGAGCAGGCTCGCTGGAACAGGCCTGTCCCGCGCCTCCTTGGACAGCGCCCGGGCGACCAGCTCGCGGAGGTACCCCGGCAGTCCGTCGATGTCGGGATCGTCGCGCTGGACGCGCTGCGCCAGCAGATCGGGGGCGTCGGCGTGGAAGGGATGGCGCCCCGTCGCCGCGTAGGTCACGCAGCTTGCCCAGGCGAAGACGTCCGCGGGTGTTCCGGCCGACTCACCGCGCATCTGTTCCGGTGCCATCCAGGCCAGGGTGCCGATGACATGGCCGCTCCTGGTCAGGGTGGCGCTGTCGGTGAGCTGGGCGATACCGAAGTCGATGACCTTGGGGCCGTCCCAGGCGAGCAGGATGTTCGAGGGCTTCAGGTCCCGGTGGACGACGCCCGCCGCGTGGATCGCCACCAGTGCGTCAGCGAGGCCTACCGCGAGACCACGGACCAGATGGGGTTCCAGCCGGCCGCGCCGACGGACCGCGTCGGCCAGATTCACGCCTTCGACGTACTCCGTCACCATCCACGGCTGTGACGCGGTCGTGTCCGCGTCGAGCACACTCGCCACGGCGCCGCCGCGGACCCGCAGCGCGGCCCGCACCTCCCGCTCGAAGCGGGAGCGGAACTCCTCGTCCTCTGACAGCTCGGCGGCCGCGACCTTCACGGCGACCGGTTCGGAAGCGGGCGTGAAACCCAGGTAGACAGTCCCCATGCCGCCGGCGCCGATCCGGTTGTGAAGCCGGTACCGACCAACCTGCCGCGGGTCTTCCTCCGTCAGCGGTGTGAGCATGACTCCCCTCTACCTGGCCCTGTATCCGGCCGTTGTCCGGCCCGCGCGATGCGACCGCTCCAGGAGCAGAGCAGACCAGACTATTCCGAACCATATGACGCTCGACGACGCGGTCCGCGACTAGCAGCGACAATCTCGTCCGCCCAGCGGCGAGGATCCAGAAGGCTCGCGGAGAGGCTCACTCCGGACGACCCAGCACGGCCCCGGGGCAGCACGGGTCTGGGCGAGAGCGATCCCACACGTCAGCGCGCCGCCCGCCCCCGCCCCGGTGAAGATCTATGGCTATGGCGCGACGCGAGACGACCACGCCGCCCCGGGACTGGCGGCATGACCTGCTGGCCGAGGTGGTCCGCCAGCCGGGTGGCCCGGCGGCGCCCAACCGCCTGGGCTGGCCGGACTACGACGGCCGCCCGGCATTGTGGTGGGGCACCGGCCCCGTCGAGGGCACACCGGCCGTGGTCGCGGTCTGGGACTTCACCATCCACGGCGGCAGCTTCGGCGAGGCGGACGCGACCGCGTTCACCGCGGCGGTGAACGCGGCCATCGCGGCCCGCCGCCCGCTCGTGTCGCTCGTGCGAAGTGGCGGAACCCGGCTGCAGGAAGGCGTCGCCGGCCTGGTCGGCCTGGCCCGGGTGTCCATCGCGCTCGGCCAGCTGGCCGCGGCGGGTCTCGGGCACATCGCAGTCTCCGACCAGCCCACCACCGGCGGCATGTGGGTGACCGTCGGCTCCCAGGCCGATCTGCGCTGCGCGGTCCTCGGCGCGACGGTTGGCTTCTCCGGGCCCAGAGTCGTGGCCGCCGTGACCGGCGCGCTCCCGCCCAGCGACAGCCACACGGCACTGGCCGCCGCGGCCGCCGGCCTGGTGGACGCCGCCGTGGAGCCGTCGGCCGTGGCCAGCTGGCTCGGCCACGCACTGCGCGCGGTCGCACCACCCGATCGGCCACCCGTCGGCCAGGCTCCCGCCGGCCAGGCACCGCTCGCGGGTGAGGCACCGGGCCCGCGCCGGAGCGGCTGGGAGCAGGTGCTGGCGGCCAGGGAGGGGCCGCGCCGACCCGCCGGCGTGATCCTGGCCGACCTGCTGACGGCCGGCGTCGACCTGGTTGGGCCGGACCGGACGGTGCGGGCCCGGATCGGGCTGCTGCCCACGGGGCTCGCCGCCGTGGGAGTGGCGGTGGCCGCGCAGCGCGGTGGTGCGCCAGGGCCGGACGGCTACCGCCTGCTCTCGAGGGCGGCCCGTCTCGCGGGCAGGCTCAGCCTGCCGTTGCTGACCCTGGTTGACACCCCGGGTGCGGCCTGCGGACCGGCCGCCGAGGCCGCGGGAATCGCGCCCCAGATCGGTGCGGCCATGGCTGCGGTGCTCGCCTGTCCTTCCCCGACCATCTCGATCATCGTCGGTGAGGGCGGCTCCGGCGGGGCACTCGCGGCGGCCTGTGCCGATGTCGTCCTGGTTTCGCCGGATGGGTACCTGACCGCACTGGCGCCCGAAGGTGCGGCCACGACCCTGCGCATCGACCTCGCGGCGGCGGCGGACAGCGCGGGGCTGCGGCCCTACGACCTGCTCGCCCTGGGTTTCGCCGATGCCGTCCTGGAGCGCTGTGACGCTGACCTGCCCGGGCTGGCACTACGGGTCGCGGATCTTCTGCGTGACCTCACTCTTCGTGACGCGGATGTCCGTCTTGCGGCAAGGCATGACAAATGGTCGACAGGCTTGGTTGGCTTTCAGTAACGTCGTTTGCCCAACCTGCCACGAGGACAGGTCCTCACGAAGGGGACGGTCATCGACACCCGACTGTTCACCCGACTCGGGGCCACGCAGTTCGACGGTGTGAAGGGCCTCATGGTCGAGGCGGCCTGTATCGCGACGCACGCAGCCCTCTACCCGGCTGCCGTGGTCGGGCGGCGCCGCGACGAAGGCCCCACCGACCGCTACCGCCTGGCGGACCTGACCCCGCTCCAACGCGGCCTGATCGTCGGCGATCCGGCGACCGCCGGGACGCCCGTCCTGCTCGTCCACGGCCTGGTGGACAACCGGTCGGTGTTCGCGCGCCTTGAGCGTTCCCTGCGCCGCCGCGGATTCACCACCGTGACCTCGGTGGACGTGCCGTTGTTCGCGACCAGCGTCCAGGCCGCAGCCGAAGCGCTCGCGGCCGCGGTCGAGCAGGCCGCCCGGCGGCACGGGCACCCGGACGTGAACATCGTCGCCCATTCGCTCGGCGGCCTGGTGGCGCGGTACTACGTCCAGCGACTCGGCGGGGACGAGTACGTGCGCACCCTGATCACGCTGGCGTCGCCCCACAACGGCACCCGGCTCGCCAGCCGCCTGCCAAGGGCGGTCGCGTACCGGGTGCTGGCCCAGCTGCGGCCGGGGTCCGCCCTGTTGGAGGAGCTCGCCGAACCGGCCCCGGGCCTGCGTACCAGGTTCGTCGCCGTCGCCGGCAGCCTGGACACGGTGGTGCGACCGGACGAGGCCAGGCTCAACCACCCCGACCTGCACACCGAGAACGTCCTGGTGGACGGCGTCGGGCACCACGGTCTTCCGTTCTGCGGCGCGGTGGCGCAGCTGACCACCCGTCTACTCACCCCGGCTCAGCCGCCAGCACCAGCCGTGCTGGCACCAGCCGTGCTGGCACCAGCCGTACCGGCACCGGCACCAGCACCGGCGGCACCCGTAGCGGGAGCGCCGCAGGCAACGGCGGCGACAGGTCTGGCGACTGACCAGCCCGAAAGTGCCACATCTTTACGGCTAGTTGGAACTATCTGCCAGAAAGAGACGGTGTAACCTCCTCATCGGTTTAAGGGCCCTCCCACCCGGCTGGTTCGTCCGACGGGTGCCTTGTGACCAGGGGAGTGCGTGTTGACACGACCGCCGTTCCCGAGATCCGAGCACGGAACGCACCCACGTCGGAACGCCTCAGTCGCCGACGAGTGGGACGAGTCCGTACCCGGAAGATCGGGTTTCGTCTCCGTGCAGCTGCGACGTACGGGCGCCGCCACCGCGGTCGTCTCGACCATCGGCCTCGTGCTCATCAATGCCACCGGCATCGCGCATTCCGAGACCACGGCCCAGCACCAGCCGGGACGGACCGGCAGCACGCTGGCGGCGTCCGCGAGCGGAGCATCAGCGGGCCAGTCCGGCACCGTGCAGGTCGTGTCCACGGCGGGCGCGGATGATCTGAGCGGGCCGATCGACACCGAGGTGTCCGACGACCAACGCCGGATGGCCGAGCTGCTCGAGGCGAAGGACCTGGTCGCCACCCGGGTGGCAGCCGTCGCGCTGGCCCAGCGCGACGCCGCGGCCGCCGCGGAGGCGGAACGGGTGGCAGCGGCACGTTGGGTTCGCCCGATCGAGGCCCGCGTCACCCAGGGATTCGGCGGCTCGAACCACCACATCGGCGTGGATTTCGGCGCTCCCCACGGAACGACCATCCACGCGGCACACCGCGGGACGATCATCTACGCGGGCTGGGAGACCGGCTACGGAAACTTCGTGCAGATCATGCACGAGAACAACGTGGTGACCAGCTACGGCCACATGTCACGCATCGACGTCCGGGTCGGCCAGGAGGTCGACACCGGCGAGCAGATCGGCCTGGAGGGGAACACCGGGAAATCCACCGGCCCGCACCTGCACTTCGAGGTCCGTCTCAACGGGCAGTACGGGACGAAGGTCGACCCCCTCGCCTGGCTCGCGGGCCACGGGGTCACGTACTGAGCCGTGCCCCCGACCCCGCTGCCGCCCGCGCTGGGCGCGGCAGCACGGGGGCCGGGGCCGCGTGGCCGGAGGCCTCGGCTCAGAGCTTCTCCACCGGCGCGTACCGCAGCAGGAGATCCTTCGTCCCGGCGTCGGAGCCGAAGTCGATCTTGGCCTGGCGGGAGTCACCGACTCCGCTCGTCGCCACGACGACCCCGAGGCCGAACGTGTCATGGGTGACCCGGTCGCCGGGATTCAGGTCGATGATCGGGCGCGCGGCCGGCCGGGAGCTTTTCGCCCCGAACGGGGAGTTCACCGGCCTCGCACCGGCGCCACCGAAGCCGCCTGCCCCGCCCGAGCCCGCGCCTGAGCCGGCGAAGCGCCCGCTGTTGGTGGCCGGAGCCGGCTCGGGCAGCCGGCGCCATTCGACGAGCGCATCCGGAACCTCGCCGAGGAACCGGGAGGGCGGGTTGTAGGCCGGCTGCCCCCAGGCGCTGCGGACCTGGGCCCGGGTGAGGTACAGCCGTGCCCTGGCCCGGGTGACACCCACATACGCCAGCCGCCGTTCCTCCTCCAGCTCGGTCGGATCCCCGAGCGTGCGCAGGTGCGGGAAGACACCGTCCTCCAGCCCGGTGAGGAACACGACCGGGAACTCCAGGCCCTTCGCGCTGTGCAGCGTCATCAGCGTGACGACGCCGTCGGAGCCGTCGTCGTCGGGGATCTGGTCCGCGTCCGCGACGAGCGAGACCTGCTCCAGGAACTCGGCCAGACTGCCGTCGGGACGCCGTTCGGTGAACTCCTGGACCACCCCGACGAGCTCCCGCAGGTTCTCGACCCGCCCCTGGGCCTCGATGGTGTCCTCAGCGACGAGCTCGGAGAGATAGCCCGTCCGCTCCAGCACCGCCTCGATCACGGCCAGTGGGCCGCTCGGCAGCAGGTCACGCAGATCGCCCAGCAGCGCCACGAAGTCCCGGACCGACCGGGCCGATCTGGTCGCCACCCCGGGCACCTCGTCCACCCGGGCGAGTGCGTCGGCGAACGGGATGCGCTCGCGCTCCGCGAAGGCCGAGATCATCGCCTCGGCGCGGTCACCGATCCCGCGGCGCGGAACGTTGAGAATCCGCCGCAGGTTCACCGTGTCCGTCGGGTTCGCCAGCACCCGCAGGTAGGCGAGCAGGTCACGGATCTCGCGGCGCTCGTAGAACCGGACGCCGCCGACCACCCGGTACGGCAGCCCGACCCGGATGAAGATCTCCTCGAACACCCGACTCTGGGCGTTCGTCCGGTAGAAGACCGCCACATCCGCCGGCCGGGCGAGCTTGTCGTCGCTGAGCCGGTCGATCTCCTCCGCGACGAAGGCGGCCTCGTCATGCTCGTTGTCGGCGACGAAGCCGACGATCCGCTCCCCGTCACCGGCATCCGACCACAGGCGCTTCGCCTTGCGCTGGGCGTTGCGCGCGATCACCGCGTTCGCCGCGGAGAGGATCGTCTGGGTGGACCGGTAGTTCTGCTCCAGCAGGATGACGGCCGCGTTCGGGTAGTCCTGCTCGAACTCGACGATGTTGCGGATGTTCGCCCCGCGGAAGGCGTAGATCGACTGGTCGGCGTCCCCGACCACACACAGCTCCGCCGGCGGCAGGGCGCCGGAGGCGGGGACCGGACCGCCACCGCCGTACTCCGCTCCCGCCAGCCCGGCAGCGTCCTCGCCGCCCGTGCCGTGCTGGCCCACCGCCGCCGACTCGGCCCCCGCCCCCGTGCTCCCGGCCGGACCAGGGCGGCCGACCAGCTCGCGGACGAGGACGTACTGGGCGTGGTTGGTGTCCTGGTATTCGTCGACGAGCACGTGGCGGAACCGCCGCCGGTAGTGCTCGGCGACGTCGGGGAACGCCTGGAGCAGGTTGACCGTCATCATGATCAGATCGTCGAAGTCCAGCGCGTTCGCCTGTGCGAGCCGCTGCTGGTAGGAGGCGTACACCTCGGCGACGGTTCGCTCGATGTGGCTCGCGGCCCGGTCCCGGGCCGTCTCCCAGTCGACGAGTTCGTTCTTCAGAGCGCTGATCGCCACCGCGAGCGCCTTGGCGGTGTGGCGCTTGGGGTCGAGGTCGAGATCGCGGGTGACCAACGTGAGCAGGCGCTGGGCATCCGCCGCGTCGTAGATGGAGAAGGAGGAGGCGTACCCGAGCCGCGCCGCCTCCGAGCGCAGAATGCGCACGCAGGCCGAGTGGAACGTGCTCACCCACATCGCTCTGGCCCGCCCGCCGACGAGCGCCTCGACGCGCTCCTTCATCTCCCCCGCGGCCTTGTTCGTGAACGTGATCGCGAGGATCTCGCCCGGCCGCACGCCACGCGCCGCGAGCAGGTAGGCGATGCGGTGGGTCAGCACCCGGGTCTTGCCCGAGCCCGCACCGGCGACGACGAGCAACGGCGCGCCCGCGTGCACCACCGCCGCGTGCTGCTGCGGGTTGAGCCCCTCCAGCAGTTCGCCCGGGTCGAGCCGAGGCGGCCTGGGGCGACCCGCCCCGGCCTCGAGCACCGCCGGGCCGAAGTCGCCCGACGCCCGACCGCCGCCGGCGGCCCCGCCGCGCGCCGCACCGCCGGCCGCCGCACCCTCCCGCGAGCCCGCGCCACCAAGGGGTGCCAGACCGTCGACCAGCGATTCAGGGCCAAAGGTGTCGTCGAAAAGAGTGCTCATCAGACCTCGATCGTACGTTCGACGGACGAACCGCCCGACGCGGTGGCCAGCTCAACCACAGCGCCATGATGCCGGGCGGGTCCGACACTTCCATGCGCGGCCCGCGGGTCGGCGTTCGGGTCCGGATGCTTTCACCCGGACGCGGTCGCCCAGTCGCGGTCACCCAGGCGCGTTCGTCCGAGCGCCGGCGGACGCGTCGGCCGCGAGCGCGGCCACCCTGGTGTCCACCGCGGGGTCGAGATTGCCGCCGGAGAGCACCACCGCCGTGACACCGCCCGCGAGCTCGGGCATCCGCAGCAGGGCCGCGACGCCGGCGGCTCCCGCGGGCTCCACCCGGTGGCCCGACCGCCGCAGCGCGACCATCGCCTCCCAGAACGCGTCCTCGTCGACCGTGACGACGTCGTCCACCAGCCGTTCGGCCAGTGCCAGGGTAAGCCGGCCGGGCGCGCCGACCGCCATGCCGTCGGCCACGGTTCCCGTGGCTGCCCCGGCCTGGCCGGCATCGGCGAGGCAGCCCGCGCCGCTACCGGCAGCGCCCGGTGGGACGACCAGACGGCGGGCGGTGTGAAAGGACGACGCGAACGCCGGCGCGGCGGCCGCCTGAACGCCGATCACGCGTACGTCCGGCCGCAGGCCACTGAGCGCCACCGCCAGACCACTCAGCAGACCCCCACCACCGACCCCGACGATCACTGTCGAGAGCTCCGGCACCTGTTCCAGGAGCTCCAGCCCGATCGTTGCCTGGCCCGCGATGACAGCCGCGTCGTCGAACGGGTGGACCAGCAGGCCACCGCTGGCGGCGGCGTAGGCGTCGGCGGCTCGCAGCGCGGCGTCGACGCCCCCCGGTACGTGCTCGACGCGGGCGCCCAGCGCACGGGTACGCGCGACCTTGGCCGGGTTCGCGCCCTCGGGCACGAAGATGGTCGCGGCGACGCCGAAATGAGCCGCCGCGAAGGCGACGCCCTGGGCGTGGTTGCCGGCGCTCGCCGCGACGACTCCCCGCGCGCGTGCCCGCGGCCCCGCGGTCGCGATCCGGTTGAACGCGCCCCGCAGCTTGAAGGAACCGGTGTGCTGCTCGTGCTCGCACTTGAGCCAGACCGGCGCACCGACATGCCCGGTCAGACTCCCGGCCGCCGGCACGACCCGGGTACGACGCGCCACACCGCCCAGCCGCCCGGCGGCCGCGGTGACCTCGGCGAGATCGACCGGCAGGCCGGAAACGCCAGCGCGGACAGGACCGCCGGACAGGCCGAAGCTGCCAGCCAGCCCAGCGGTGCCAGCCAGCCCCGAGCTGCCAGCCAGTCCCAAGCTGCCAGCAAGGCCGGCGGGACGCAGCCCGGCCGCGTCACAACCGCGGGCGCGGGGAGCGGTGCGCCCACCGGACGGGCGGCGGGCGGGCAGCGTGCCTCGGGCGCGTTCGGGCGCCGGCACGGCTGACTGCGGACTGATCCGGGCGAGGGCCCCCGTTGCCCCGCCCTGACGTTCTCCGGCGCCGTCGGCGTCGGTCGGGTCGTCCGCGCGGGACGACCCGGCGCCATCAGCCGGCGGCCTTCTTACTGATGGTGATGTCATCGACACTCTCCTGGTGGCTCGGCGGCCACCTCACCCCTGCGGCCGCGGCAAACAAAAAAGCCCCCCGCCGATGGGCGGAAGGGCTTGGCGCGCGACCCTCTCGGGCGGTCGCGCGCCTACGTAATCACCATGAGGAACAGCGGCACACCTCTAGAGTGCGCCGCGGCGCGGACGTAGTCAAACCGGCCGGCCGGCAGGGGACGCTTCGTCCGGGCGACCGAGCCGCCCGCGACCAGCCCGACACCGGGCGGTTCCACTCCGACGCGATCGCCGTTGTGAACCGAAGGCAGCACCTCATACTCCACTAAATATCCGTAATGTCCGGTTCGCTATGTTCCCCACGGTGAATCACCGGATCGCTTCGGAGGTTTATCGCCACCGAGCGGCGACTCCCCGACACAAAACACCGGCCGCCGGGATCGTATGAAGTCGCCTCGAACATCCGAGCGGGAATACCATCCGCCGGCGCAACCAAACCTATGTCCCGACCGAGTGCGGGTGGCTCACGATGGCACCGGACTAGGCCGGACAGGTCTATGAAGTCCGCACCGAGGTCAACCCCCGGAGAGCCTCCAGACGGACATCCGCAGAATGCATCGTCGCCCATGCACCATGCCGACGGGCCACTGCGAACCCACAAACAGTCACGAAACGACACAAAACCAACGACGATCGACGCCCGACCGCAATATTGGGACATGTAACCCCCAACACCTGACGCCAAGACCGCCCGCCGACGGTCCAGCGGTGTAGCCGGCGGACCACCGGCCACACCGAAACCGATCGCCTTACTCCCACTCAATCGTGCCGGGCGGCTTCGACGTGATGTCGTAGACGACCCGGTTCACCTGCGGCACCTCGTTGACGACCCGGTTGCTGATGCGCTCCAGCAACGCGGCAGGCAGCCGGGCCCAGTCGGCCGTCATCGCGTCCTCACTGGTCACGGCACGAAGAACCACCGGGCAACCGTAGGTCCGCTCGTCGCCCTGGACCCCCACCGACCGAACATCCGCGAGCAGCACCGCGAAGACCTGCCAGATCTCGCGGTCGAGCCCGGCCCGGCGGATCTCCTCGCGGACCACCGCGTCTGCGGCACGCACGATGTCGAGCCGCTCGGGCGTCACCTCGCCGATGATCCGCACGGCCAGCCCGGGCCCGGGGAAAGGCTGGCGCCAGACGATCTCCTCGGGGAGCCCGAGTTCCTCGCCGAGGTGGCGGACCTCGTCCTTGAAAAGCGTGCGCAGTGGCTCGACCAGCGCGAACTGCAGGTCGTCGGGAAGGCCACCGACATTGTGATGGGACTTGATCTTTGCCGCGGTCGGCGAGCCCGACTCGATGACGTCGGGATACAGCGTGCCCTGCACAAGGAATCCGATCCTGGCGCCCTCGGCCTCGGCCCGCGCGTCGAGCTCGCGTGCGGCCTCCTCGAAGACCCGGATGAACTCGCGGCCGATGATCTTCCGCTTCTGCTCGGGATCGGTGACACCGGCCAGTGCCGCCGCGAACCGGTCGGCCGCCTTCACGTGCACCAGTTCGACGCCGGTCGAGGCGACGAAGTCGCGTTCGACCTGCTCGGCCTCCCCCGCCCGGAGCAGGCCGTGGTCGACGAACACGCAGGTCAACGCATCCCCGACGGCCCGCTGCACCAACGCGGCCGCCACCGCCGAGTCGACGCCGCCAGACAGACCGCAGATGAGGCGACCGCCGCCCACCTGCTTGCGCACGGCGGCGACCGCCTCGTCGACGATGTTGAGCATCGTCCAGGACGGCCGGCAGCCCGCTCCCGCGAGCAGGAAGTGACGCAGGACGTCCATCCCCCGCTCGCTGTGGACGACCTCGGGATGGAACTGCACGCCGTAGAGGCGACGATCGGGATCCTCGAACGCCGCGACCGGCGTCGACGGGGTCGAGGCGGTCACCCTGAACCCGGGGGGCGCCGCCGTCACCGAGTCACCGTGGGACATCCACACCTGCTGGGAGACGGCGAGCCCGTCGAAGAGCACTCCGGGGTCGCTCACCTGCAGGCGGGTCGCCCCGTACTCGGCGGTGCCGGTACGCGCGACCGTCCCCTCCAGCGCCTGGGCCATCACCTGGTGGCCGTAGCAGATCCCGAGGACCGGGATCCCGGCGGAGAAGAGGGCCGGATCGACCCGCGGGGCGCCCGGCGAGTAGACCGACTTCGGGCCACCCGAAAGGATCAACGCTGCCGGACGGCGAGCCAGGATCTCCGCGACCGGCATATCCCACGGGACGATCTCCGAGTACACATGGCACTCACGCACACGGCGAGCGATCAACTGGGCGTACTGCGCGCCGAAGTCGATCACAAGAACGGTGTCGTATCCGGGATGTGCATCGGTGGAGCCATAGCTGCCACGAGGTGACTCGTTCACTCATCAAGCCTACGGACGCCGACGCGGATGCGTGCCGGGTGGCACGCGTCGCCCGGCGGCGGCACATTGGAGGCGTCTTCGGCTCGTCCGGACGAACCGACCGGCGAAGGACTCGCGAAGTCCATGATGCGTGATCCCATCGAAAGGTCCATGAACGTCCTCACCCGCGATCGATGCGGCCAACCCATCGATCAGCTCGACCCACAGTGCCCACCGAGATGGGCATCGGTGACAAACTCGGGCGCAAACCGCCCACAACTGGCCCGTGACCCACAACGGGCGTACGGTGGGCGCCTTTCGGATGCTCACTACGTCCCGCTAAGGTGCGTTGTGAGGGACATCCGGGCCCGATACCGAGCCATCCTGGTACGACCTGTTCCGGGAGGCTGGCGGAGAGGTTGCGAAGGTACGTGCGCAGACAACCGATGGCCAGCAGCACGGGCATGGCCACAGACCAGCCGCCCATGGCTGCCGCTGGTTCGTCCGTGGAAGACAACGGACACCACGGCGACCAGCCCCCGACGCCGCCACGACCGGAACGAGCCGGTGGGCGCGGCCTTCGTCAGACGGTGACCGACCCGACCAACTGGCGGGTACGCACCAAGCTGATCGCGATTCTCGCCGTGCCCGTCGTGGCCATCCTGGTCAACTCCTCGATCCAGGCGGCCTCCGTGCTGACCAGCACTCGGGACGTCAACCGGATCCGCGACCTCATCGAGATCAACCGATCGGCGTCCACCCTCGTCCACGCCCTGCAGGAGGAGCGGACCTACACCGCCGGCAGGATCGCCTCCAGCGGCAGCAGCAGCGGTGGCGGCAGCGGGAGCAGTGCCGTGGCGTCCGTAGCCGCCCGGCAGACGGCGACGAACGACGCGCTCACCAGCTACCAGAACATCGTCAAGCGGCACCAGGGGTCCTTCGGGCCCGAGGTCCGCAACTCGCTGCGTGACACCACCAACGCCCTGGGCCATCTGGCCAACCTGCGCAAGGCCAGCACCACCATGGCGGACCCGAGCTCGGTGCGCGCCGCATACTCGCCCCTGATCACCTCCCTGATCGACCTGGTGGTCCTGATCCCCCAGGGAAATGACGATCCGACGCTGCTGCGCAGCGTCAACGCCGCCGATCACCTCGTTCGCGCGAACGAGGAAATCGCGACGACGCAGACCCTCGCGTACAGCGTCATCCTGAGCGCTGATCCATTCTCGACCGATGACTACCGCGAGTTCCTCACCGCTCACTCACAGCGGATCGAGTTGGTCCGCGCGTTCGAGGAAGACGCGACTCCCGCTCAGCTCAGCCGCTTCCGGGAGAAGCTCAACCCCGACGAGAGCCTGGACATCAAGAGCACTGATCTCTACACGGAGCAGATACTCGAGGCCACCACTGGCCAAAAGCTCGCGTCTCCGCCGTCAGAGAAGTGGGCTCGAGCCACCCAGGAATGGATCAACCTCAGCTCCGAGGTGGACGCCACCCTGTTCAACGACATCGATGATCGGGTGGACGAGCTGCGCGGCAGCATTCAGCGCGGCGCGCTGCTCTCCGGTCTGCTGATCGTCTTCATTCTCGCCAGCGCCCTGCTGGCGGCCGTGGTCGTCGCCCGGTCGCTGGTCCGGCCGCTGCTCTCACTGCGAACGGCCGCACTCGACGTCGCCGGCCGACGGCTGCCCGAGGCCGTCCGCCGACTGCGCGACTCCAGTGATCAGACCCTCAACGACGACGTCGAGCCGATCGGTATCGACTCCGACGAGGAGATCGGTGAAGTCGCGCGGGCGTTCGACGCGGTCCACCGGGAGGCGGTCCGGCTCGCCTCCGAGCAGGCCGTCCTGCGGAACAACGTCAACGCGATGTTCGTGAACCTCTCCCGGCGAAGCCAGGGACTCGTCGAGCGGCAGCTCCGCCTGATCGACGATCTGGAGAACCGTGAGCAGGACCCGGACCAGCTCGCCAACCTCTTCAAGCTCGACCACCTCGCCACCCGTATGCGGCGGAACAACGAGTCGCTGCTGGTTCTCGCCGGCACGGACACCGCGCGGCGGTGGACCCACCCCGTCCCGGTCAACGAGGTCGTACTCGCGGCCATCTCCGAGGTGGAGCAGTACACCCGGGTCAAGCAGACCGGTGCCGCGCCGGTCTCCATCGCCGGCAGCGGTGTGAGCGACGTCGTCCACCTGATCGCCGAGCTGCTCGAGAACGCCACGTCCTACTCCCCACCGGTCACGGACGTCCTGGTCTCCAGCCACTCACTCGGCCCGGGTGCCGGCGCCATGATCGAGATCGAGGACCAGGGCATCGGCATGCCCGCGAAGGAGCTCGAGCGGGTCAACGACCGCCTCGCCAACCCGCCGGTCGTCGACGTCTCCGTCTCCCGGACCATGGGTCTGTTCGCCGTCGGTCGGCTGGCCAGCCGGCACGGCATCCGCGTCCAGCTGCGCGAGTCCGCCTCCGGCGGCATCACCGCGGTTGTCCGGCTGCCAGCGAAGCTGGTCACCGGTGACAGCGGAGCCACCCCGAGCGGCCCACGCCCGGCCGCCCTCAGCCCGGGCACGGGTGGTCGGGACGCCGCCGCCCTCCCGCCCGCGCGCGGCAACGCCCTACCCCCTGCCCCCGAGCGCAACGGGCTGGGAGCAGGCCTGCAGACCACGAACTTCAGCCCCGTCGTGGATCCTGCGGCAGCCTCGGCGGCCGGCGGCTCCTCGTACGCGCCCGCCAGCAACGGGCTCGGCCGGGACCCCGGTTTCGGGCAGCCGGCGAGCGGGGGCTTCGCCACCCCCGGCGGGGCGTCGCTGTTCGACGGCTCCCGGTCCGACCGATCCGACCGGTCCGACCGCAACGGCCAGTACGCGCGTGACCCTCGCGGCTACCGGGACAACACCTCTGACCGGGCTCCCGCCGGTGCCGAACCAGGCGGCGGCGACTCGACCGGCTCCTACCCGATGCACGGGCGCGGCCCGGAGGACTCCGGCGAGTTCTCCCTGGAGGCCCTCAACTCCGGTCCGCTTCCGCTGCCCTACCGCGACGGCGCCGGCTACGGCGGACCGCACTCCGGCGAGCAGCCCCGCGCCTACGCGCCTCCAACGGGGCGACGTGAGCTGGAACAGGCACCGGAGCCCGGCCCTGACCTCGCCGACACCGGTGGCTTCTCCACAGACACCGGCGGCTACTCCCTCGACACCGGTGGCTTCTCCACGGACACCGGCGGCTTCCCCCTCATGGATGGCCGCTACGACGAGGCACCGCCCTCCGGTCCGCTGCCCGTCGGGCCGGTCACCGGCCCCACCCAGATGTACAGCGAGCCGGACACCGACGCTCTGCAGCGGCCGGGCGGGGTCTTCAACCGGGCGCCCAGCCGACCCAGCCCCGAGCCGAACGACGCGTTCCCCCAGACCGGCCCGAACCTCGCCGCGGCCTTCCGGAGCAACCGGGGGGTGGACCCGACGCAGAGCGGCCCGCTCGCCCGGACCGCCTTCGGGCGCGGAGAGGACACCGGCGAGATCGTCGCGGACGAGCAGGAGGGGGATGACGCCCTCACCACGCCGATCTTCGATTCGGTCTCGGCCTGGTTCCAGCGCAGGACACCTGAGCCCGCCGACGGTGCGGCCAACGGCCAGCAGGCCCCGGTCCGCCCGGGCCCGGTCCGCGGTCAGGGCCCGGCCCGACCAGCGGCCGCATCGGTGTCGGGGACGCCTCTGCCACGGCGGCCCCAGCCGCAGGCACCAGCCCGACCGGGTATGCCACCGGCGGCCGCACCGCGGGTACCGACGCGGGGCGAACCCCTTCTCGAATCCCCCGCTCGGGGGATGCGCCGCCCAGGGGCCGGGATTCCGGCACCCGCGGCGGCACAGGCGCCGCGGCCGATGCCGCAGACCGGGCCGCAGCGTCTGACCCCCACCGGGCCGGCCGCCGGCCAGACCGCCGACGGCTCCTGGTCTTCGGCGGGTGACGAGGGCTGGAAGGCCGCGGAGCAGCTCCGTCAGCCCAGCACCGGCGGCACCACACGGTCCGGACTACCGGTTCGAGTTCCCATGACCCATCTCGTGCCCGGCAGCGCCGAACCAGCGCCCCGCCGGCGTCCCCCCGAGCCGACGACACGCTCGCCAGAGGCTGTCGGTGGACGGCTCGCCAGCTTCTACCAGGGCGTGCGGCAGGGACGTGATGTCGGAGTCGACACCACGAGGAACCCCCGACGTGACGCGCAGGAGGAACGGTGACACCCGTGAGTACCGAGGCTCAGAACCTCAACTGGTTGATCAACAACTTTGTTGACCGGGTTCCGGGCGTCGCCCACACCGTGGTGGTTTCCGCCGACGGACTGTTGTTGGCTGTTTCGGACGGTTTCCCCCGGGACCGGGCCGACCAGCTCGCCGCGGTCGCCTCTGGGCTGGTGAGCCTCACCGGCGGCGCCGCCCGGGTGTTCGAGGCCGGAGCCGTGACGCAGACCGTCGTCGAGATGGAACTCGGCTTCCTGTTCATCATGGCCATCAGCGACGGGGCCAGCATGGCGGTACTCGCCGCGCCGTCCTGTGACATCGGCCTTGTCGGCTACGAGATGGCATTGCTCGTCACCCGTGCCAAGGACGTCCTCACGCCGGCTCTGCGAGCCGAGCTGCAGGGAACGCTTCCGCGGTGAATGTGGGTAGGTCCAGGGAGTCAGGGTGAGCATCGATCCCGAGAACGCGCCCGGACCGGTCGTCCGCCCCTACGCGATGACCGGTGGGCGGACTCGGTCCCGTTACGAGCTCGCCATAGAGGCACTCGTCTTCACAACCCCGCTCGGTGAGGAGCGGGCACTAAGCCTCAACCTGGAGCAGCAGACCATCGCTGCCATGTGCCGGCAGGTGCGGTCAATCGCTGAGATCGCCGCCGGTCTGAGGGTGCCTCTCGGGGTCGCCCGCGTCCTGGTAGGCGACATGGCGGACGAAGGCTTCGTCCGCGTCCACCAGCAGCCGGACCGCGATGAGGCGCCGGATCTCGCGTTGCTCGAAAGGGTTCTCAGTGGCCTTCGAAAGCTCTGACCACAGACGGGTCAACTCCGCCGTCGCCACCACATCGGTCAAGATCGTGGTGGCGGGCGGGTTCGGCGCCGGCAAGACGACGTTCGTGGGCTCCGTGTCCGAGATCGTCCCGCTGCGCACCGAGGCCGTCATGACCGAGGCCGGCGCACACGTCGACGACCTCACTCATCTCGTTGACAAGACCACCACGACCGTGGCGATGGACTTCGGCCGTGTCTCCCTGGACGAGGACCTGATCCTCTATCTGTTCGGGACCCCCGGGCAGTACCGGTTCTGGTTCATGTGGGACGACATCGTCCGCGGTGCGATCGGCGCGATCGTGCTGGCGGACACCCGGCGTCTCGCGGACTGCTTCGCGGCGGTCGACTACTTCGAGCAGCGTCAGCTCCCCTTCGTCATCGGGGTGAACTGCTTCGACGGCGTTCTTCGGCACTCCATCGAGGACGTGCGGGAGGCGCTGCAGATCAGCCAGGCCGTGCCGATCATCACCTGCGACGCGCGCAACCGCGACTCGACCAAGAGCGCGCTGATCGCGGTCGTCGAGCACACGATGTCGCGCGCGGCGGCACGGACCTGACCCGCGGACGACGGATTCGCGGGCCCGGTGCCCGACGCTGACAACGGCGTGGGGGCGTTCCCGATCACGGGAGCGCCCCCACGCCGTTGTCGTGGATCTCTCGAATGGTGGAAAGCGGACGAGCCGGTAAACCGAAAGCCGACCTGGTGGCGGTGGGCCGCGGCTCGGTGGAGCCGCGGACCACCGCCACCAGTCAGCTGTGGTCCACCGGTCAGGTGTTAATGCTCTGCAGGTCGACCATCCGGGTGCTGTCGGCGTCCGCGGCGAGCGTCAGCCCGTTGGCCTCGACGACATGCAGGGCATAGGGGACGCTGGAGGACTGCTGCTTCGTCCACTTCCCGCCGGCCAGCGGAACGGTCGCGACGTTCTTGGGGATTCCGGTGTTCGGGGCGTTGTTGAAGCTGACGTTGCCGACGATCGTGCTCGCCTGCACTCCGGCGATCGCCGCGGCAACCGCGCTGCGGTCGTCGATGGAGTCGACGCTCTCGAGCGCCTGGGCGACGATCTCGAACAGTGCATGGATGAAACCGAGCGGCTGGGACCAGGTGCCCATGTCGAACTCGTTGGCCAGTTCCTCGGCCGTCCGCTTCGTCAGATAGCTGCGGTACTGGAACTTGGGCGACCAGCCGACCTCGGTCGTGAACCCGTCGGCCGCGAGACCGAGCGCCTCCACATCCGTCGGGAAGAGGAGGGTGCTTGACAGGGTGACGATGTGCGGTTTGTAGTCCTTCTCGTTGAGCAGTTTCCAGAACGCCGAGAAGTCGGTGATGCTCGGGTTGCCGGCGATTATCGACACCTTGTTGGAGACGATACCGTCCACGAACGTACCGAACGACTGGTCGCCGACGTTGTAGCGGTGCGTACCGGCAATCTGAAAACCATCGTCGGTGAGCTTCGACAACCCGTAGGCGGCGTTGTTGAAGGCCTCGCCCTCCTGGTTGTTGGGGAGTAGCAGGGCGACGCTGTGCGGGACGTCGAGCGCCCGCCACATCGCCCGGTAGGCCCCCCGGAGCTCCGCCATCCCCCAGTAGACGTGGTACGTCCAGGAGAACGGTGTCTCGGCCTTGCCGCCACGGCTGTAGAACCACGCTTCCCAGGGCACCGAGGTCGAAAGGCAGGGAACGCCCTGCGCCTCACAGACGTCGGACACCGGGTTCACGTTGTCCGCGCCGCCGCCGACCAGGACGATGTCCACGTTGTCGACGAAGATCAGATCGGCCGCGGCCGCGGCCGCGCGGTTCCGGTCGGACTGCCCGTCCCGGACGAAGATCTCCACCGGTAGCGTGTTGCGCCCGACCCGGGTGCCGTCGGCGAAGATGGTGTTCATGCTTTCGACGACGTGGGAGTCCACATCGGCGTAGCTTCGCAACGCCCCGGTGCGCGGGCTGACCATGCCGATGCGCACCTTACGGGCCTCGCCGCCACCGGAACCGCCGCCACAGGCCGCCAGCAGGGCCGCCGCGGGCGCCGCGGCCGCGGCCATACCGGCCGCCTTGAGAATGCCGCGACGATCAACCAGCCGCCAGCCCTCCGGACGCATCTCGACCCGCGGGGCAGCCAGGACCGGCGGTGCCGTTTCCGGCGCCGACCCGATCGGATCAGGGAGGCTGGCACCTCCGTTGACCGAGACCTCCTGGGCGGCGTCCCGCCGCCTGGCACCCGCAACGCGGTCAGACCAGAACATGACACACGATCCTGCCGCATGACCAAAAAATGGAATTCACCGGGTCCATCCCACTCCAACTCCGCCGCGAACGCCAGTGCGCAAGGCGGCCCCTTATGTCGGACTTCTACCGAAAGCCCTCACGGAGGGCAGCAGGTTCGATCCGTGCCGCCAACAATGATCTGTGCCGCGATCCGCGAAGCGCCGATACTCGGCCCTCGCACTCGCATTCCGCACAGCGGGTGCCGCACTCATCAGCGTGCGCTCCGCCGGGCAGCCGCCGTGCCGGCCGGGAACCACTCAGTTCACGTAGCAGTACCGACGCGGCTTGCTCGGATCGTTCGCCACGGGCGCCAGGTAGAGCGTTCCCTGGGCGGCGCCACCGTTCATTTCGGAGAGGAGATGATCGGCCGACACCCCGGCGAGCGGCCCGCCGGTGAACTCGACCCGAGAGATCTTCGAACCCGACCGGTCGCCCTCAGACGGCGATATCGTGTACGTTCCCGGCGTATCGTTCCACGTGTATGTCAGCCCCGCCGCAGGGACGACGAGCACATCCGGGAGCACGTCACCAAGCATGTCGCCATTAGTGGCGCTCTCATTCTGCAGACGGCACCGCCAGGTCCCGTTGACCATGGCCTTTCCCGCGATCGCCTCCTGTGAGGTCGCGACCTGCGCCGCCGAGCTGGGATTCGTCGTCGTCTCCGCGCCCTGAGGCGACTTTTCCCCGCCACCGCCGACGAGCACGGTGTAGAGGCCGACGACCAGCAGCGAAACCACCAGCGCGATACCAAGCGGGCCGATCCACCCATGCCGCAGCCAGGCCAGCCGGTCCTGCGGCAGGCTCGGCTCGTCCGGTTCGTCGTCGAAATCCGCCGGTTCCAGCACCCCGACCGCACGCGTCGCGCGCCGATCGGCGGCGGCGCCGCCACGGGCCGTGCCGCTACCGCCAGCGCTACCGCTGCCGGCACGACCGCCACCACCAGCCGTGCCGCCATCACGGCCACGACCTCCACCGCCCGCCGTGCCGCCATCACGGCCGCGACCGCCGCGGCTGCCACGGCCGGCCTCGCCGTGGCCACCCCGGCTGTCGACGCCGTCGGCAGAATCCCCCCGCGACCTGCCTGCCAGGCCCGCGCCGTCGCCGTCGCGGCCGGCTCTGCCGGCGCCGCGCGCCGCCGACCGGCGATTGGGTGACGGCGGATCCTCGACCTCCGGCGCACCAGTGGCGGCCTTGTTCGCGCGTGCCGCGCGGAACCGACCGGTGGGGGCCGCGTCGGCGGGGCTCTCCTCGGAACGCCCGGGGCCTCGCCGCTGCGAAGGCGCGGAGACCGCCTGCAGGCTGTTGGTGTCCGTCACCGGATTCGGGGTGCGCCGACGGTCAGCCGGCACTCCCCGTGCGCCCGTCCGGCGTACCGACCGGGACGGCTGCCACCCGGAATCATCGCTCGCGTCGGGCTTGCCTCCCCCTCGCCCACGGCGCGTCACCAGCGACGTCATCTCGACCGCGCTCTCGGGACGGCGTTCCCTGCCCGGTCTGGTCACCGGGCCGGCCTTCGGGCTCGTTGCCGCCCGCGGACCGGTGCCGGCTCCGGCATCCGGCCGCGGCGCCGGGGACGAGGAGACTACGCCCGACTCCGCGCCCGCCCCGCCGGAACGCCCCGGCGGCAGCGCCGGAACGCCCCCTGTGTACGGAGGCCGTCCCGTGGTGATGGTGTCCTCGACCGCCGGGCGTGCCGCCGGCGTACGCCACGGGCCGGACGGTGCCGACTGACCGGGCAACCCCGGCTGACCGGGCAACCCCGCCGGTCCGGGGTCAAGGCCCGCCGGACTGGAACGGAGCGGCGGGGTGCCTGGTGCGGACCGCTCCAGATCGCCCCGCCCGACAGCGGGATGGTGACCGGACGTCGCCGTGGGGGCCTGCGCCGCCAGGGGGCGCGCAGGAGTGCTCCCGGCCGGTGGCGCGGCCGCCACGCCACCGGTTGACGGGCCACCGGTCGGCGCACCGCGGGTCGGGGAGAATCCGCTCGGCCCGTGAACGGCTCCGGGGTCGGTGCCATAGCCGCCTGGACCGCCGAGGCGGTAGCTCGTCTCCAGGCCGGCCGAACCGTACTGGCCGGCAGCCGGCGCCGGCGTGTGCTGACTCCAGCCCGTGTCAGCACGGCCCTGATAGCCATCGTGAGGTCGTTGCGACGGCTGGGAATGCCCGCCGGTCGACGGGCCGTGCCGCGGACGGTCACCGGTCAGCGGATCGCGGCCCAGCTGGCCGCCGGCCGCCGGGCCCGGCCGTTGGTGACCACCGGTCGGCGGGCCCGGCCGAAGGTGACCACCGGTCGATGAAGTCTCGCGGGGCGGCAGGGACGCCCCCATTTGCTGGCCCGCACCCGACCCGTGCCCGTTCCAGGGGTCCACGGTGTTCTGCCCCGCCGTACCAGCCGCACCCGCCGCGCCGGCCCCGCTGTCGGGCCGCGCCGGGTAGCCGGTCACCGGCCTGGGAAAACCACCCGTCTGATCGAGCCGCAGCGGCGCACCGCTCCTCGGCCCGCTCTGCGCCTGTGGCGGCGCCAGGTCGGACGTGTTCGGACGAGGCGGCTGGTAGCCGTTGTATCCGACCGGTTCGGCGCCGCGGCCCGGCCCGTCCAGTGGCGCGGGCTGCTCCGCGGGACGTGCCGGATAGGCCGACGGAAGAGCGAAGCTCCCGGTGGCGGGGTTGAGTCCACCCGACGAACCGGTGCTGTCACCGGCAGGAAGCCAGCCCTGCGAGGACGTGCTCGGGTCCGGGCCGCCGATACGCACCGATCCGGTGTCGGGGCTGATCGGACGAACCGGCGGGAAGGCCCCGCTCTCCGTCGGGTACCGCGGTGGTGGTGTCGGCTCGACATACGTCTGGGTGGCCGGCCCGTAGCTCGGAGGCACCGGGAATCCGCCGGTGGCCGGCCGCTGTGGGTCGAGATCCGGTCGGACTGCTCCGACGTCGACCGCCGGCACGCCACCGCTCCAGGTGGAGCTGACATCGAACGGATCACTGCTGCGAGGTGCGGCGCCACCGACCACGGGACCGCCACCGACCGCAGGACCGCCGTCGACCGCAGAACCACCACCGGGCGACATGCCACCGGAGACCATGGGCCCGCCGACGATCGGACCATCGACGACCGGACCACCTGTCAGCGGGGAGCTGCCGCTCACATCGCGGTCGACGTCCCGCCAGGGTGTGACATCCCAGCCGACGTCCGCGGTCGCGGGCGGCCGGTAGGTGGTCGACTCCTCCGGCTCCCCGACACGTTCGACGGCGAAGAAGTCATCGTCGCGACGACCGCCGGCTGGTCGGTCCGTGCTGCCTGCTGTCACGGATCAATCACCCGCCTGCCGCCACGAGGGTTGGGCTCACGTGCCAGCGCCAAGCCCGCGCCCATCGTTGTCGCCTCATTGATTCCGCTCATCGACCGCCCTCGTCGGTGAGGCCATGACTGCGACCGCGAATGTGGCCACGACCTTTCCCACGACCCCCCGGGAGCCGCCGAACCGATAAGACGTGAACCGGCCGTAAACGGGATCATCACACTGTACACGGACACTCTCACCGCAGCGTACGGCAGGCCGTGTAGACCTCGCGCACGATGCGCTGGGAGTCCTCGGACTCGACATCGCGGCTGAAGGCCAGATACTGCTCCTGGCTGTACTTGTCCTCCAGTTTCTGCAGCGTGCAGGTGCAGTAACGCTCGTTGCCGTTGCTGACACCGAGGCAGGCGTCGATGTAGGTCTGACGGACCGTGGCGTCATAGCGACCCTCCGGTACAGCGGAGCCGGTCGCGGTTGTGCTCTTGTCGTCACCGCCCCCCAGGACGACGAAGCCGGCCACCCCGAGCGCGACGACGAGCACGACGGCGGTCGCGATCGCGATCGCCGTCGGCCGACGCAGCATCGCCGCGATCCGCCCGGTCAGGCCCGCGAGACCCGGCGCCGGATCGACCCCGCCCGCAGCAGCGCCGTCGAAGCCGGGCTCGCCGCCCTCGCCGCCCGCCTCCCAGGCTCCGTGCGAGTCCAGCACGCCCACCGGACGAGGCCTGGTCCCGCGCCGCCGCGCCGCCGCACGGTCACGACCCTCACGACCTTCGCCGGGATCACGGCCGCCGGGCGTGTCCGAGGTGCCGTACCAGCCGTCGGCGTCGGGAATCCACTCGTCGCCCGGATCCGAGGCGGCGTCCGAGCGCACATCCGGGCCTGTCGTCGCCGTCGGCCGGACGGGCGCGGTGCGCCGGGGAATGCCGTCGGTGTGCTCAGCGGGATCACGCGCGATCTCCGGCGCCGCCCAGGCGGACCCGCCGGCGGCACCCTGGGATGCCGTGGGCAGCGGAAGCGGATCTGTGCTGTCGCCACCGACCCGGGCCGGATCCGCGCCCGCACCGTCGGAGCGACGCGGCCCGCTGTCACCCTGCGCGCCGCGCACCTGGTCGCCCCGCGCCTGGTCGAATCGGACCGGATCGGTGCGAGTCGGATCGACACCGACGACCGGATCGACACGCACGATCGGGTCAGTGCGTATCGGATCGACACGGACCGGATCGACCTGAATCGGGTCGGCACCGACCGGTCCAGGCTTGACCAGATTCGTACCCACGACCTCCGCGGGACTCCCACCGACACGCGGCGCCTCGGTCGAGCTCCCGTAGCCCGAGAAGGGCGAGGCAGTCCGAGTCGGCCCGGTATACGCCTCACCGGTGAAGATCGGACCGGTCGGTGTCGCGCGGTCGGCCGCGGGAACGGCCGGGCCCGCCTCGGGAGGGGTCCAGGCATCGATGGACATGCGGGTGACCGGACTCGCGGACGCCGTGTCCGCCACGCGGGCACGGAAGGCCGCGGTGCTCTCACCAGCCGCAACCACGGAGCCCGCGGCGCCCACCGCGTGGCCGGCAACGGGGCGCGCGGCCTCGGCACGCCACCCAGCGGCGGTTCCCTCGGGCGCTGAGGGAACCGCCGCGGGCACGTCAGGACGCGGCGCAGCGTTCACCAGCCGCCAGGTCTGGGCGGGTTCGTCCCAAACGTAGGCGCCGTCGTCGCTGACCCAGCGGCCGTTCTCGTCGAGGCGCATCGGTCATCCTTCGATCCGGAGACGGACGGATCCCAGGGTGCCACGACGAACCGCACGCAAGGCGCCCGGGTCGACAGCGCGGGCGCCACGCGCCATCGACCCAACCCCTGTTGGCCCGCTCAGCCTCCGGCCGCGATCATGACCTCTGCCTTCTGGAACTCCTTCAGCGTCGCGTAGCCCGTTGTGGCCATTGCCGCGCGCAGCGCTCCGGCGATGTTCGCCACACCATCCTCGGCAATGCCACCACCGCCGGTGAGAATCTCCGCCACGGAGTGTGACGTCGCCACCGGTGCCCAGCGCCCACGAGGCAGGTCCGAATGAAGGATCTCCATCGACCAGGCCGCGCCCTGGCCGGGAGCGTCCACCGCCTGCGCGAGCAGCGAATCCACCATGACGGCGTCTGCTCCGCATGCCACCGCCTTCGCCACGTCCCCGCCGGTACGGAGATCGCCGTGGGCGATGACGTGGACATAACGACCACCGGACTCGTCGAGGTAGCGCATTCGCGCACCCGCCGCGTCGGCGATCGCCGTCGCCAGCGGTACACCGATTCCGAGGGTTGAGGCGGTGTCGTCACCCAGCCCGCCGCCGACTCCGACGATCACACCGGCCGCCCCCGTACGCATCAGATGCAGCGCCGTGGAGAAGGACGCACAGCCGCCGACCAGCACCGGAATGTCGAGCTGTCCTATGAACTGCTTCAGGTTGAGTGGCTCGGTACGACGCGACTGGTGCTCCGCCGACACCGCCGTGCCATGGACGACCAGGAGGTCGACCCCGGCAGCCACCACGTAGGGGCACAGGGACCGCAGCTTCTGCGGCCGCAGCGCGGCCGCCGTGACGACCCCGGCCTCCCGCATCTCCTGCAGCCGCGCGCCGATGAGCTCGGGCTGCACAGGTGCGGCGTACAGCTCACGCAGACGCCGGGTGGCGGCGACCGCACCGGACTCGGCGCCGAGCGCCGCCACCTCGGCCAGGAGCGGCTCGGGATCCTCGTGCCGGGTCCACAGACCTTCCAGGTGCAGCACCCCGAGCCCACCGAGACGCCCGAGGGCGATCGCCGACGCGGGAGAGGTGACCGCGTCGGCGGCCGCCGCGACGATCGGAAGCCCGAAGCGGTAGGCGTCGATCTCCCAGCCGAGCGAGACGTCGGCTGGGTCGCGGGTTCGCCGCGACGGAACGATGCCCACGGCGTCCAGGCCGTAGGCCACCCGCGCGTTCTTCCCGATACCGATCTCGACGTCAGCCACCGCGTCCGGCCTCCTGGTCAACTAAGTAGTTCCGCCAACCACCCTGCCTACCAGACGGACAGCTGGCCGCGGCAGGAACGATGCTGGACAGGTGCCTGGATCACCGGGCCGCTTCCATCTCACGGCCCACGGTCACGGATGCCGCAGGTCCGAACCGATGACGGAAAGGGCTCACCGGGTGTAGTTCGGCGCCTCGACCGTCATCTGGACGTCGTGGGCGTGGCTCTCGGTGAGCCCGGCGGAGGTGATCCGCACCAGCTGGCTGCGCTCCTGGAGATCACGGATCGTCGCCGACCCGGTGTACCCCATCGCGGCCCGAAGTCCGCCGATGAGCTGGTGCGCCATGCCCGCCAGCGAGCCACGGTAGGGAACCTGGCCCTCGACCCCTTCAGGCACGAGCTTGTCGTCGGACAGCACGTCGTCCTGGAAATAACGGTCCTTCGAGTAGGACCGGTTTCCGCCTCGGCTGCGCATGGCGCCGAGCGAGCCCATCCCCCGGTAGGACTTGTACTGCTTGCCGTTGATGAAGATGAGCTCGCCCGGGCTCTCGTCAACGCCCGCGAGCAGGCTGCCGAGCATCACCGTGTCGGCACCGACCGCGATCGCCTTCGCGATGTCACCGGAGTACTGCAGGCCGCCGTCCCCGATGACCGGCACGCCGGCCGCCCGGGCGGCCCGCGCGGCCTCGTAGATCGCGGTGACCTGCGGGACACCGACGCCGGACACGATCCTGGTGGTGCAGATGGACCCGGGCCCGACACCCACCTTGACGGCGTCGGCACCGGCGGCGACAAGTGCCGCCGCGCCCGCGGCGGTGGCGACGTTGCCGCCGATGACGTCCAGCGGACGGCCGTCGGCCCCGGCACGCATCTCCGTCTTGATCCGCGCGATCATGTCGGGCACCGCACGGTGGTGGCCGTGGGCCGTGTCGACGACCAGGAAGTCGACACCCGCGGCGACCAGCACCTGGGCACGCTTGAACGCGTCCTCGCCGACACCGATCGCGGCGCCGACCACGAGGCGGCCGTCCGCGTCCTTGGTGGCGTTGGGGTACTGCTCACGCTTGGTGAAGTCCTTCACCGTGATCAGGCCGCGAAGCCGGCCCGCCTCGTCGACGATCGGCAGTTTCTCGATCTTGTTGTGCCGCAGCAGGCCGAGCGCGTCGTCGGCGGAGACACCGACCGCGGCGGTGACCAACGGCATCGGGGTCATGACGTCCCGGACCCGGCGCGAGTAGTCCCGCTCGAAACGGATGTCGCGGTTGGTCACGATGCCGAGGAGCTGGCCGTCAGGCTGGGTCACCGGCACGCCCGAGATGCGGTAACGCGCCATCAGCACGTTCGCTTCCTCGATCGTCGCCTCGGGCCCGCAGGTGATCGGCGCGGTGATCATGCCGGACTCGGAGCGCTTCACCATGTCGACCTGCTGTGCCTGGTCGTCGACCGAGAGGTTGCGGTGCAGCACACCGACGCCGCCCTGGCGGGCCATGGCGATCGCCATCCGCGCCTCGGTCACGGTGTCCATGGCCGAGGACACCAGCGGGATGGCCAGCGAGATGTTGCGCGACAGGCGGGTGGCCGTGTCGACGGACGCCGGCACCACCTCGGACTCCGCCGGCAGGAGCAGCACATCGTCGTAGGTCAGCCCCAGCATCGCCAGTTTCGGCGGGAGGGCTGCTCCTTCGGCGCCGGGAGCGCCGGGAGCCGCGGAGGTGAAGCGGGCATCGGCCGATTGACCGAACGCCGAGTCGAGGTCGGGTTCCCCGCCCGCGCGCGTGGTCGGGGTCGTCGGGATGGCGGCGGAACCGTCCATGGCACCTTTCCGTTCGCGTCGGCCCCGCGCCGGCGGTGGCTTCCCCGCGGCGCG
Organism: Parafrankia irregularis; assembly: GCF_001536285.1. Classification (NCBI taxonomy): domain Bacteria; kingdom Bacillati; phylum Actinomycetota; class Actinomycetes; order Frankiales; family Frankiaceae; genus Parafrankia; species Parafrankia irregularis. Next base: position 393,565 of record NZ_FAOZ01000002.1, on the reverse strand, counting down.
TGGGGGTTCCGCGCCCGGAAACCGGACGAGCCGGCAAACCCTGAGGGCACATCCGTATGAACAGATGTACCGCCCGGAGCGACGTGTCGAGCACGCCGCGCGAGTGCGCGGCCCGCCGGCCGAGCGACGGTGATGCCCCCCATCGTAGAGGGCCCCCTGCCCTTCCGAAGTCCCCTGCGTGACCGAGAGCACCACAGATGCCACGCGGCGCCGACTCGACGCCGGAGCGGACCGTTCCGTACCCGGTCCGTCGAAGTTCAGGTGGCTGAATACGAAATCAGCAAGCCCCTACCACAATGACCTTGTTTCCGTATCGGGTTTCGCGAAACACGATCCCTGTGGCCAGACAGGCCGAACACAGACCAGACCACCGGAGGCTGCACAGACACATCCCACCAGCTGCGCGAGCACCACTGGAAGCCATCCAGGACCGGACAGATTCGGGCATGTTGGACGAATGCCCCGCACGTCGGTGCCGGACTCGGTATCGGGACCACTAAGCTGGGGCTACAAGCGTAGCGTGTTCCTCGTGAGCAACGAGCCCCTCGACCCCTTCGCGGGCGACCCCGAGGACCCGGCGGCCGAGCTCGCGCAGCTCGATTCCGCCGAGGATCTGGACCTGCTTGAACCGCTGTCCCTCCGTGAGCGGGAAGAGATCCTCGCCGAGCTGGGCGACCTCGACGTCTTCCGGACGCTGCTCGAACCGCGTGGCTTCCGGGGACTTGTCGTCGACTGCGAGGGGTGCGCCGAGCCGCACTACTTCGACTGGGACCTGCTTGCCGGGAACCTGCGGCACCTTCTCGACGAGGGCCGCACCCGGGTGCACGAGCCTGCCTACGCTCCGGATCCCGCCTGCTACGTGAGCTGGGATTACGCACGCGGATTCGCGGATGGCGCCTACGAGGCCTCCACCGCGTCCGAGGCGGACACGCGGTGACCTGCTCAGCCGCCCGCTGACCAGGCGGTCGCGCTGGCGGGCCTCGTGGCCAGCCAGCCCGTGCCGACCGATGTCGCATGCATGCCGGCCGGGCCCTGTCCTGGCCGGCACAGATGCCAGTCGCCCTTCGTCCGCGCTGGCCAGGCCAGGCGGGCGGGCGCGCATGCCCTGAACAGCTGGCGCTCTCCCAGGCGAACTTCTCCCGGCAAGTCCAGGCGAACCTCTCCCGGCAAGCCAGGTGAATCCCGACGTCGGCTCGTGTTCGACGTCAGCTCGTGTTAGCGACCGGTTGGCGGGTAGGTCGATGCTGCCGGCGGAGCGCGAGGCACCCGTGATCGATGGTGGTCTCGCGTCGTCGTCGGTGCCGGCGGTCGGGCGTCCACGGGTCAGACCGGGTCGTGCCGTCCCCGCGTTCCCTGTCGGCGCCACCGACGGCCGTCGTCCGTGCACGTGCGGGTCACGGCTGCTCAGGCGCGGATCACATCGCGGTAGTCCACCCGTGGCCAGATGCCAGGCAGACCAGGCCAGATGCCAGGCAGACCAGATGCCGGGCAAAGCGGGCGGCAGCGGGGCGCGGCGCCGGCCGACCGGGTGAAATTCCAAGATCTCCAGTCGACGGCGGGCGGCTACGGTGACCGGGTAGTCGCGGCGCCAGCCGCTCAGGTCGAAAGGGGGGGTCAGACCTATGACCGACGTCCGACGACTTCCAGGCCCCGGTGCGGAGAAGTGGGAGTGGCAGCTCCACGGCGCCTGCCGAGGCGAGAGCACCGAGCTCTTCTTCCATCCCGAGGGCGAGCGCGGCCCGGCCCGAGCCGCGAGGGAAGCCGCGGCGAAGGCCATCTGCGCACGTTGTCCGGTCATCCGGGCCTGCGGAGAGCATGCCCTTGCGGCCCGGGAACCGTACGGCGTCTGGGGTGGAATGAGTGAGTCCGAACGGGAGGCTGTCCTGACCGGGCGCACCCGGCGAGGCGCGGCCCGTCACACGACGGCGCGGCCCGGTCTCGCACCGGCCTGCTGAAAGGTTCGATCACCGAGTACCGAGATCCCCGGGCCCGTCCCCTGCCATGCCAGGACGGGCCCGGGGATCTCGCGTTTCCAGGGACCCCACGGCCCCGGTGCACTCCCCTGATCCAGAAGCACTCCTGCCACAGAAGCACTCCCCGGCCTCCGGCTGGCCGATTGGCTGCCCCCTGTTCGGACATCACCACCCATCCCCGGCGACCACCCGCGACGGGTGAGCACCCCGTGATCAGGTGTCGGGTGCCTGACCCGGGTGGCGCCCGGCGCGACCTTGCTCGTGCACACGCTTGCTCGTGCACACCGGTGGCGCTCGTGCACACCGGCGGTCGCCACCGGAGAACGACCGAGGCCCGGCCGGTCCTGATGACCGACCGGGCCTCGGCCACGGTGCTACCTCGCCAGTGCCGGCGGGTGGGCGACCCGCTGCTGCCGGGACGGGTCAGAAGCCCGGCCCGTGCGAGTGCGAGTGCCCGTGCCCACCGTGGGAGTGGGAGTGGCCCTGGGCGGCCGCGGGCGCCTCCGGCTTCTCCGCCACCAGGCTCTCGGTGGTGATGAGCAGCGCGGCGATGGACGCGGCGTTCGCCACCGCGGAGCGGGTGACCTTGACCGGGTCAACCACACCAGCTGCGACGAGGTCGCCGTAGTCGCCGGTGGCCGCGTTGAAGCCGACACCGGTTCCGGTCTCGCGGACCTTGGACACGATCACCGCGCCCTCGAGACCGGCGTTCCGCGCGATCCAGGTAAGCGGCGCGTCCAGCGACCGACGCACGATCTGCACGCCGGACCGCTCGTCACCGGTGAGCCCGAGGTCACCCTCGAGCACGGCGGCGGCGTCCACGAGCGCGGTCCCGCCGCCCGCCACGATGCCTTCCTCGACCGCGGCACGGGTCGCGGAGACCGCGTCCTCGAGGCGGTGCTTCTTCTCCTTGAGCTCGACCTCCGTCGCGGCGCCGACGCGGATGACCGCGACCCCGCCGGCGAGCTTGGCCAGCCGCTCCTGGAGCTTCTCCCGGTCCCAGTCGGAGTCCGAGAGCTCGATCTCCTGCTTGATCTGGCGGACCCGCTCACCGACGGTGTCGGCGTCGCCGCCACCGTCGACGATGGTGGTGGTGTCCTTGTCGACAACGATCCGCCGGGCCCGACCGAGATCGGCCAGCGTGACCGAGTCGAGCTTGAGGCCGACCTCGGCAGCGACGACCTGACCGCCGGTGAGGACCGCGAGGTCCTGCAGCATCGCCTTGCGGCGGTCCCCGAAGCCGGGGGCCTTCACCGCGACGACTGTGAAGGTCTTGCGCACCGCGTTGACGACGAGGGTGGACAGCGCCTCGCCCTCGACATCCTCCGCGATGATCAGCAGCGGCTTGCGCTCCTGCACCACCTGCTCGAGCAGGGGCAGGATGTCGTTCAGGGCGCCGATCTTGCCAGGGTGCAGCAGCACGTAGGCGTCCTCTAGGACCGCCTCCATGCTCTCCTGGTCGGTCACGAAGTAGGGCGAGATGTAGCCCTTGTCGAACTGCATGCCCTCGGTGAGCTCGAGGTCCAGACCCATGGTCTGGCTCTCCTCGATGGTGATCACACCGTCCTTGCCGATCTTGTCCATCGCCTCGGCGATGAGCTCACCGACCTGGGCGTCCTGCGCCGAAATGGCTGCGACCTGGGCGATCGTCTCCTTCGAGTCGACCTCGATCGCCGCCTTCAGCAGCGCCGACGAGACAGCCTCGACGGCCGCCTCGATGCCGGCCTTGAGCGACAGCGGGGAGGCGCCCGCGGTGACCAGCTTGAGGCCCTGGCGCACCATCTCCTGGGCCAGCACCGTCGCCGTCGTCGTGCCGTCACCGGCCACGTCGTTGGTCTTGGTGGCGACTTCCTTGGCGAGCTGCGCCCCCAGGTTCTGGTAGGGGTCGTCCAGCTCGACCTCGCGCGCGATCGTCACACCATCGTTGGTGATCGTCGGCGCGCCGTACGACTTGTCGATGACGACGTTGCGGCCACGCGGACCGATCGTCACCTTGACGGCGTCCGCGAGGGCGTTGACACCCTGCTCAAGCGAGCGGCGCGCGTCCTCGTTGAACGTCAGAATCTTCGGCATACCTGCGTGTCCCTCCGACACGGCGGCCTGGCGAAACAAGAAGGGCGTGCCCCGCCGGGGCCCCGGTGGATACCGGGGACCACCGGTGGGACACGCCCCGCCTGCTGTTGCCGGCGACCAGTCCTACTTCTCGATGATCGCGAGGACGTCCCGGGCGGAGAGCACCAGGTACTCTTCGCCGGAGTACTTGACCTCGGTGCCGCCGTACTTGCTGTAGAGCACGACGTCGCCGACCTTGACGTCGAGCGGGACGCGCTTGCCGTCCTCGAAACGACCCGGGCCCACGGCCAGGACAGTCCCCTCCTGGGGCTTCTCCTTCGCCGTGTCCGGGATCACGATGCCGGACGCGGTGGTCGTCTCGGCGTCCGAAGGCTGGACGACGATCCGGTCCTCGAGCGGCTTGATTGCAACCTTGGTGGCGGTGGTCGTCACGATCGACCTCCCCCTTCCTTCGCTGGATGAGAGAGCGACCCTGGCGGCCTGCCGTCGCGGGTGAACAGGCGCCTGTCGCTGGCACTCGCAAGTGCCGAGTGCCAACTTAGCACCCGCACCACGGACGTCAACCAAGACGGTCGGATCTGTCAAGACGGGAATCGGCCCGCTCGAACTGCCAGGCGTGCACCGTGCCTGTCACCAGCCCGACAGGCGGGTCCGGCAACGGCGGCCCGACCGTGTCAGCTTCCGGACCACCGCCACCGACGTGCAGAAGGATCACAACAAGACCCGCCGACGCCTCGCGCCCCAGGTAGATCTCCGCCTCCTGGCCGCGCACGGCACCCAGGGCCCAGGCCTCGAGGTCGGCCAATCGGCCCTCCGCCGCCCGGGCCTCCCACATCCAGGTCGTAGTCACCACGCCCAGGTTGTCATCCCCGCGCCCGGGGCCCGCCACCGGCGGCATCAGGGGCCGGCCCGCAGGCACCACCCTCGGTCGCCGCCGCGGCTCTCATCGTCGCCTCGGCGGCCACACAGGCCGCGGCCCCCTTGGTCGGGTCCATCGCGACCAGATGCTCCGAGACGAGGCGCGCGAAGGCGACGAAGGCGTCCCGGTCCTCAGGTGCCAGCGGCGCCAGGACATGGTCGTCGACGGCACGTAACGCCCCCCGCGCCCGGTGGTACTCACCGACACCCAGCTCCGTGGCGACGATCATCCGCGCCCGCCGGTCGGTCGGCACCGGACGCCGCTCCACCAGCCCGGCGCGCTCCATCTCGTCGATGAGCCGCACCATCACGGTCCGGTCGATGTTGAAGCGGCGGGCCACCTCGATCTGGTTGTGGGCCACCCCCTCGACCGCCGATTCGAGGACGTAGAACCCCTTCATGCCCCCGGGGAGCTGACCGACCGCGGCCACCGAGGCCGCCAGGTAGCCGTGGTGGATCTGACCCACGATCCACCGCAGGTCGTGACGCACGCTGGCAGGCAGATCAAGATCGGCGCCATCCGCCGAACCGCAGTCATGGCGCGGAGCACAGCCGGAGCCACCGGCAGGCGGGCCGATCTCCAGCCGGTCCGTAGCCGACTCCGAGCACCGTGCATCGGCCGACGAAGGCACCGCGGAGGCACCACCCAACGACCGCTCCACGCTCACACAGTACCCCGATCAGCCACCTAGCCGATCATCAACGACTCGTCTGCCACACAGATAGGTGTTGACACAGATTATTTTGCAGAGCAATCATCTGCATGGACATCTACGCGACAGGCGGCAGGGCGAAGGCAGAGACAGAGGCAGAGGCGTGCCATGCCGGCGCGGAGCCGCCCGGGCGACGTGTCCGCGTCTGCCCGGGAGCCCGTCGCCAGTCGTTCCTCACCGCGCGAGCGCCGTGGCCGGCGCTCGCGCGGTAGCCACCCCGATCCACGCAATGACGATCAAGGAGTTCCCCGGTGCCCAATCTGCTTCACGTCGACTCCAGCTTCGCGCCGGAGGGGTCGGTCTCCCGAAGCGTCGCCGCGGCGTACGTCGAGGCCTGGCGCGAGCGCAACCCGGAAGGTTCGGTAACGCACCGCGACCTGGCCGCCACCCCTCCCCCGCACCTGAGCTGGACACTGGTGTCCAGCGGCTACACCGACCCAGAGCAGCTCACCCCGGAGCAGGCCGAGGCCGTGCGGGTCCGCGAGGAGTACCTCGGCGAGGTCGAGAAGGCGGACGAGTACGTGATCTCCGTCCCGATGTACAACTACTCGTACCCGTCGACGATCAAGGCCTGGCTGGACCAGATCATCGTCATGGGGCGCACCACGCCTGGTGAGGCCGGTGGCGGTGTGCTCGCAGGCAAGAAGGTCACCGTCGTGACCGCTCAGGGTGGTTCCTACGCGCCCGGCACACCCAAGGAGGGCTGGGACCATCAGGTTCCCTACCTGCGGCACGCCTTCGAAGCCCTCGGCGCCGACAACATCGAGTTCATCACCGTCGTGATGACCCTCGCGCCGGTCAACCCGGCGCTCGCGGAGTTCAAGGACCTCTTCGCGGCTTCCCTCGACTCCGCCGAGCAGGCCGCCCGGCGCCGCGCCACGAGCGACTGAGCCGTCGCCGCCACAGACCGGACCTTCCGCCGGCGGATCGCGGTCCAGGCAGGACCGCGATCCGGGCGGAACCTCGCAGTAGCCCTGGCGGCATCGCCATCCGGAGATCGCTCAGAGCGCCAGGGCGGAGGTCGCCGCAAGCTCCAGCGACGACGGTGCCACACCTGCTTCCACCCGCAGCGAGCCGAGCGCGGCCACCATCGCGCCGTTGTCGGTGCACAGGCCCGGCCGCGGCACCCGCAGGGTGATGCCGGCGGCCTCACACCGCAGGGCCGCAAGCGCCCGCAGCCGGCTGTTCGCGGCGACCCCGCCGCCGATCACCAACGTGTCGACGTCGTGGGCACGGCAGGCGGCGACCGCCTTCGCGGTCAGCACGTCCGCGACCGCTTCCTGGAACGACGCCGCGACGTCCGCCACCGGCACCGGCTCCCCGGACCGCCGCCGTGCCTCGACCCAGCGCGCCACCGCGGTCTTGAGGCCGGAGAAGGAGAAATCGAAGGTTCCGTCCCCGGCCTTGGCCCGGGGGAAGGGGATGTCCGCCCGTCCCGCCCGAGCCGCCGCGTCGATCGGCGGACCGCCCGGGAACGGCATGCCGAGCAGGCGAGCGACCTTGTCGTAGGCCTCGCCCGCGGCGTCGTCCACCGTGGCGCCGAGCGGCACCACCGGTTCGGTCGCGAGATCGGGTACCAGCAGCAGCGAGCTGTGCCCCCCGGAGACCAGCAGTGCCACGGACGGACGCGGCAGCGGGCCGTGCTCCAGCGTGTCCACGGCGACGTGGGCGGCGAGGTGGTGCACGCCGTGCAGCGGGACGCCGAGGGCGAGCGCGTACGCCTTCGCCGCCGCGACGCCCACCAGGAGTGCCCCGGCCAACCCCGGTCCCGCTGTCACCGCGACGGCGTCCACATCACGGTGCCGCAGGCCGGCCTGGCCCAGCGCCCGCTCGATCGTCGGGACCATCGCCTCCAGGTGCGCGCGGGCCGCGATCTCGGGGACGACACCTCCGTAGCGGGCGTGCTCGTCGACCGACGACGCGAGCGCGTCGGCGAGCAGGACCCCGCCACGGACCAGGCCGACCCCGGTCTCGTCGCAGGACGTCTCGATGCCAAGCACGAGCGGGCTGTCCCTGCTCGTCATCCTTCGCCTCCCACCACCACCGGCGGCGCCGACGCGCGACCGGCCACCCAGCGAACCGCCACCCAGGTTCGGCCCACCGCCCAGGCGCGAACCGCCGCCCCGGTGCGAACCGTCACGATGCCGCCCTGTCCCGGGCGATCGTGGCCTCGATGCGGTCCAGCAACGCCCCATACCCGACGGTGTCGATCGGGCGGGCCCTCATGACATACGCGTCCCCGCCCGAAGGCTGGTAGTAGCCCCGGCGGACACCGAGATCCATGAAACCCAGGCTGGCATACAGGGCGCGGGCCGCGACGTTGTCCGTCCGGACCTCCAGCCCGCAGCTGCGCGCACCACGACGGCGAGCCTCCCGGAGCTGGGCGATCATCAGCCGGGCTCCGAGACGGCGGCCACGCATCTCCGGCACGACACCGATGGTCTGGATGTAGGACTCGTCCCCCTGCAGGGCGAGACCCGAATATCCGACGATCGACCCGGCCGAGACCGCCACCAGATAGTTCCGGCTCTCACCCTGCGCAAGCTCGGACCAGAAGAGCTCGGCCGACCACGGGTCGAGGTCGAAGACCCGCCGCTCGATCGATGCGATCCCGGCCAGATGCCACCAGCGCATGGGCAGCAGGTCGACGTCGCCGGTGCCTGGAGACGGACTCACAGCCACCGCGGTCAACCCGCCGTCGCCCCGGCGGCCGCCGGGTCGCCAGCCCCAGCCTCCGTTGCCGCCGTGACGGACTTGGGTGGACGAGGCTCGGCCGCGTCGGGCCGCCGCAGGTAGAGCGGCACCAGCGGTCCCGGTGCACGGCCATCGAGGATGGCCGCCGCCGCGACCCGGACGAGTAGCGGCGGCGCCGGACAGATCGACTCACCGGCCGGTCCGGCCGGACCGGCCGGACCGGCGTCGGGCTGACCGGACACACCGACGAGGCGCGTCACCGGCTCGAAGGAGGCGAAGGCCTCGGGATACAGCGCGACACCGGGACCCACCACCCGGCGCACCCCTGCAGCGAGCAGATCCGCCGCGACGGCGGCGGGCGCGCCGACGGCAGCCTCCCCCTGGCGCGTTCCATCCTGGTAGCGAGCCCAGAACACCTCGCGACGGCGGGCGTCGGTCACGACTCCCACCGGGCCCGCCGTCCCGAGGCCGATTCCGTCCAGCGAGCAGACGCCGTGTGCCGGGACACCGAGCGCCGCCGCGAAGGCCGACCCGGTCACCATGCCCACCCGAAGGCTGGTGAAGGGCCCCGGGCCCACACCGACGACGACCGCGGCCACGTCGGGCGGCCGGACCAGGGCTTCGGTGAGCACGGCGCTCATCATGGGCGCCAGCAGCTCACCATGGCGGCGGGCATCCCACACGCATCTCTGCGCGAGCACCCGCTCGGGCCCCGACCCGACGGCCACCGAGGCCGGTGCGCCCAGCTCGACCAGCGCGACCGTACAGGCCGCCGTCGAGGTGTCCAGCGCCAGGACCAGCATCTGTCCAGCCTACGGACCCGCCGGACGCCCCTGGCGCCCGGCACGCCCGGCGCCCGGGTGCCCGATCGATCCGTACCCGAACCATCTGCCCGGCCGCCGGCGTACAGGACCTCCGGGCGCCTGCTCCGACTCCCTACGGCTCCCGAAACTCGGGCCGGCCGACGCCTTCCGCAGGAATTTCCGCCGACCACCGGGAGCGCGTTTCCGAACATCCACGCACACCGGCACGGCCAGAAAACAAGGATATGACCGTCAGGAATATCTGCGGAAATTCAGAGAATTCCGTGCGAGACGCCGCCAGTGAACGCGGGCGAGCCGTGAACGAACCGCGGCCGGCCGCCGCGCGAGGAGCGGTCCGCCCTCCGCCGGCCGGCCCGGGAAATCACAACGGATAACCAGCCGACGGTCGGCGGCCGGTGTGCCGGGCTCGGTGTACCCGGCTCAGTGGCTGCGGCGGGCCGGGCCACCCGAGGGACGGTGCCGGATCCGCGGATCGACGCCGATCGGCGGCAGACCCGCGATCGGCGGCAGACCCGCACGGCCGTGAACCGACGAGGTGACAACGCCCGTGGTCCGCGGCGGACGGCCCAGGCGAGCGGGGCCCGACAGCGGGCCGGCAGGCGCCGCAACGGTCGGCGCCGCGACGGTGGGCATCTGCGGTGCCGCCGGACTGTGCGCGGGAACGCCGGGCGCCGGCGGGAACGATGAGCGCAACGGGCTCCAGCCGGTGTAGCCGAGCATCCGCAGCGCCGAGGCGGTCAGCTTCTGCGCGACCTGCTCCACCGACCATCCGAGGGTGTCCAGCAAATCGACGATCACACGCTCGTCGAAGACCGAAGCCCACAGCAGGACCGCGTACTCGGCCTCCTGCGGCGGCAGCACGCCGGTCTCGGCCAGCCCGACCAGCACTGGTGCGAGCACCTCGTGCAGCCTGGAGACCAGGTCGTCCTGCCCCCGCAGCCGGGCGAGGTAGCCCTGCGCGGAGCGCACGTGCACCGCGGCCCGCCCCCACCGGGCGACCGAGCGGACCCAGACCTCGCAGACCACCTCGAAGTTGCCGAGGTGGTCGTCACCGGTCGACAGGGCCCGGATGTCGGTCACCAGGACGTCGATGAGCTGCAGGTAGTAGACGTCCAGCGCGTCGTGGACGTCTGTGAAGTGCCGGTAGGCGGTCGCCGTCGACACTCCGGCCTCGGCCGCGAGATCCACCAGGCTGAAACGGCGTCCGTTGCGCGCGAGGAGTCGCCCCACCGCGTCGAGAAGGTCACGCCGGCTGGCCAGGAAGTCGCTTCGGGTCCTACGGGACCGGGCCGAGCGCTCAGCCGGAGCCTCTACAAGGTCGACAGCGGTGCTGCTGCGCACGCGCGCCCCTCTCACGGCCACAACTGGCCATCAACGGATCCTCGCGGTCATGACACGGGTGGGCCGCCGCATGCATGAACTTCGCGCCTACGCCGCCAATATAGCGGAACAACTCATCAACTACGGAACGTTGACTGTTTGTCCTTACGGGCCGCTTGCCGCGACACAACCAGCCACGAGGCGGTATGGGGAGCAGGCCTGGACCAGGCATTAACCGGGGGATACGCGATCTTAACATGATCTAGGACACCGAGTGCTGAGCCATGGTTCACCTGCGGTGACAGCCCTCATTCCGGAACTCGTCAGGGATTAACTACCGGCAAGAAGGCCGAATGTTCCCGGAATCACTTTCCCGCTTACCCGAACATGCCCACCCGAAAAGGTGCTACGGCACCGGCGGGCCACCCCGGGCCGCGCGGGCGCCGCCCTGGCGGGCGGCCCGGTTCACCACACCCGAGGGCCTCGACGCCGGTCAGTCCCCCGATCCGGCCGCCGCCGGGCACTCTCAGGACGCCACGGCATGGACTACTTCGTGGGCTCCGCCTCCCGCGGCACGTAGCCCGCGTCGCGCCGCCGCACGCCGCCGCGAGGCGCTTCCTCTCCGCATCGCACGGCGCCCGGCAGGCGCCGACCGGCCCACCGCGGCAGCCGACCACCCGACGTCAACAGGTCGACGACTTTGACCCGGACGAACACAGGCACCAGAGCAGGTCCCCCGCCGAGCGGACGTCCACACGGTCCCGCCGATGGCACCAGCCGGCTAACGCCCGCGGAGGGAGGGGCTGCCTCCGCGGGTTGGGACGAACGTGCAGGTCAGCGCGGCGCCAGGCCGAGCGAAGCCAGACGCTGCGCCCAGTCGGCCCCGGCTGGGCGCAGGCGCACCCGCCGCACCTCGCCCGCCTCGTCACCCGCGGGCCGGCTTATCTCGATCCGCAGATGGGCACCCGCCAGCTGCTCCACCAACCCGGAGCCCCACTCGACGACGGTGACCGACCGTGCGAGGTCGGCGTCCAGGTCGAGATCGTCCACCTCCGCCACCCCGCCCAGCCGATAGGCGTCCACGTGGACCAGCGGCAGACGGCCATCCGGGTGGACTCGGGCCAGGACGAACGTCGGTGAGGTGATCTGCGCCCGAACCCCCAGGCCCGCCGCAAGGCCCTGCACGAAGACCGTCTTCCCGGCACCCAGCGGACCGTCGAGAATGATCAGATCACCGGGCTGCAGCACCGGTGCGAGCCGCGCTCCGATCGCCCGCATGCCGTCAGGATCCTCGGCCACGATCTCCGGGGCGACCGGCGTGGAGGGCGGCTGCGCCGACGTGGCGGATGTGCCGGGCGTGGCGGGCGTGGTCATCGGGTCGGGTCCGTTCCTGGTCGTGGCCCGGCCGGTTCGAGCACGGGCGGTGCGGCGCGGGCGGCGGGCGGCGCACCCCGGGGCGCCTACCGCTCAGGTCACGGGCTCACTTGCCCGGGGACCCGGTGCCGCGGGTACCCGGACACGTTCCACCAGGCCGCGGATGACCTCGTTGGTGACGTCAGGGCATTCCAGCATGATCGCGTGGCCGGGGCCGGACTCGATCCGCAGCTCGGCGTCGGGCAGCAGACGGGCGAGGACACGGCTGTGCTCGACCGGTGTCATGAGATCACCGTCGCCGACCAGGATGACAGTCGGGGTGCCGCGAAGACCCGCCACGGCCGCTACCTTGTCATGGTCGAGGAGGGTGGACATGAACGCCGCCATCACCGGGATCGGTGTGTCCCCGACCATCGTCTCGAGGAACGAGACGACCGACGGCGGCACCTCGGTCGAGCCGAAGGCGATGCGGCGGGTGATCTCCCAGGAGAAGTCACTGCCACGCCGACGCGCCCGCTCGAACAGCACGGGCGCGCGCTGCATGCCACCCAGCAGTGGCGGCAGCACCCGATGGACCCCTCCGGCAAGCAGTGACGGCACGCCGAAGGTCAGCCGGGGCAGCTCGCCCGCGCTGGTCGACAGCAGCGCCACCCCCACCACCCTGTCCCGGAACAGCTCGGGATGGGTGCCCGCCAACGCCATGATCGTCATACCGCCCATGGAGTGGCCGATCAGCACGATCGGCCCCGTGGGAACCCGCTCGGTCAGCACCTGGTGCAGGTCGGCGGCGAGCTGGTCGATGGTGCAGTTGCCTGCCTCGGACGGCCCGGAGCGCCCATGTGCCCGCTGGTCGTAGAACACCATCGGCCCCAGATCCCGCAGCGCACGGTGCTGGAACACCCACGAGTCGCTGTTCACGCAGAAGCCGTGGACGAAGACCAGGGTCGGCGCACCGGCGTCGTCCGCCGCGCTCGGCCGTGGCTCCTGGGTGGTCTCCTCGACGTACAGCGCGACGCCATCCGACGCCGTGACGACCGTCGAGACCCGCCCGCCGATGGGCCCGACGCCGCCATCGTCCGGTAGATCCGGCACGGCGCGATGCCTACGGACCGTGCGCCGCTCGCTGATCAGGCCCGCCGCCAGCACCGCGCCGACGATGCCGGCGGTTCCACCCCGGCGCGCGGCGCGGGATCCCACGACCGCCCCGGCAGCCCGCGCGGCCGCCCGGGCCACGCCACCCGTGACAGCCGGAACCCCGGCCAGCCCGGAGCGGTGGGAACGACCGGGGGCATCGCCGACATCGGTGCCACCGCTCACGGCCGCACACCCACCATCGCCCGCCCACCTCTCCACTCCACCGGGTCCACTCGGCTGGACCCATCCGGCCGGATCAGCCCGCCGGAAGCCGCACGCGCACCCGTCACACATGCACCAATAGCGGCACGACGCACCGGTATGCCCGATGGTGCCATCCCGTCGGGTGTCACGCCACGCGTCCGTCGCGTCGGACACTCCGGGCCGATCCGGCCACGCAGGCCGTCGGCCTGCACAGACGCGCAAGGAGAAGGACCGGCGCGACCCGGCAGAAAGACGACAGAGGATCAACAAGATCCACAAGGACCTGACCCAGATCCTCCGCTAGCGTTGAGCACGTCGGGCCATGCGGTTGTGACCAGGGGAGGCCTCGTGAAGTTGCGGTGGCGCAAGAGCAAGCCGGCCACGTCGCCCGCGTACGGCGGCGGCGCTTTCGAGGTCGATGACGACATCGAGGACGACCTCGGCGAGCTGGGCTCGGGTCTCGGCGATGCGGGAGCGGCGGGCCCCGCCCCGGCCGCGGGCGGGCCGGTCATGCTGACGTTGACGACGCGCGCGGAGATCGAGCAGGCCGCCGAGCGTGCGGCCAACCCGCAGCCGGTCCGTCGCCGGATGGAGCGTGGGATGTTCGGTGGTGCCGCCACCGGCCACTCCCATGGCGGCGATTCCGGCGGTTCCTGCGGCAGCGGCGGCTGCGGCTGCTGACCGGCGGCTACAGCTGCTTGACCGGCGGCTACGGCGGCTGGCGCAGGGAGGCAGCTGCGGCTGCTGACGCAGTCAGTGTCACCGGGGCGGCCAGCGCGCTGTTGAGGCGGCCAGCGCCGCTGGTGCCGCCGATAGCTGTGCGTGGGCTGCGATCCGGTCTGCCCGCCGGGCCGGATCAGCCTCCGGTGTAGACCCGTGGGACTCGAGCGCCGACCCGGGTGACGATCTCGTAGTTGATGGTGCCGAGCGCACGGGCCCAGTCGTCAGAGGTCGGCTCACCGTGGTGGCCCGGCCCGAAAAGCACGACGTCGTCGCCGGCTGCCACCGGGTCGACGCCGACATCCACCACGAACTGGTCCATGCACACGGTGCCGGCGATGCGGCGGCGCCGCCCACCGATCAGAACCTCGGCCGTGTTGGTCGCCGCGCGGGGGATCCCGTCGGCATAGCCGAGGGGGACGACGGCGAGGTTGGTCTCGGAACGCGTCGTGTACCGGTGCGCGTAGGAGACCCCTGTCCCCTCCGGGACCCGCTTCACCAGCGCGGTTGTGGCCCGAAGGGTCATCGCGGGGCGCAGCCCGAACGCCGAGGGCGGCCCGACCTCGGGCCCGGGCGACAGGCCGTACACCGAAACGCCCGGGCGGACCATGTCGAAATGTGCCTCCGGGGTGATCAGCGTCGCCGCCGAGTTAGCCAGATGCCGGATCTGTGGGTTCAGGCCGGCCTTGCGCGCCACGTCCACCGCGTCACCGAACCGACCGATCTGCGACTGGACGGTCGGGTTGCCGGGATCGTCGGCGAAGGCGAAGTGGCTCCAGACCCCGACGACGTCGAGGAGCCCCTCCCCTTCCAGGGCCGCGGCCGTATCGCACAGGTTCGGCCAGTCCTCCGCGGTGGCACCGGCGCGCCCGAGACCCGTGTCGACCTTCAGGTGCACTCGTGCGGCTCTGCCGACCTGCCGCGCGGCTGCGGCAAGCTCGGCGAGTGCCCAGGTCGCCGACGCGGACAGGTCGATGTCGGCAGCGAGCCCGGCGGCCAGCCGCTCACCCGGGGCGGCCAGCCAGGAGAAGATCGGGGCGTTGATCCCGGCGGCGCGCAGGCCCAGCGCCTCCTCCAGGAACGCGGTGCCCAGCCAGCCCGCACCGGCGTCCAGCGCTGCCCGCGCGCAGGGCACCATGCCGTGGCCGTAACCGTCCGCCTTGACCACGGCCATGGTCGTTGCGTTGCGTGCCCGGGCTACCAGCGCCGCCACCGAATCGCGAACAGCGTCAAGATCGATGGCCGCGTACGCGCGCGGCAGGTGCGACTGGCTCACGCCTCGACGCTAGCAAGCAGGTCCCCGATGGCCACTGTGAGCAGTGCCGGAATGTCGCTGGCAGCCAGCGGGCGCGGGCCCCGCCCGGCCGCGAGGCCATGCAGGTGGGCGCCCGCCGCGGCCGCCCACACCGGTGCCAGACCCGCGGCCAGCAGGGATCCGGTCAGCCCGGTGAGGACGTCGCCGGACCCGGCCGTTCCCAGCCACGGCGTGCCGGTCAGGTTGACGAACGACTCGCCGCCGACGCCGGCGACGATGGTTCGGTCCCCTTTGAGCAGCACCGTCGCACCAAGCTCGGCGGCTGCCCGGCGAACGGTGCCCAGCCGATCCGCGGCCAGGCGGGCCGGCACAGCGGAGGCGTCCCAGCCAAGGGCGGTGGCGACCAGGCGGGCGAATTCGCCCTCGTGCGGCGTCAGGACAACCTCGTTCGTCCCGTCCTGGGCGGTTCGCTCCCGCAGCAGGGTGGGCCGGGCGGCGACAACGGCGGCGAGTGGCTCCAAAGCGCCGGCGTCGGCCAGCAGCGGGACGTCGGTGCGCTCCAGCAGTGCGGTCACGAGCCGTCCCGTGGTCTCGTCCGCCGGCAGGCCTGGCCCGATCGCCCACGCCTGGACCCTGCCCACACCGAGCGCCGCGTCGGCGTCCCCGGGCTCGATCACCGTCACCACCGCCTCGGGGTGCGCGCGCAGGACGTGATCGGCGGCCCGCGCCTGCGCTGCCACCCGGAGGTAGCCCGCTCCCCCGCGCAACGCTCCACCGACGGCCAGCACGGCCGCGCCGGGATAGCGGTCGCTGCCGCCGACGAGCCCGAGGACGCCCCGGGTGTACTTCGAATCGGTGGCCAGCGGCACTGGAAGCAGCCGGGCCACGTCACCGTCCCGCAACGCGCGCAGATCGGCGGCGGGCAGCGTCAGCCCGATGTCGACCAGCTCGACCTGGCCCGTGTGCGTCGCGCCGGGTCCCACCAGCAGACCACGCTTGTAGGTGCCGAAGGTGACCGTGCTGCTGGCCCGCACGGCGCCGTCAGCCACCGCGCCGGTGTCGGCGTCGACACCGCTGGGCACGTCGACGGCAACCGTGCGCGCGGTGGGTGTCAGGCGGGTGAGCGCCGCGTACGGATCGCGTAGCGCGCCCCGGCCGCCGATACCCAGCAGGCCGTCCAGCACGATGTCCGCCGAGGCGAGCAGCTCCGCGGCCCGGTCACCGCCCAGCCCGTCAGGGCTCGCACCACCGCGGGAAGGGCCACCGCGGGAATCGCCAGCACGCGAACCGCCACCGCGCGAACCAGCAGCACCCGAACCAGCAACATCCGAAGCGGCGGCGTCCGAACCAGCACCGCGTGGGCCGGACTCGGGTGGACCGGTGCGGTACAGGCGGCCACCCGCGGCGAGCAGGGCGGCCGTGCCCTCGGGATGGGTCCGTCCCGGTGCCAGTGCCTGGACAACCGCGCCCCGCGCGGCGAGCCGGGCACCGGCCCACAGCGCGTCGCCACCGTTGTCGCCGCCACCGGCGAGGACGACGACCCGGGCCCCGTACACCCGGCCCAGGCGCCGGCCGACATGGGCCACCAATCCGGACACAGCCCGTTGCATGAGGGCACCTGCGGGCAGCGTGGCAAGCAGCGGTGCCTCCGCGGCCCGCACATCGGCGACGGTGTGCGCTTCGAGCATGGCGCCATGCTCCCGCCTCGGGCACGCCCCCCGCACGCCCGGGCGGTCGTACGGGTGCGGCGACCCGCCCGGCGGCAGGGCAGCGGAGTCGGCGCGGGCGACCCGGTTTCGCGGGCTGCGCTCAGGCAGCCCCGTGCTGACGGCCGTGCCAGGCCACGGTGGCTTCCCAGAGCGCGTCGGCGACGGCGTCGCTCTCGTCTGCGGCGTCGAGGAGTGTCTCGACCAGCTCGGCCCGCGGAACGCGGCTCAGGAAGACCCTGATGGCCGCGTGCACGGGATCGTCGGCGAAGAGCTCCTCACCGTGGCCTTCCTCGTCGTCATCGTCGTCGTCGGCCATTCCGGCCGACCCGGTGGCAACCAGGGCGACCGCTACGGCATGGCGACAGAACACGCCGCCCGCGCTGTCGGAGCACGTACAGGTCGAGCCTGGGCCATCGTCGCCAGCCACCAGGCTGACCTGCTGGTGACCGTCGTCATCGACGGTGCCCGACGCGTTGGTGGGACGGATCCGGAGCTGCTCCACCCGGCCGAGCAGAGCAAGGCTGACGCCTTCCATGAAGACGGCCGTGCCGGCCCGCTGGGCACAGGCACGTTCCTCGAAGGCGGCCTCGAGCGGGGTGACCGCACCCTCGCCGTGGCCGTCACCCTCGGAAGCCGAAATGATCATTCTCTAATCCTACGGAACCGACGCGCGTGCGCGCCGGCCAGGTGGGAGACGGTCTTGCCAGGCGTCCGATCGCGATATATCGTGAGCTTACGCGAGACTACGCGACCCAAGATCAAGGAGATCATGATGAGTTCGTACGCGATTCCAGGATGGGAAGCCGGCTGGGAGGGTTGGCGCAGGTTCGGCGCCTCCCGGCTGATCGACGCCGCCTACCAGGCGGCCTTCACCGAAACGAACTGCGACCCCACCCGTGAGCGCCACAGCCGTATGCACGGCGGCCCCGGGCCACGCGACCGAGGTGACCGTGGCGGGCATGGCGGCCGCGGCGGCCGCGGTGGGCGAGGCGGCGCAGGCGGGCCGTTCGGTCCCGGCGGACCGGGCGGGCCCGGGGGCGGCTGGCCGTTCGGCCGCGGTTTTCCGCCCGGCCCCGGCTTCGGCCGCGGGGCACGGGTTGGCCGCGGCGACGTCCGCGAGGCCCTGCTCGCACTGCTCGCCGAGGAGCCCATGCACGGGTACCAGATGATCGGCGAGCTCGCGAACCGCAGCGGTGGCATGTGGCGGCCGAGCCCCGGTTCGGTCTACCCCGTGCTGTCGATGCTCGCCGACGAGGGCCTGGTCCGCGCCGAGGAGCGGGACGGGCGCCGGGTGTTCCACCTCACCGACGCGGGCCGGGCCCACGTCGAGGCCCGTGGCGACGTGCCCAAGCCGTGGGAGACCGCGGCGGCGAGCGCCAACGACGACGTGTCCGCGCTGCGGAACCTGGCCTTCGGGGTCGGCGCGGCGGTGGTGCAGGTCGCCCAGGCCGGCGATGCCAGCCAGATCGCCGCGGCCCGGGAGCTGCTCACCGAGACCCGTCGGAACCTGTACCGCATCCTCGCCGGGGAACCGGCCGGCCCCGAGGCGGCAACGCAGACCGACGGTGACGCGGGCACGACCGGCACCGCACAGTCCGGCTCGACCGACAGCGACGGCGACGGGAACCCGTCCGATCGGCCCACGAAGGATCTGAGCTGACCGTTCGACGGCGTCGTCACCAGGCGGCGCCCGAAAGCCGGCTCGGTACCGGAGCGGAATCGCGAGCCCCGCGTCCGCTCCGGTACCGCGAGCCCCGGGCGTGCCCCGGCCACGGCCGGGGCACGGTCCTACTCGACCGTGACGGACTTCGCCAGGTTGCGCGGCTGGTCGACGTCCAGGCCCCGGGCAAGCGCCAGCTCGCAGGCGAAGACCTGCAGCGGCAGGGTCGTGACCAGCGGCGCGAACAGCGAGGACGTCGCCGGCACCCGGATCAGATGATCAGCGTAGGGCTCGACATCGGTGTCGCCGTCCTCGGCGATCACGATCGTGCGCGCTCCGCGGGCCCGGACCTCCTGGATGTTCGACACCACCTTGCCGTGCAGGTTCGCCCGGCCCCGGGGTGAGGGCACCACCACCACGACGGGCAGCCCGGGCTCGATGAGCGCGATGGGGCCGTGCTTCAGCTCGCCCGCCGGGAACCCCTCGGCATGCATGTAGGCCAGTTCCTTGAGCTTGAGCGCGCCCTCGAGGGCGACCGGGTAGCCGACATGGCGGCCGAGGAAGAGCACCGCCTTCGCGTCTGCCAGGCTGCGGGCGAGCTCGCGTACCGGCTCGACCGTCCCCAGGGTGCGGCGCACCAGCTCCGGCATGCGCTGTAGCCGCTCCACATAGGCCGCGACCTCGTCGCCGTACAGGACGCCCCTGGTCTGGGCCAGGAACAGACCGACGAGCAGGCAGGCCGCGACCTGCCCCAGGAACGTCTTCGTCGCCGCGACACCGACCTCGGGGCCACAGCGGGTGTACAGGACGGCGTCCGACTCCCGCGGGATCGTCGAGCCGTTGGTGTTGCAGATCGCCAGCACCCGGGCCTTCTGCTCGCGGGCGTGCTTGACCGCCATCAGGGTGTCAAGCGTCTCCCCGCTCTGGCTGATCGCGATGACGAGGGTCGACCGGTCGAGCACCGGATCCCGGTAGCGGAACTCCGAGGCCATCTCGACCTCGCAGGGCAGCCGCGTCCAGTGCTCGATGGCGTACTTGGCGATCAGCCCGGCGTGGTAGGCCGTCCCGCAGGCAACGATGAAGACCTTGTCGATGTCGCGAAAGTCCTGGTCGGAGAGACGCTCCTCGTCCAGGACGATCGCGCCCTCGTTGGAAAGCCGCCCGCGCAGGGTGTCAGCGAGCGCCTCGGGCTGCTCGCTGATCTCCTTGAGCATGAAGTACGGGAAGCCGCCCTTCTCCGCCGCGCTCGCGTCCCAGTCGACGTGATACCGACGGCCCTCGACCGGGGTGCCGTCGAAGTCGTAGACGGTCACACCGTCCGGACGGGCCTCGACGACCTGGTCCTGACCGATCTCCAGCGCCTCCCGGGTGTGCGCGATGAACGCGGAGACATCGCTGGCCAGGAAGGCCTCCCCGACACCGAGGCCGACGACGAGCGGACTGTTACGGCGCGCCCCGACCACCACGCCGGGATGGTCCTGATGCAGGACGACCAGCGTGAAGGCGCCCCTCAGCCGGCGGCACACCACCCGCAGGGCCTCGGTGACCGGGTGCGCCGACGCGACCCGCTGCCCGGACCCCGACGACGACGCCGACACCGGCGATACCGGCGACACCGATGACGCCGCGGGGCCCGCGGCGGCCGCACGGGCGATCTCGATCTCCAGCAGATGTGCGACGACCTCGGTGTCGGTCTCGCTGCTCAGCTCATGGCCCGCGGCCTCGAGTTCCGCTCGCAGTTCGGCGAAGTTCTCGATGATCCCGTTGTGGATCACGGCGACCGCACCGGTGCAGTCGGTGTGGGGGTGCGCGTTCACGTCGGTGGGACCGCCATGGGTCGCCCACCGGGTGTGCCCCATGCCCGTCGTCCCGGGCATCTGCTCGCCGCTCTCGTCGAGGACCTTCTCCAGATTCGCCAGCCGGCCGGCGCGGCGCGCGGTACGCAGCACCCCACCGCCGACGACGGCGACGCCCGCCGAGTCGTAGCCGCGGTATTCCAACCGGCGCAGTCCGCTCAGCACGACCTCAAGGGCCGGCTGCTCACCGACGTACCCAATGATCCCGCACATGTTGCTCAGCGTACGCAGTCCGGTCCGGGTACCGCGCATAGACCACTGGGACACCGCGGATGTCGGACGGAAGCCGCGCGCGTCCCGTCACAGCGGGTTGGCGCATCCGCCGCCTGGAAGATCCCCGTCACGCCTGCCCGCCGACGCAGGACGGGCGAGTTCAGGGACGCAGGACGGGCCAGTTCAGCGCAGGGCACGCTGGACGACATCCGCGAGCCGGTCCGCGAGCGAACGGGCGAGCTGGTCGGTCGGCGCCTCGACCATCACCCGGACCAGTGGCTCGGTGCCCGACGGGCGCAGTAGCACCCGCCCGCTGTTCCCGAGCTCCGCCTCCGCCTCCGCCACCGCGGCGCGCAGCTCCTCCGACGTCCCGGCCCGCGACCGGTCGACCCCGCGAACGTTCACGAGGACCTGCGGCAGCCTGGTCATCACCTTCGCCAGCTCGTCGAGCGGCTGGCCCTTCTCCGCCATCCGGCCGAGAACCTGCAGGGCGGTCAACAGCCCGTCGCCGGTACCGGCGTGCCGCAGGAAGACGACATGGCCGCTCTGCTCGCCGCCCAGCGAATACGAGCCCGACCGCATCGCCTCGAGCACATAGCGGTCCCCGACCGGGGTGGTGACCACGTTGATTCCGGCCTCGCGCATCGCGTGGTGGAACCCGAGGTTCGACATGATGGTGACGACCACGGTGCCGTTACCCAGCTCACCGCGCTCGGCGAGTGCCACGGCACAGATGGCCAGGATCTGGTCACCGTCGACGATCTCGCCCAGCGCGTCGACGGCCAGGCAGCGGTCGGCGTCACCGTCGTGGGCGATACCCACGTCCGCGCCGTGCAGGCGGACGGCGTCGCGCAGGCTGTCCAGGTGGGTCGCGCCGGAGCGGTCGTTGATGCGCAGGCCGTCGCCGTCCGCGTGCAGGGCGATCACGTCAGCCCCGGCGGCCCGCAGCACCCGGGGCGCGAGGTCGGAGGCGGCGCCCTGGGCGCAGTCCACCACGACCTTCAGGCCCTGCAGGCTGCCCGGCCCGCCTGGCAGGCTCGCGAGCAGGTGGTCGACATAGCCGTTCACGAGCGTGACGTCGTCACGGACCCGACCGACCTCTGCTCCCACCGGGCGGCGGGTGAGCGGGCCGGCCATCCGCCGTTCGATCGCGTCCTCGACCTCGTCGGGCAGTTTGAGGCCCCCGGCGGCGAAGAGCTTGATCCCGTTGTCGGGCATCGGGTTGTGGCTGGCGGACAGCATCACGCCGAGATCGGCGCCCGTCTGCGCAACCACATAGGAGACCACCGGGGTCGGCACCACGCCGATCCGCACGACGTCGGCACCGGAGCTGGCCAGACCGGCCACAACAGCAGCCTCGAGAAACTCGCCGGATGGGCGGGTGTCCCGGCCGACGATGACGACAGGGCGGTGGTCCGCCGACGAGGCGGCCCGGGCCACCGGTACGCCGTCCACCGGCCGCTGCGGGGAGGCGTCCCGCGCGGCGACCTCCTCGACCGCGGCCGAAGCAAGCTCAAGTGCCTGCTGGGCCGTCAGGTCCGCGTTGGCGACGCCACGGACGCCATCGGTACCGAAAAGCCTCGCCATTGAGGCCTCCCCTGAAGTTGCAACGGCACCGGCGGGCGCTGTCGGCACACCGCGCGGAGATCGGCAAAGGACAGATCCGCAAAGGACAATCTCACGCCTACGGCCCGGCAGGATGCACCTGCCGGGCCGGGACACCGGCCCGGGCTGTGAGGACCGCGGGCCGGTGCTGCGTCAGCGCTTGCTGTACTGAGGCGCCTTACGGGCCTTCTTGAGGCCGTACTTCTTGCGCTCCTTGATCCGGGCATCCCGGGTCAGGAAGCCGGCCTTCTTGAGCGCCGGGCGGGACTCCTCGTCGGCGACGATCAGCGCCCGGGCGATGGCCAGGCGCAGCGCGCCCGCCTGCCCCGACACGCCACCACCGTGCAGGATGGCCACCACGTCGAAGGACTCGGCCCGCTCCAGGATCTTCAGCGGCTCGTTCACGAGCTGCTGGTGGACCTTGTTCGGGAAGTACTCCTCGAGCGTGCGCCCGTTGAGGCTCCAGTTGCCCGTCCCCGGGAGCAGCCGCACCCGGACGACGGCTTCCTTGCGCCGCCCGGTAGCGCGGGGGTTACCCTGGGCGTCGGTCACGACAGCCACGTCGCGTTCCTTCCTTGTCTGAAACCAGAACCGCGACTACTGCGCGACCTGCTTGATCTCGTAGGGGACCGGCTGCTGGGCCTGGTGCGGGTGCGTCGGCCCCGCGTAGACCTTCAGCTTGCTGCCCTGCGCACGACCGAGCCGGTTGTGCGGCAGCATCCCACGGATCGCCCGCTCGACGATCACGTGCGGGCGCGTGTCGAGCAGCTCGCCGTAGGAGGTGCTGCGCAGACCGCCCGGGAAGCCCGAGTGCCGGTGGTACTGGGCCTGCTCGCGCTTGTTGCCGGTCATCGCGACCTTGCCGGCGTTGATGACGACGACGAAGTCACCGGTGTCGATGTGCGGGGCGAAGTACGGCTTGTGCTTGCCGCGCAGGAGCTGGGCAGCCTGGCTGGCCAGCCGACCGAGCACGACGTCGGTGGCATCGATGACGTGCCACGCGCGCTGTACGTCCGCGGGCTTGGGCTGGTACGTGCGCACAGGTCTGCCTTCTCGTTCGGACGATCTCACGGGGAGATCGTCGGGGTGTCGCCAGCTTGTGCTCCGCGGGGCGCGAAACACCGCGGAGCGAGGTGCACTGCCAGAAGTATGGGCTGACCTCAGCACCATGAGTCCATCAGCATGGAGTTAATCAGCACGCAGTTGAGCATGACCTGATCGACCGGGCTGATCCGCACGAGGCTGGAGGTCCGCAGCAGTCTTTGAGGTTACCAGGCGATCGGTCGTACCGGACCGAAGGCCCCCTCGACAACGCTTGCGAGGGCACCGCTGCCGCACACTTCCTCCGAGCAGCGCCCCGACATGGGCATATGCCGTGTTCGGATATTCTCACCCGATCCAGCCGGACGCGTCTGAACCGCGCGCGAGGAGTCGAGAACTGCTCCGCAGCCGAGGCCCGACCCGTCACGACAGCGACGACGACATCGGGACGCCTCGCCGGCTGCGGGCCTGGGGGGATGAGTGAGGAGGGCACATGCCACCCGAACCCGCGGACAACGACTCGTTCACAGTGGCCGGCGGCCCGCCCTACCCGGGACCCGCGCCACAGGCGGCTCCTGTGCCCGGCCCGCCGGATCCCGGTTCGCCCGTTCCGTTCGGCTCGCCCGCTCAGTTCGACCTGTCCGGGCAGCCCGGCCAGGTCGGGCCTGACGACGGCGCGCCGCCGACCGGCGGCTGGACCCCACCGGTCGACGACCCGCTGTTCGGTCCCATGCCGACCTACGCGACCGGGGCCTATCCCCTCGCCGGCCAGCAGCAGGGGGGCTACCCGGTCGCCGCGTATCCGCCCGCGGGTCCCCGGGCCGACCAGGTCGCAGCGGGCTGGCCGGGCGCGGAGCCCTCCTCCGGGGGCATCCGGATCGGGCCGCCGACCGGCGGCCAGCCGGTGGCCGGCGGCGCGGGCCCTGAGGAGACCAAGGGCTACTCCTTCCATCTCCGGGCCGCGACCAGCCCGCTGCCGACGCTGCCAGAGCGTCCGGCGGCTCCTGACAGTGCGACGACCGCGGACCTGTCCCCGGCCGCCAGCCGGCCGGCCGGGCCGGAATCGGAGCACCCGACCGGCCCACTCGCCATCCCCGCGGCCACGCCCTACCCCGAGGACGAACCGCGCCCGCGCTCCCGCACCGCCGGCGCCGACGGCGGCGGCGAGGCATCCGTGGCGGACGGCCGCGGCGAGGCCTCAGGGCGTGCCAGGCCAGCCCGCCTGCAGGTCGCGCTGAGCCGCCAGCGGGCCGCCCAGGATGCCCAGTACGACCAGCACGGCCCGAACGCGCGGGACGACGAGGATGAACCCGAGGAGCCGTCGGAGGCGGCCGGCCGATTCCGGATCCCGGCGGAGTACGCACCGACGCGGCGGCGCCCCCGCGCTCTGGTCGCCGTGGCGACCGCTGTCGTGCTCACCCTCGTCGCCGTGGTCGCGGTGGCCATGCTGACCAGGGGCGACACCTCGGCCACCGAGGACCCCCGGCCCGCGACCCCGACCGTCGACCCGAACTTCATCAACAGCGCCAGCTCCGACTCCCGGCCGGTGGGTTCGAACGAGTTCTTCCCGGACAAGGAGGTCACCGTCCAGGGGCGGACGTACACCCGGATCGCCGGCACTGTCGTCGACGGCTGCCCGGACCTGAGCGGGGAGCTCACCACCGCGCTCAAGGACGGCAGGTGCACCCAGCTCGTCCGGGCGATGTACCTGAGCACGCCTGCGGCCGGCGAGAAGCAGGTGCTCGCGGGGATGTCCGTGTTCGTGCTGGACGAGCAGAGCACCGCGCAGTCCGCGGCCACCATCGCGGCTGAGCGCAGGGGCGGCGTCGCGCCGGTGCCGATCCCGGAGGGTTCGGTGCGCGACGCGCGGATCACCGGCCCGAACGGGGACAACTCGTGGCGCGCCGCGATCGCGAGTGGCCACTACATGATCCTCACCCAGCTCGCCTATGTCGACGGCAGCCAGGGCGCGGCCGACGACGTTGCGCTGCGCAGCGCCATCACCGATCTGGGCCTGATCGCCAAGGAGCCCATCGCCCAGCGCATGGTCACCGGCAGCGCGGGCAGCAGTGGCGCCGGCAGCAGCAGTGGCGCCGGAGGCACTGCCCCGACCGGGACCGTGTCACCCGCGCCGGCTCCGGCAGCGGGCGCCAGCACCCGCTGATCGGGCCCGCGCCAGCCAGGCTGAGCGCCGCCCCGGCAGCCCTGCCGGGGCGCGCCCGGCAACACGCAGGTGTCAGCCCGAGGCGGACGTCGGGACGCGCACCGCTCGGGTCACCTGGGCCCGGGCGGCGAGCAGAGCGTCCGGCGGGTACCTGACCTCGACCAGTGTCAGGCCGTGGGCGGGCAGCACCGTGACCCCTGAATCACGCACGCCCCGTCCGAGCACGGCAGCCGCCCACTCCGGTCGGTGGCGGCCTTCTCCAACCGCCACTAGCGCGCCGACCAGCGCGCGCACCATCGAGTGGCAGAACGCGTCCGCCTCGACATCGGCCTGGATGACGCCCTCCACTCGGGAGACATCCAGGCGCAGCAGGGTCCGCACCGTCGTCGCACCCTCCCGTCGTCGACAGAACGCGGCGAAGTCGTGCTCCCCCAGCAGCAGCAACGCGGCCTCGGCCATCGCGGGGACGTCCAGCGGGCGCGGCGTGGCCAGAGTGTCGAACCGACGCAGCGGATCCGCCCCGAACGGCGCGTCCGTGATCCGGTAGACGTACCGGCGGGACAACGCGGAGAACCGGGCGTCGAAGCCCGGCGGGGCAGGAGCGAGACCCTTCACCCGCACGGCGCGGTCGAGCACGCCGTTGAGCCTGCGGGCGAGCCCGCCGACGGGAGTTCCCGCGGGAAGGTCGACGTGCGCCACCTGGCCGATCGCGTGCACACCGGAGTCGGTGCGGCCCGCGACCGTGAGCCGGACCGCTGGCAGCCTCGCCACCCGCATCAGCGCGTCCTCGACGTCGCCCTGCACGGTGCGCTGGCCCGGCTGGCGCGCCCAGCCGGCGAAGGGCGTGCCGTCGTAGGCGAGGTCCAGCCGTAGTCGGAGCAGTCCGTCGGCCGGGTTCATGAGCGGGCCTCCCCCCTGTGCAACCGTCGGGAGCATCGTCGCGGACTTCTGGCTCACAGAGCTCCCTCAGGTGCTCCACCAGCGGCAGAGCAGAAGCCCGCCGCCCCACGGGCGACGGGCTTCTGCTGTTGCGAACGAACCTGCGCTGCGAGCTCAGCTCTCCGGCTTCGCGTCGCCCTGGGTCTCGGAGGACTCCGCCTCGGGTGCGGTGTCGGCGGCCTGCGCCTCGGCCGCGACCGCGGCGGCGGTCGGCGACTCGTTCTTCAGGTCGTCGGCCGCCTCGGCGGTCGCACCGGTCGGCGCCTTGCGGGCCGCGAACCGGGTACCGCGGGCGCGCTCGGCCTCCGCGACCGCCGACTGGCCGACGGTCAGCGCCTCGACCAGTTCGATGCGCGCCATCGGAGCGGCGTCGCCACGGCGCGGGCCCAGCTTCACGATGCGGGTGTAGCCACCGTTGCGGTCCGCGTAGCGCGGGCCGATCTCCGTGAAGAGGGTGTGGACGACCGAGTTGTTCCGGACGACCCGCATGACCCTGCGCCGTGCGTGCAGGTCACCGCGCTTCGCGTGGGTGACCAGGCGCTCGGCGTACGGGCGCAGCCGGCGCGCCTTGGCCTCAGTGGTCGTGATGCCACCGTGCTCGAACAGCGCGGTGGCGAGGTTGGCCAGCAGCAGCCGCTCATGTGCGGGACTACCGCCGAGCCGGGCGCCCTTGGTTGGCGTGGGCATGATGGGTGCTCCTCGTTCCTTTCGCTGTTCTCCGGGCGCCGCCGGGAAGCACGGCTGGGCTCCCGGTCGACGTACGCCCGGGGCTCCGACCGAATCGGGGCCCCGGGACGCACGGTCGGATCAGTACTGTTCGGTCTCGACGAACTCGCGACCGTCGTCGGACGGGTCGGAGAACGACGGGTTGTACGTGTCGGTGCCGTAGGTGTCGACCGCCTGACGCGGGTCGAACCCGGGCGGGGAGTCCTTGAGCTGCAGGCCCATGGCACCCAGCTTCGTCTTCACCTCGTCGATCGACTTCTGCCCGAAGTTGCGGATGTCGAGCAGATCCGCCTCGCTGCGGGACACCAGCTCACCGATGGTGTGGATGCCCTCGCGCTTGAGGCAGTTGTAGGAGCGGACGGTCAGGTCCATCTCCTCGATCGGCAGCGCCAGGTCGGCGGCCAGGGCGGCGTCCGCCGCGGACGGGCCGATGTCGACGCCTTCCGCCTCGGCGTTGAGCTCCTGAGCCAGCCCGAACAGGCCGACGAGGGTCTTACCGGCGCTGGCCATCGCATCCCGCGGCGAGATCGACTGCTTGGTCTCGACGTCGACGATGAGCCGGTCGAAGTCCGTGCGCTGCTCGACACGGGTCGCCTCGACCTTGTAGGTGACCTTCAGCACCGGCGAGTAGATCGAGTCGATCGGAATGCGCCCGATCTCCTGGCCAGGCTGCTTGTTCTGCGCGGCGCTGACGTAGCCACGGCCCCGCTCGACGGTCAGCTCGATCTCGAGCTTGCCCTTGTCGTTGAGGGTGGCCAGGTGCAGGTCGGGGTTGTGCACCTCGACGCCGGCCGGCGGGGCGATGTCCGCCGCGGTGACGTCACCAGGGCCCTGCTTGCGCAGGTACATCACCGTCGGCTCGTCGTTGTCGGAGCTGACGACCAGTTCCTTCAGGTTCAGGATCAGGTCGGTGACGTCCTCCTTCACCCCGGGGACCGTCGAGAACTCGTGGAGGACACCGTCCACCCGGATGCTCGTCACGGAGGCGCCCGGGATCGAGGACAGCAACGTGCGGCGCAGCGAGTTCCCGAGGGTGTAGCCGAAGCCCGGCTCCAGAGGCTCGATCACGAAACGTGACCGGAACTCCGTGATCGGATCCTCGACGAGGGTGGGACGCTGAGCGATCAGCATGAGATCTTCCTTCCGGACACGGCGACCGCCATATGACGCCGTGGAAGCCCCCAACGGGGGTTGACACAGGGACATCGGTCCATCCCCGTGCCTGTCAACAGTACGCCCGGTCACCGACAGGCCGGGACGAGCCCCCGGACCGGGTGCCGACGCGAATCCGGCGCCGGCACAGGGCCGACGCCGGATCTCACGACTACTTCGAGTAAAGCTCGACGATCAGCTGCTCCTGCACCTGGGTGTCGATCACCTGGCGCGCGGGCAGCGAGTGGACGAGCAGCCGCATCTGGCTCGGGATGGCCTCGATCCACGGCGGGACGGTACGCCCGGTCCCCGCGGTCTCACGGGCCACGATGAACGGCGTGAGCTCACGCGACTTCGGCGCGATCTCGACGATGTCGTTCTCGGTGACCCGGTAGCTCGGGATGTCGACCTTGCGCCCGTTGACCTGCACGTGACCGTGCCGGACAGCCTGGCGCGCGGCGTCGCGGGACGGCGCGAAGCCACCCCGGTAAACCACGTTGTCGAGCCGGGACTCGAGGATCTTCAGCAGCTCGTCACCGGTCTTGCCGGCACGGCGGTTCGCCTCGTCGTAGTAGCCCCGGAACTGCTTCTCCAGGACGCCGTAGATGCGCGCGCACTTCTGCTTCTCGCGCTTCTGGAGCAGGTACTCGGAGTCCTTGGTGCGCCCGCGGCCGTGCTCGCCCGGCGGGTACGGCCGGATCTCGATCGGGCACTTCGGGGTCTCGCACTTGCTGCCCTTGAGGAACAGCTTCGTCTTCTCGCGGCGGCAACGCTTGCAGTCCGCGCCGGTGTAACGGGCCATGCTCGTCCTTCTCTCTCGTATCCCTGGCGCGGAGCTCAGACCCGGCGACGCTTCGGCGGGCGGCAGCCGTTGTGCGGGGTGGGGGTGACGTCCTGGATCGCGCCGACTTCCAGGCCAGCGGCCTGCAGCGAACGGATCGCGGTCTCCCGGCCGGAGCCGGGGCCCTTGACGAAGACGTCAACCTTGCGCATCCCGTGCTCCTGCGCCTTGCGGGCCGCGTTCTCGGCGGCCATCTGCGCGGCATACGGGGTGGACTTGCGGGAGCCCTTGAAGCCGACGTGGCCGGCCGAGGCCCAGGAGATCACGTTGCCACTGGGGTCCGTGATCGAGACGATCGTGTTGTTGAACGTGCTCTTGATGTGAGCGTGCCCGTGGGCAACGTTCTTCTTTTCCTTGCGCCGGACTTTCTTGACGCCGGCGGCGCGTGTCTTGGGAGGCATAACCCGTGGTCTCCGTCTACGAGGTCGTCGGTCAGCGGTCGTGACGCCCGGGCCGGCGCGAAGGCGAAAGTGGCCCGAGCGGAACCGATGACTACTTCTTGCCGGCCTTCTTCTTCCCGGCGATGGCGCGGCGCGGGCCCTTGCGGGTACGCGCGTTGGTGTGCGTCCGCTGGCCGTGGACGGGAAGGTTGCGGCGATGACGGAGACCCTGGTAGCAGCCGATCTCCATCTTGCGGCGAATGTCCTGCTTGATCTCGCGGTTGAGGTCACCCTCGACGCGGTAGTTCGCGTCGATCCACTCCCGGAGCTTCTGGACCTCTTCGTCGGTGAGGTCGCGAACCCGGGTGTCCGGGTTGACGCCGGTGGCGGCGAGAGTCTCCTTGGAACGGCTACGGCCGATCCCGAAGATGTAGGTCAGTGCGATCTCGACCCGCTTCTCGCGGGGAAGGTCGACACCTGACAGGCGTGCCATGACGCGATGGTTCCTTCCTGCATCCGGAGGTCTCGGGCGACACCCTCCTCGCCGGGACGACCACGCCTGACGGCGAAAATCAGCCCGTAGTCGACGAGGCCCCGGCCTCCGACCGGGGGTGGAACCGCATGATGCGGTCTGGTGTCGCTTCTGCTGGCAGGCTGCGAACCTGCCGATTGTCGGCGGCGAACTCAGGCCCGCCGCCAGTGAGCCTTTTCCATCTCGAGGTGCACGGCCAAGGAGCCGCGGCGCCGGGTCGACGATGGAAAACGCCCAGTCATCAGCCCTGGCGCTGCTTGTGACGCAGGTTGTCGCAGATGACCATGACACGCCCGTGACGGCGGATCACCTTGCACTTGTCGCAGATCTTCTTGACGCTCGGCTTGACCTTCACGGCCGCGAGAACCTCCACACGCAGCTGTGGGCCGCGCTTGCTGGTGGGATGACGACTACTTGTAGCGGTAGACGATGCGACCGCGGGACAGGTCGTATGGCGAGAGCTCCACCACCACCCGGTCCTCCGGGAGGATACGGATGTAGTGCTGGCGCATCTTGCCACTGATGTGGGCGAGAACGCGATGACCGTTCTGGAGCTCCACCCGGAACATCGCGTTCGGGAGCGGCTCCACTACTCGGCCTTCGATCTCGATGGCCCCGTCCTTCTTCGGCATGTCCTCCGCTGTCCTGACGTCGACGCTTGGGATGACGGACCCTGCCCCTGATGGACCCCGACCCGTATGGACCGGCGCCGCACCCCAGAGAGCACCACGCGAGGTCATCGCGCCAGGTCACCGCGCGGGCTCGCCGTGTGAACGACGAACACCGACAACGCTTGAGACCGTCGACTCCTGAGTGTACGTGCCCGGCCCGTCAAGGGCCAACAGGGGGCCCGCCGACCTCAGCCCGCGCCCTCGTGACCGTCGACCACCCGGGGCCACCAACCCGTCGAGGCGTCCGCGGGCCGTGGCGCCCCGCCGGCCGCGCGGCGTCGGCCGGTCAGCCGGTCGGGGCGTCAGCCGGCTGGCCGCAGGCCACACCGAGCGCGGCGAACCGCGCCACGCCGCCATCCGGCTCGGTCAGAACCCACGGCCCGCGCGGAGTCACCGCCACCGAGTGCTCGGTGTGGGCGGCGAGCGACCCGTCCTTCGTCGCGACCGTCCACTCGTCCGAGAGAATCACCGTGTCCGGCGAACCGAGAGTGATCATCGGCTCGATGGCCAGCGCCACTCCCTCGACCAGCTTCAGGCCGCGCCCAGGCCGGCCGTAGTTCAGCACGTGCGGCGGCTGGTGCATCTCCGTGCCGATGCCGTGACCGCCGTAGTGGTCCACGATGCCGTAGCCATGCGGGGTGACGTGGCGCTCCACCGCGTTGCTGATGTCGGTAAGCCTGCCGCCGAGCTGGGCGGCCGCCAGGCCCCGCCACAGCGCCTCGTCACAGACCCGCAGCATGTCGAGTACCTCGGGGGCCACCTCGCCGACTGGGACGGTGATCGCCGAGTCGCCGTGCCAGCCGTCGACGATCGCTCCGCAGTCGATCGAGACGATGTCGCCTTCGCGCAGCACCCGCCGCCGGCTCGGGATCGCATGCACGACCTCGTTGTTCACCGAGCTGCAGATCGACGCGGGGTAGGGCGGGTGGGCGTAGCCCTTGAAGGACGGAATGCCTCCGTCGGCGCGGATCGTCTTCTCCGCGAGTTCGTCCAGATCGGCCGTGGTGACCCCGGGCGCGACCGCTTCCCGCAGCTTGGCCAGGGTTTTCGCGACGAGCAGCCCGGCCACCCGCATCTTGGCGATCTCAGATGCCGTCTTGATCTGGACATGCTCTCGTCGTGCCACGGTCTGACCGGTCCCGTCCTCAGTAGTGTTCGCCCTGTTCAGCAACCCAGCCGAGCCGTCAGTGCCACTGGGAGCATGCCGCCACGGGGCAGGGCCGGTGGGCCCTGGGCGGCCGGCTCCGGCTCCGCAGGCCCGGTCATCGCCTCCCGGCGCCGGGAGGCGAGCCAGCCCCCGCGGGAACAGGCTTCCGCGCCGACAGGCCCCACCTCTTCCTCGACGATAACCGCCCGGAGCCGCCGCGACGGGGCCGCGGTCGAGTCCGGGCCGCCCGGTTCGTGACCAGGCGCCCCGCGCCGGTGCCGACCGCTCCAGCCCGAGCAGTCGGCCCGCCCATCCGCCGGCAGGGGTCTGCGACCCGGATCAGTCGGCGTAGTGGCGTCAGTCGGCGTAGTGGCGCAGTGCGTCCAACGCGCGATCGGTCACGTTGTCCACCGGCCCGGTCGCGTCGATACCGATGAGAACGCCCTTGGCCGCGTAGTAGGCGACGAGCGGAGCTGTCTGCTCCGCGTACACCTCCAGGCGGTGGCGAACGGTCTCCGAACGGTCGTCGTCCCGCTGGAACAGCTCACCCGAGCAGCGGTCGCAGACCCCTTCGTCGCGGGGCGGATCGAAGTCGAGATGCCAGATGTGCCCGCAGTTGCGGCAGGTGCGGCGACCGGAGAGCCGGCGCACCACCTCGTCGTCGTCGACGACGAGCTCAAGCACGACGTCGAGGCGGGTGCCCATCTCGTCCAGCATGCCGCCGAGCACCTCGGCCTGCGGCACGTTACGGGGGAAGCCGTCCAGGAGGAAGCCCTTGACCGCGTCGTCCTCGGCGAGCCGGTTGCGCACCATACCGATGGTGATCTCGTCAGGGACGAGGTCACCGGCATCCATGTAGGTCTTCGCCAGGACGCCCAGCTCGGTGCCTTCGCGCACGTTCGCCCGGAAGATGTCACCGGTCGAGATCTTCGGAATGGACCTCGCCTGGGCTATGAAGGCGGCCTGCGTTCCCTTACCTGCACCGGGCGGTCCGACCAGTACGAGGCGCACTACCGGAGGAATCCTTCGTAGTTGCGCAGCATCAGCTGGCTTTCAATCTGTTTCACGGTTTCCAGCCCCACTCCCACCATGATCAGCACCGACGTACCAGCGAACGGGAAGGGCTGGTCCTTGGTCAGGTTGAGAAGCGCCAACGGCAACACCGTGATGACCCCCAGGAACAACGAGCCAGGGAGGGTGATGCGGGACAGCACGTGGTCCAGGTATTCGGCCGTCGGGCGGCCGGGCCGGATCCCCGGGATGAACCCGCCGTACTTCTTCATGTTGTCCGCGACCTCCGTCGGATTGAAGGTGATCGCGACGTAGAAGTACGTGAAGAAGATGATCAGCGCGCCGTAGGCCACGAGATAGAGCGGGTGGTCACCGCGGGAGAGGTAGCGCTGCTCGAAATCCTGGAATGTCTGGTTGCTCCACACCTGGCCCAGCAGCTGCGGGAGCTGAAGGAGCGACGAGGCGAAGATGACCGGGATGATGCCGGCCTGGTTCACCTTGATCGGCAGATAGGTCGAGGTCCCGCCGTACATGCGGCGCCCGATGAGGCGCTTCGCGTACTGGACGGGGATCCGACGCTGCGACTGCTCGACGAAGATGACGAACACGACGATCGCGAGGCCCAGCAGGATCACCAGGCCGAAGACGAGGCCGCCGGCGACCTGGAGGATGCGCCCGCCCTGCGAGGGCAGCTGCGCGGCGATCGAGGTGAAGATCAGCAGCGACATGCCGTTACCCACGCCGCGGGCCGTGATCAGCTCACCCATCCACATGATGACCGACGTGCCGGCGGTCATCGTGATCACGATGGTGGCGATACGGAAGAGGCTGGTGTCCGGAATGATGGCGGCGCTACAGCTCGGGAAGAGCCGACCGCTGCGCGCCAGCGCCACGATGCCGGTGGCCTGCAGAACCCCCAGCGCGATCGTCAGATAACGGGTGTACTGAGTGAGCTTTTGCTCACCCGAACTGCCTTCCTTCTTCAGCTGCTCAAGCCGCGGGATGACCACGACGAGCAGCTGGATGATGATGCTCGACGTGATGTACGGCATGATGCCGAGCGCGAAGACCGACAGCTGCAGGAGTGCACCACCGCTGAACAGGTTGATCAGCGAGTAGACGTTGCTGCTGTCCTCGCTGGCCGCATCCAGACAGGAGTTCACCGCCGCTGTGGAGACGCCGGGCGACGGCATGACGCTGCCCAGCCGGAACAGGACGACGATGCCTGCGGTAAAGAGCAGCTTCTTCCGCAGGTCGGGCGTGCGGAAGGCCCGCGTGAAGGCGGTGAGCACGTCTCCTCCTGCTGTTCCTACGGCTGACGGGACGGCGCGGCGTTTGGTGCAGATCTCCGGCGGCCCTGGAAGCGGACCGTACGCGGTGAGGCGACTCTAACAGCACCTGAGGCTCACTCGTCCGGACATCACGCGCGGTAGGCACTGGTGTACCGGGATCCCGGTGAGCAAACCACTGCCAAACCACGCCAAGCCCAAACCACTGCCGAGCCGGCGTGTGCCGGTATCCGTACAGTGGCCTGTCCTGCCCGGGTCACGCGGCGAGATGTGCTTACAACCACCTCGCCGCGCGGCCCGGCAAAGCACGAACGCCTCGGGACGGGCGTGGGTACGCCCGTCCCGAGGCGCTGTCAGACCTGGGTGACGCTGCCGCCGGCGGCCTCGATCTTCTGCTTGGCCGAGCCGGAGAAAGCGTGCGCGGTGACCTGAACCGCCACGCCGATCTCCCCGTCGCCGAGGACCTTCACCAACGACTTCGAGCGGACGGCGCCAGCGGCCACCAGCTCGTCGACGCCGACCGTGCCGCCCTCGGGGAACAGCTCCTCGATCGTGGCGACGTTCACCACCTGGTACTCGGTACGGAAACGGTTACGGAAGCCCTTCAGCTTCGGAACCCGCATATGCAGTGGCATCTGGCCACCCTCGAAGCGGGCCGGAACCTGCTTGCGGGCCTTGGAACCCTTCGTACCACGCCCCGCGGTCTTTCCCTTGGAACCCTCACCGCGGCCCACCCGCTGCTTCTTCTTGTGGGCACCAGGCGCCGGGCGAAGGTGATGGACCTTCAGCCCGAGCGCACGGGGCTCCTGGGCGCCGGCG
The DNA here is from genome assembly GCF_001536285.1 of Parafrankia irregularis. Lineage (NCBI taxonomy): Bacteria > Bacillati > Actinomycetota > Actinomycetes > Frankiales > Frankiaceae > Parafrankia > Parafrankia irregularis. Next base: position 358,608 of record NZ_FAOZ01000002.1, on the reverse strand, counting down.
GAATCCGCCTTCTCGAGCGTCTGCTCGGCCATCAGGAGTCCACCTCCTCGACCCGCACGAGATGGGTCACGGTAGCGATCATCCCACGAACCTCGGGACGATCCTCACGAACAGTGCTGCCGTTGATACGGCGCAGACCCAGCGTCCGCAGCGTCTCACGCTGGTTGCGGGTTCCGCCGATCTCGGAGCGGATCTGGGTGATGCGCAGCTTCGCCATTACGCACCGACCCCAGCCGCCCGCGCGCGAAGCATAGCCGGCGGAGCGACGTCCTCCAGCGGCAGCCCACGACGAGCGGCGATCTCCTCAGGCCGCATCAGCCCGCGCAGCGCCGCGACGGTCGCGTGCACGATGTTGATCGGGTTCGAGGACCCCAGCGACTTCGACAGCACGTCGTGCACACCGGCGCACTCCAGCACCGCACGCACCGGGCCACCGGCGATGACACCGGTACCCGGCGAGGCCGGCTTGAGCAGCACGACACCGGCGGCGTCCTCACCCTGCACCGGGTGCGGGATGGTGGAGCCGATCCGCGGGACCTTGAAGAAGTGCTTCTTGGCCTCCTCGACCCCCTTGGCGATGGCCGCCGGGACCTCCTTGGCCTTGCCGTAGCCGACGCCGACGGTCCCGTCCGCGTCACCGACGACGACGAGCGCCGTGAAGCTGAAGCGGCGCCCACCCTTCACGACCTTCGCCACCCGGTTGATGGCGACGACTCGCTCGACATAAGCGGTCTTCTCCTGCGCCGGGCCACCGCCCGAACGGTCGCGGCGCTCGCGGCGGTCGGAACCGCCGGAGCCGCCTCCGCGGCGCTGCTGGCCTGGCATCTAGAACATCTCCCTAGTAGCTGTGGTCATCAGAAGTTCAGCCCGCCTTCGCGGGCCGCGTCCGCCAACGCGGCGATCCGGCCGTGGTAGGTGCGACCACCGCGGTCGAACACCACGGCCTCGATCCCGGCGGCGCGGGCACGCTCCGCGACGAGGCGGCCGACTTCGCGGGCCTTGGCGCTCTTGTCCCCCTCGGAGGCGCGCAGACCGTCCTCCAGCGTGGAGGCCGAGGCCAACGTGTGCCCGGCGACGTCGTCGATGACCTGGGCGTAGATGTGCCGCGAGGACCGGGTGACGACGAGACGCGGGCGGACCGGGGTGCCCGACACCTTCTTGCGCACACGAACGTGGCGGCGGAGCTTGGCCGTCCGCCGACGCGCGCTGGCGCTGAGGCTCACTGCCATGTCTGTCTACCTACTTCCCGGTCTTCCCGACCTTGCGGCGAACGACCTCGCCCTGGTAGCGCACGCCCTTGCCCTTGTAGGGGTCCGGCTTGCGCAGCCCGCGAATCTTGGCGGAGACCTCGCCGACCAGCTGCTTGTCGATGCCGTGCACGACGAAGCGGGTCGGGGCCTGCACCTCGAACCGGATGCCCTCGGGCGCCTTCACCGGAACCGGGTGGCTGTAGCCGAGAGCAAACTCCAGATCCGAGCCCTTGGCCTGGACTCGGTAACCGACACCGACGATCTCCAGCGTCTTGGAGTAACCGGTGGTGACCCCGACGACCATGTTGGAGACGAGCGTCCGGGTGAGGCCGTGCAGAGCGCGGCTACGCCGCTCGTCGTTGGGCCGGCTGACGACGATCTGACCGTCCTCGCGGGCGACCTCGATCGGCTCGACGACAGTGTGGCTCAGGGTCCCCTTGGGGCCCTTCACCGTCACCGTCGGGCCATCGAGAGTCACCTCGACGCCGCTGGGAACACTGATGGGCTGGCGCCCGATCCGTGACATCGTTCGCCTTCCTTACCAGACGTAGGCGAGGACTTCCCCGCCCACGCCCCGCTTGCCGGCCTGCCTGTCGGTCAGCAGCCCCGACGAGGTAGAGATGATTGCAACACCCAGGCCGCCAAGGACCTTCGGCAGATTCGTCGACTTCGCGTAGACGCGCAGACCCGGCTTGCTGATCCGCTTCACGCCCGCGATGGAACGCTCCCGGTTCGGGCCGTACTTGAGGTCGACGATCAGAGTCCTGCCGACCGCGCCCGGCGGTGCGTCCTCGACGTGCCAGCCGGTGATGTAACCCTCCTGCTGGAGGATCTCGGCGATGTGAGTCTTGATCTTGCTGTGCGGCATCACCACCCGGTCGTGATAAGCCCGGTTGGCGTTGCGGACACGGGTGAGCATGTCCGCGATCGGATCAGTCATCGTCATGGCTTGACGCCTTTCTCACGGCGGTTCCCGGTGCTCGCACCGGAGCCGGTCGGGCCTACCGCGATCGTGTGGGTACTACCAGGAGCCCCGGGTAACCCCCCGGGAGCTCCTTCCAACTGCCCTGAGCTCCGTCTACTACCAGGAGCTCTTGGTGACGCCCGGCAGCTCGCCCCGGTGGGCCATCTGCCGCAGGCACACCCGGCACAGCCCGAACACCCGGTAGACCGAGCGCGGGCGGCCACACCGCTGGCAGCGGGTGTAGCCGCGCACGGCGTACTTGGGCTTGCGGGCGGCCTTCTCGACCAGCGCCTTCTTCGCCATCTCTCAGCTCTCCCGGAACGGGAAGCCCAGCGCGCGCAGCAGCGCCCGGCCCTCGTCGTCGTTGGTCGCGGTGGTCACGACCGTGATGTCCATACCGCGGACCCGGTCGATCTTGTCGATGTCGATCTCGTGGAAGATCGACTGCTCGGTCACACCGAACGTGTAGTTGCCCGCGCCGTCGAACTGCTTGGGCGACAGCCCGCGGAAGTCGCGAATGCGGGGCAGCGCGATCGAGACCAGGCGGTCGAGGAACTCCCACATCCGGTCACCGCGCAGGGTCACCTTCGCCCCGATGGGCTGGCCCTCGCGCAGCTTGAACTGGGCGATCGACTTCTTGGCCCGACGGATCGCCGGCTTCTGGCCGGTGATGGCGGCGAGATCCCGGGTGGCTCCGTCGATCAGCTTCGCGTCCCGGGCGGCGTCGCCGACACCCATGTTGACGACGACCTTCACCACGCCTGGGATCTGCATGACGTTGCCGTAGGAGAACTGCTCCCGCAGAGCCGGGGAGATCTCCTCGCGGTACCGCTGCTTCAGCCGAGGGACCGGCCGGGCTTCCGTGGTCACACTCATGTCTCGTTTCCTAGCCTTGCGCCGGGGGCCTAGAGCTCGGCACCGGTGCGGCGCGAGATCCGGACCTTGGTGCCGTCCTCGTTGATGCGGTAACCGACACGGGTCGGCTTGCCATCCGACGGATCGACGATCATCACGTTGCTCACGTGGATCGGCGCTTCCTGGGTGACGATTCCCCCGGACTGCGAGCCACGTGCGCTCTGCTGGACCCGGGTGTGCTTCGTGATCCGGTTCGCGCCCTCGACGACGACCTTGTTCTGGTCGGGGAGAGCCCGGATGACCTTGCCCTTGAGGCCCCGGTCCTTGCCAGTGATGATCTGGACCGTGTCGCCCTTCTTGATCTTCAAACCGGCCACGGTCTAGAGCACCTCCGGCGCCAGCGAAATAATCTTCATGAAACGCTTGTCCCGCAGCTCACGGCCGACCGGGCCGAAAATGCGGGTACCGCGGGGGTCTCCCCCGTCTCGGATGAGGACCGCCGCGTTCTCGTCGAACCGGATGTAGGAGCCGTCCGGCCGCCGCCGCTCCTTGGTGGTGCGCACCACGACCGCCTTGACCACGTCGCCGCGCTTCACGCCGGCGCCGGGCAGGGCGTCCTTCACCGTTCCGACGATGATGTCGCCGATCCCCGCGTAACGACGCCCAGAGCCGCCGAGAACCCGGATGCACAGAATCTCCCTGGCTCCGGTGTTGTCGGCGACCCGAAGTCGCGACTCCTGCTGAATCACTTTCCGCTCCTGATCACCCGTTGCCGCCGTTGCAATCCCTCGTACGAGGCGATGAGGGCCGCCCGTAGTGCGGCACCGCCTCGCGCCGGCACCCGGCCGGCCGTCCCCGTGGTCACGGCATCCTCGGGTCCGGATCCGGCGAGAGAATCCGGATCACTGCCGGGCCGATCGCCGCCGGGCAGTGGTGGCGCGAACCGACAACGACCCACGCCACCACAATCACCAGGCCGCCTCGGACCTACTTGGCCTTCTCGAGGACCTCGACGACCCGCCAGCGCTTGGTGGCCGACAGGGGCCGCGTCTCCATCAGCAGAACGCGGTCGCCGACACCGACGGTGCCGGCCTCGTCGTGCGCCTTGACCCTCTTCGTACGACGGATCGTCTTGCCGTAGAGCGGGTGCTGGACCCGGTCCTCGACCGCGACGACAACCGTCTTCTCCATCTTGTCGCTGATCACCAGACCCTCACGCACCTTGCGGAAACCCCGCGCGGTGGCCTCGTCGGTGGCGGCAGCGGTGGTGCTGCTTTCCGTGCTCACTTCTTCTCCGCTCACTGCGCTCACGCCCGATCCGTGCCGGCGTCGTCCAACGCGACGGCCGGGTCATCGCTCAGCCCGAGCTCACGCTCGCGCATAACCGTGTAGATCCGCGCGATGTCCTGACGGATGTCGCGCAGCCGCCGGTTATTGCGCAGCTGACCAGTCGCGGCCTGGAACCGGAGGTTGAACAGCTCCTCCTTGGCCTCCCGCAACTTGTCCACCAGCTCGCCGGCGGACAGGGCGCGCAGATCGTCCGCTGTCGTGACGGCCATCAGGCACCACCCTCACGGGTCACGAAACGGCACTTCATCGGCAGCTTGTGGATGGCGCGGCGCATCGCCTCACGGGCGACGGGCTCCGCGACACCGGACAGCTCGAACATGATGCGTCCGGGCTTGACGTTGGCGACCCACCACTCCGGCGAGCCCTTACCGGAACCCATCCGGGTCTCGGCCGGCTTCTTGGTCAGCGGACGGTCCGGGTAGATGTTGATCCAGACCTTTCCACCACGCCGGATGTGCCGGGTCATCGCGATACGCGCCGACTCGATCTGCCGGTTCGTCACGTAGGCCGGCTCCAAGGCCTGGATCGCGTACTCGCCGAAGGCGATCCTCGTGCCGCCCTTGGCCGCGCCCGTCCGCTTGGGGTGGTGCTGCTTGCGGTGCGCGACCTTCCGGGGAATGAGCATGTTTCCTAACCCTCCGCCTTCTCCGGCGCGCCCTGGGCCTCGGCGACCACCGGGGCCGACGTCACCTCGGGCGCGACCGCCTCGGGCGCCGCCGGGCTGGCCGGCGTGCTCTCGGCCACGGTCTTCTCGGCCGTAGCCTTCTCGCCCGAGGCCTTCTCGCCCGACGCCTTCTCCGCCGCTGCGCCACCGGCTCCGCCGCCACGACCGCGGCGCTCACCCGCGCGGGCAGCCGCCCGGCCGGCGTCCGTACCGCCCTGCGTGGTACCCGACGAACCCGAGCGCGGGCCGCGGCGCGGACGGTCCCGACGCTGCTGACGAAGCAGCGCCTCCTGGGCCTCCCGCTCCGCGCGGCTCTGGACGACGTCGCCCTTGTAGATCCAGACCTTCACGCCGATGCGGCCGAAGTTCGTCCGGGCCTCGTAGAAGCCGTAGTCGATGTCCGCACGCAGCGTGTGCAGCGGCACCCGGCCCTCGCGGTAGAACTCCGACCGGCTCATCTCGGCGCCGCCCAGGCGGCCCGAGCACTGGACCCGGATGCCCTTCGCGCCGCCCTTCATCGCCGACTGCATCGCCTTGCGCATCGCACGCCGGAAGCTGACCCGGCTGGACAGCTGCTCGGCGACACCCTGGGCGACAAGCTGCGCGTCGGTCTCGGGGTTCTTGACCTCGAGAATGTTGAGCTGCACCTGCTTGCCGGTGAGCTTCTCCAGGTCACCGCGGATGCGGTCGGCCTCGGCGCCGCGACGACCGATCACGATGCCCGGACGGGCGGTGTGGATGTCCACCCGCAGCCGGCCCTGGGTGCGCTCGATGTCGACGCGGCTGATGCCGGCCCGCTCCATACCGCGGGACATCATCTTGCGGATCTTGACGTCCTCACCGACGTACGCCTTGTACTGCTTGTCGGCGTACCAGCGGGAGGTGAACTCCGACGTGATGCCAAGTCGGAACCCGTGCGGGTTTACCTTCTGCCCCACTACCGGGCCCTCCTTGTCGTCCTGGCGCCGGCGCCCGTCGCGACCGGTTCCCGGCTCTCCACCACGACCGTGATGTGGCTGGTGCGCTTACGGATCCGGTACGCACGGCCCTGCGCGCGGGGCCGGATGCGCTTGAGCGTCGGCCCCTCGTCGACGTAGGCGGCGCTGATCCACAGCGTCGCCGGGTCCAGGGAGTGGTTGTTCTCGGCGTTCGCCACCGCGCTCGCGACGACCTTGTAGACGTCGGTGCTCGCCGCCTGCGGGGCAAACCGCAGGATGTCGAGCGCCTCGCCGGCCGCCCGGCCGCGAACCAGGTCGACGACCCGGCGCGCCTTGGTCGGGGAGGTGTGGACGTACCGGGCGGTCGCCTTGGCTCCGGGCAGGCCGGCGCGGGTCAGGCCCTCGACGAGGTCGTCAGCCACGACGTGACCTCCGGTCCTCCTTGACGTGCCCGCGGAACGTGCGCGTCGGCGCGAACTCGCCAAGCTTGTGCCCGACCATGCCCTCGGTGATGAACACCGGGACGTGCTTGCGGCCGTCGTGCACGGCGATGGTGTGGCCCAGCATGTCGGGGATCACGGTCGAGCGTCGCGACCAGGTCCTGATGACGTGCTTGGTGCCCTTCTCGTTCTGGGCGTCCACCTTCTTGAGCAGGTGGTCGTCGACGAACGGGCCCTTCTTAAGACTGCGTGGCATGGCTGTGTCTCCTCCTTCCTGCTCAGTGGTGGGGGTGGATCGAGGCGGTCAGCATGCTCATGGTTACCGCCGCCTGTTCTGCTTGCGGCGACGCACGATCATCGCGTCGCTGGACTTCTTGGTCCGCCGGGTCCGACCCTCGGGACGGCCCTTCGGGTTGACCGGGTGGCGGCCACCGGAGGTCTTGCCCTCACCACCACCGTGCGGGTGGTCGACCGGGTTCATGGCGACACCACGCACGGTGGGCCGACGGCCCTTCCAGCGCATACGGCCGGCCTTACCCCAGTTGATGTTGCTCTGCTCGGCGTTGCCGACCTCGCCGACGGTCGCGCGGCAGCGCACGTCGACGTTGCGGATCTCACCGGAGGGCATCCGGAGCTGGGCGTACGGGCCGTCCTTGGCGACGAGCTGCACACTGGCGCCGGCGCTGCGGGCGATCTTGGCGCCGCCGCCGGGGCGCAGCTCGATCGCGTGCACCACGGTGCCGGTCGGGATGTTGCGCAGCGGCAGGGCGTTGCCCGGCTTGATGTCGGCGCCGACGCCCGAGCTCACCATGTCGCCCTGGCGCAGCTTCACCGGGGCGAGGATGTAGCGCTTCTCGCCGTCCAGGTAGTGCAGCAGCGCGATGCGCGCGGTGCGGTTCGGGTCGTACTCGATGTGCGCGACCTTGGCCGGCACGCCGTCCTTGTCCCGACGGAAGTCGATGAGCCGGTAGGCGCGCTTGTGGCCACCGCCCTGGTGCCGGGTGGTGATCCGCCCGTGGACGTTACGACCGCCCTTGGAGTGCAGCGGCCGGACGAGGGACTTCTCGGGGTGATCACGGGTGATCTCGACGAAGTCGGCGACGCTCGACCCACGACGCCCCGGCGTCGTCGGCTTGTACCTACGAATACCCATGCTCTACTTCCGATCCGACGCCGGGCTGTGCGGCACCCGGGTGAGCCCCACGCGGGTGTCAGGCACCGGGGCCTCCGAAGATCTCGATGGTGTCACCGGGCGCGAGGCTCACGAGCGCACGCTTGGTGGCCGGGCGGTGTCCCCAGCCGGACTTCGTCCGCTTGCGCTTGCCCTGCCGGTTGATCGTGTTGACGCTGGTGACCCGCACGTTGAAGATCTTCTGCACGGCGAGCTTGATCTGCGTCTTGTTGGCGTCGGGGCGGACGATGAACGTGTAGACGTTCTCGTCGAGCAGGCCGTAGCTCTTTTCGGAGACGACCGGGCGAAGAATGATGTCACGCGGGTCGGGGATCACTTGTCCTCCTGCTCGCCAGCCGGGCCGCCGGCCAGGCTGCCGTTGTCAGCCGCCGGACGGGAGCCACGCGCGAGAAACGCGGCGAGCGCGCCCTCGGTGAACACCACGTCGTCGCTCACCAGCACGTCGTACGTGTTGAGCTGGCCCGGGTCGAGCAGGTGCACGGCCTCGACGTTGCGCAGGCTGAGCCATGTCAGCTCGTCCGAACGCTGCGCGACGACCAGCACCCGGCGGGCGTCGACCAGACTGGTCAGCGCCTTGAAGGCGGCCTTGGTCGACGGCGCGTCGCCGGCGACCAGTGCGGAGACCACGTGCACCCGGTCGTTGCGGGCCCGGTCGGACAGGGCGCCGCGCAGAGCGGCGGCCTTCATCTTCTTGGGCGTGCGCTGCTCGTAGCTGCGCGGCGTCGGGCCGTGGACGACTCCACCACCGGTGAACTGCGGCGCACGCAGCGAACCCTGCCGTGCCCGACCGGTGCCCTTCTGGCGGTACGGCTTGCGGCCACCACCGCGAACCTCGCCGCGGGTCTTGGTGGAGTGCGTGCCCTGCCGCGCCGCGGCGAGCTGCGCCACCACGACCTGGTGGATGAGCGGCACGTTGAGCGGCACGTCGAAGACGGCACCCGGCAGCTCGACGCTGCCCGCGTCGCCACCCGCCGGCGCGTGCACCGGGACCGTGCGGTCAACCGGCGCATCCACCTCGACGGAGGCTTCCTCAGTCACTGTTGCCGTCGCGCTCATGCCGAGGCCTCCTCAGCGGTGCCAGCGGTCGCACCTTCGGCCACCGGAGCGAGCGGCTCCGGCGCGGGCCGCTTGGCCGCGCTGCGCACGAAGACCAGACCGCCGTCGGGGCCGGGGACCGCACCCTTGATCAGCAGAAAACCACGCTCGGTGTCCACGGCGTGGATGGTCAGCCCGGCCACGGTGACCCGGGCGTGCCCCATCCGACCGGCCATCCGCAGGCCCTTGAAGACCCGGCCCGGGGTGGCACAGCCACCGACCGATCCCGGGGAGCGGTGCTTGCGCTCGACGCCGTGACCGGCGCCCAGGCCCTTGAAGCCGTGCCGCTTCATGACACCGGCGAAGCCCTTGCCCTTGGAGGTGCCTGTGACGTCGACGACCTGACCGGCGTCGAACAGCTCACCGGTCAGCTCCTGGCCGGCCCGGTAGTTGCCGGCATCCGCCGTGCGGAGCTCCACCAGGTGCCGCCGGGGGGTGACCCCGGAGGTCTCGAAGTGGCCTCGCAGCGGCTTGTTGATCCGACGCGGGTCGATCTCGCCGAAGCCGAGCTGGACGGCGGAGTAGCCGTCGTTGTCGAGCGTCTTGACCTGAGTCACGACGTTGGGGCCGGCCTGAATGACGGTGACCGGCACGACGCGGTTGTTCGCGTCCCATACCTGGGTCATCCCGAGCTTGGTGCCCAGGAGCCCTCTGTAATTGCGGTTGAGCATGACTGGCGCCGGCCCCTCTTACAGCTTGATCTCGATGTCCACGCCGGCGGGCAGGTCGAGGCGCATCAGCGAGTCGACCGTCTTCGGCGTCGGGTCAAGGATGTCGATCAGCCGCTTGTGCGTCCGCATCTCGAAGTGCTCGCGGCTGTCCTTGTACTTGTGCGGCGACCGGATGACGCAGTAGACGTTCTTCTCCGTCGGCAGCGGCACCGGACCCGCGACCTGCGCACCGGTACGCGTCACGGTCTCGACGATCTTCCGCGCCGAGCTGTCGATGACCTCGTGGTCATAGGCCTTGAGCCGGATGCGGATCTTCTGTGCCGCCATGGTGGGCTTCGCCTGTCCTGTCTGTCTCGTCCGGCCGGTATCACTACCGGGTCCCCGTCGACCTGTCCGGCGCTGCGCGGCGCGGGCTGCCGTCGGGATCGACGGCCTGCCCGGCCGGGCCGGATTCGTGCCGGGTGTACCGCCTTGTCTGACGCCTATCGGTTCCGCAGCGCGGCCCGCAGGCAACTTCCGAGCCCGGTCTCGCACTGGACCGAGGCGATCGGAGTCGCCCCGGCGTGCCGCCGGGCAGCAAGAGCGGGCGGCGGGGCCCCGTGGGGCACCCGCCGCCCGCCGCTACTACTTGATGACCTTCAGAACCTGGCCCGCACCGACGGTCCGGCCACCCTCGCGGATGGCGAAGCGCAGACCTTCCTCCATGGCGATCGGCTGGATGAGCTCGACCGTCATCTCGGTGTTGTCGCCCGGCATGACCATCTCGGTGCCCTCGGGGAGGGTCACGACGCCGGTCACGTCGGTGGTGCGGAAGTAGAACTGCGGCCGGTAGTTCTTGAAGAACGGCGTGTGCCGGCCACCCTCGTCCTTGTTGAGGATGTAGACGCGCGCCTCGAACACCGTGTGCGGGGTGATCGACTTCGGCTTGACGATGACCTGGCCGCGCTCGACGTCCTCGCGCTTGATGCCACGCAGGAGCAGACCGACGTTGTCACCGGCCTGGCCCTCGTCGAGCAGCTTGCGGAACATCTCGACGCCGGTCACGGTCGTCGTCGTGGTCGCGTCCTTGATACCGACGATCTCGACGGTCTCGTTGACCTTGACGATTCCACGCTCGATACGGCCGGTGACGACAGTGCCACGACCGGTGATCGTGAAGACGTCCTCGATCGGCATGAGGAACGGCCGGTCGATATCACGCTCGGGCTCGGGGATGGACTCGTCCACCGCCGCCATGAGCTCGAGGAGCTTCGCGCCCCACTCCTTGTCGCCCTCCAGCGCCTTGAGCGCGGAGACGCGGATGACCGGCACGTCGTCGCCGGGGAACTCGTAGGTGTTCAGGAGCTCCCGGACCTCGAGCTCGACGAGCTCGAGGATCTCCTCGTCGTCGACCATGTCGGCCTTGTTCAGCGCGACGACGATGTACGGCACGCCGACCTGGCGGGCGAGGAGCACGTGCTCCTTCGTCTGCGGCATCGGGCCGTCGGTCGCCGAGACCACCAGGATCGCGCCGTCCATCTGCGCGGCACCGGTGATCATGTTCTTGATGTAGTCGGCGTGGCCGGGGCAGTCGACGTGCGCGTAGTGCCGCGCGTCGGTCTGGTACTCGACGTGCGCGATCGAGATCGTGATACCGCGGGCCTTCTCCTCCGGCGCCTTGTCGATCTGGTCGAACGGCGTGAAGGGGTTGAGGTCCGGGTGCGCGTCGTGCAGAACCTTGGTGATGGCTGCCGTCAGCGTCGTCTTGCCATGGTCGATGTGACCGATGGTGCCGATGTTGACGTGCGGCTTGGTCCGCTCGAACTTCTGCTTCGCCACTGGTGTCCCTCCAAGGACGGGTGGTGTCGTGCTGGTGTAGTCGTCAGTGGTGCCGGCAGCCCGGCCCCCGGAGCGTTGTTACTCGCCCCTTGCCTTCGCGATGATCTCCTTGGCGACGTTCGCGGGAACCTCGGCATAGGAGTCGAACTGCATCGAGTAACTCGCCCGACCGGAGGTCTTCGAACGCAGGTCGCCGACGTACCCGAACATCTCCGAGAGCGGGACCAGGGCCTTGACGATGCGGGAACCGCCCCGCTCGTCCATCGCCTGGATCTGCCCACGGCGTGAGTTCAGGTCGCCGATCACGTCACCCATGTGGTCCTCGGGTGTCGTGACCTCGACCGACATCAGCGGCTCGAGGATGACCGGGTCAGCCTTGCGCGCCGCGTCCTTGAAGGCCATCGAGCCGGCGATCTTGAAGGCGAGCTCCGAGGAGTCCACCTCGTGGAACTGACCGTCCCGCAGGGTGACCTTGACGTCCACCAGCGGGTAGCCGGCCAGGACGCCGAACTCCATGGCCTCCTGGCAGCCGGCGTCCACCGAGGGGATGAACTCCTTGGGGATGCGACCGCCGGTGACCTTGTTCGAGAACTCGTAACCGCCGCCGTCGCCGCCGGAAGGCTCGAGGTCGATGATCACGCGGGCGTACTGACCGGAGCCACCCGTCTGCTTCTTGTGGGTGTAGTCGACCTTCTCCACCTTGCGGCGGATGGTCTCCCGGTAGGCCACCTGCGGCTTGCCGACGTTGGCCTCGACACCGAACTCGCGGCGCATCCGGTCGACCAGGACGTCGAGGTGCAGCTCGCCCATCCCGGCGATGACCGTCTGGCCGGTCTCCTCGTCGGTGCGGACCTGGAAGGTCGGGTCCTCTTCGGCGAGACGCTGGATCGCGGTGCCCAGCTTCTGCTGGTCGGCCTTGGTCTTCGGCTCGATGGCGACGTCGATGACCGGGGCAGGGAAGATCATCGACTCGAGGATGACCGGCGAGTTCGGGTCGCACAGCGTGTCACCGGTGGTGGTGTTCTTCAGGCCCACCACGGCGACGATCTGGCCGGCGCCCGCGCCCTCGCGGTCCTCCCGGTGGTTGGCGTGCATCTGGAGGATGCGGCCGATCCGCTCCTTGCGGTCCTTGGTCGAGTTCAGGACCGCGGAACCACCACTGATCTTGCCGGAGTACACCCGGATGTAGGTCAGCTTGCCGACGTACGGGTCCGACATGATCTTGAAGGCGAGAGCGGAGAACGGCTCGTCCTCGTCGGCCTTGCGGACGACCTCGGTGTCCTCGTTACTGACCGAGTGGCCGGTGACCGAGCCGATGTCGGTCGGCGAGGGCAGGAAGTCGATGACCGCGTCGAGCATGGGCTGGACGCCCTTGTTCTTGAACGCGGAACCGCAGAGCACGGGGTTGATCTTGCTGCTGACGGTCGCCCGCCGCAGCGCCGCCATGAGCTGCTCCTCGGTGGGCTCGACACCCTCGAGGTAGAGCTCCATGAGCTCGTCGTCGTTCTCGGAGACGGTCTCGACCAGCTTCTCCCGCCATTCCTGCGCGGCTTCGGCGTGGTCTTCGGGGATGTCGACCGTCTCGTACGAGGCACCCTTGTCCTCGGTGTGCCAGAGCAGGCCCTTCATGCGGATCAGGTCGATCACGCCGCGGAAGTCGGCCTCGACACCCCAGGGCAGCTGGATGACGGCGGGCGTCGCGTCCAGCCGGTCGATCATCATGTCGACGCAGCGGTGGAACTCGGCGCCGACCCGGTCCATCTTGTTGACGAACGCGATCCGCGGGACGTCGTAGCGGTCGGCCTGCTTCCACACCGTCTCGCTCTGCGGCTCGACGCCGGCAACGGCGTCGAACACGGCGACCGCCCCGTCGAGGACCCGCAGCGACCGCTCCACCTCGACGGTGAAGTCGACGTGGCCCGGAGTGTCAATGATGTTGATGGTGTGATCGCGCCACGAGCAGGTGGTGGCGGCGGAGGTGATGGTGATCCCCCGCTCCTGCTCCTGCTCCATCCAGTCCATCGTGGCGCCACCCTCGTGGACTTCACCGATCTTGTAGTTCACACCGGTGTAGTAGAGGATCCGCTCGGTGGTCGTGGTCTTGCCCGCGTCGATGTGGGCCATGATCCCGATGTTGCGGGTCGCGGCCAGCGCGGCACGTACGTCAGCAGACATGATGGCTTACCAGCGGTAGTGGGCGAAGGCCTTGTTGGACTCCGCCATCTTGTGGGTGTCCTCCCGGCGCTTCACGCTTGCGCCGAGGCCGTTGCTCGCGTCGATCAGTTCGTTCATCAGACGCTCGGTCATCGTCTTCTCACGACGGCCACGGGCGTACCCGACGATCCAGCGCAGAGCCAGCGTGGTGCTGCGGCCCGCGCGAACCTCGACCGGCACCTGGTAGGTGGCGCCACCGACCCGGCGGCTGCGCACCTCAAGGGTGGGCTTGACGTTGTCCAACGCGCGCTTGAGCGTGACGACCGGGTCGTTGCCGGTCTTGTTCTTGGCGCCCTCGAGCGCGCCGTAGACGATGCGCTCCGCCACCGACTTCTTGCCGCTCAGCAGCACCTTGTTGACCAGAGCGGTCACCAGCGGCGAGCCGTAGACCGGGTCGACAACGACGGCGTGCTTGGGCGCGGGCCCCTTGCGCGGCATCAGCCCTTCTCCTTCTTCGCGCCGTAGCGGCTGCGAGCCTGCTTCCGGTTACGGACGCCCTGCGTGTCGAGAGCGCCACGGACAATCTTGTAGCGAACGCCCGGAAGGTCCTTCACTCGGCCACCGCGCACCAGGACGATCGAGTGCTCCTGCAGGTTGTGACCAACCCCGGGGATGTAGGCGGTGACCTCGATCCCGCTGTTCAGCCGGACTCGAGCGACCTTGCGCAGCGCCGAGTTCGGCTTCTTGGGCGTGGTCGTGTAGACGCGGGTGCACACGCCACGACGCTGCGGGCTCCCCTTGAGTGCCGGGGTCTTGGTCTTCTCGACCTTGTCCTGCCGGCCCTTGCGGACCAACTGCTGGATCGTGGGCAACGCCGCTCCCGTTCCTTCGTGCCTCGTCGTACTCGTCGGCAGCCATCCCGGATGGCCGGCCTGTCTGCCTGCTGTGTAACGGTGCCGCTCCTGGCCGTCTGGCACGGAGTGTGAGCGCCGGTGTGCCCCTCTGCCGACCCACGCGGTCGGGCGTGTCGCGCCTTCCGAACGATTCGGATAATCCGAACTGTCCCAGAAGGAGCGCGCCCACCCGACTGCCAGTCGGCCCGAACCTGACAGTCACCGACGGCTGCCTGATCACCTGGCCGCCCGGTTCACGCGGACCTCAGTCCAGCAGGAACCTAGCGGCTGGTTCTCGGCGCCACGGCGCCACGACAGGGCGCAGGACACACGCCAGAGCCACGTGGGCTCCAGCCACAGGCACCAACATTACTCCACGCCCACGTCAAGTGTCGAACGGGGTATCAGCCGACGACCACGACACCCGGGTTCGGGCAACCGACGCCCTGGCCTGCGGCTTCTCCGTCCACCGTAAGGCCCACACCGACAGGTCCGATCATCGGTGCGCTACCGGTGTTTTTCTGCCGTGTTGCCCGCGAGTGTTGTTGGAATGTTTGCGACCGCCACGGCTCATCCCTGCCGTCGCCGACGCTCGTCCTTGCCGCTGTCGACGGGCCTCGACCCCCGTCACCCGTCACGACTCGCCGGGGCGGTCCGGCTCGCCCGACCCACCCCTGCTCGTCCGAGACGCCGCTGGTCGCCCGAGCCGCCCGGTCAGCCGTGACTCGTTCCACTCCGTTGCAGTCCAGTCCATCCGTTCCAGTTCGCCGTGACGCGCCGGAGCGGCCTCGGCCTCGCCGTCAGAGCCCTCCGGCGCGGACGCCTGAGACCGGGCCAGCTCGGGCAGGACTGAAAGTCCAGATGGGGATGAGCCCTGTAGAGGAGGATGACACCGTGCGGAGCTCTCCCCGTCTCCGCCCCCGCGAGCCGTTTCCGCCCCACGCCGAGCCACCGGCAGCCTCCCCCGCAGCACGTTCCGCCGCTGCGACCGATGTTGCTTCTGGAAAAGACGTTGAGGATGTTGGTCGTCAGAACACCGCAATCCTCAACTCCTGTCTGGCAGCAGCCGGCCCGTCGGATGGCTGGGAGGCGCCGAGGTGAAGGATGGCCTCGTGCGCAGCTCTCCGCCATCCCCCGCCGCCCCCGAGCCACAGACCGCCTCTCCCGTGCCCGGCACGGCCCGCACAGGCGGCGCAGGCGGCACGGAAGGCACAGGCAACACGGAAGGCTCGGCAACCCGCCAGCGGGAGCTACCGGACCGGCCCAGCCGTGCGGAGGTGCTCGCCGCCTACGGCAGGACCGTCCCCGACCTCGTCGGCCCCGAGACCCGGGTGCTGCTGTGCGGCATCAACCCGTCGCTGGAGTCCGGGGCGACCGGATTCCATTTCGGGACGCCGAGCAATCGACTGTGGCCGGTCCTGCACCTGGCCGGCTTCACCCCCCGGCGGCTGCATCCGTCGGAGACCGACGAACTGCGCGCCTGCGGCATCGGCATCACCAACCTGGTGCACCGGGCCACGGCGCGTGCCGACGAGATCGACGACGACGAGGTGCGGGCGGGCGTGGCAACCCTCACCGCGCTGGTGGAACGGGTCCAGCCGGAGTGGGTGGCATTCCTGGGCCTGGCCGCCTACCGCATCGGCTTCGGCCGGCGGTCGGCGAAGGTGGGCCGGCAGGCGGAGCGCCTCGGCCCGGCCGGCGTCTGGCTGCTGCCGAACCCCAGCGGCCTCAACGCCCACTATCAGCTCCCTGACCTGGTGCGCGTCTACGGCGAGCTACGCGAGACGGTGAGCGGGTCAGGCCCGCTCCCGCCCGGCTGAGCCGCCGAGGTTCTCCACCGTGACGGTGGGATAGGGATCGGCCAGCCGGCCGAGATCCGACGCGTCGCCGGTGAGGACCACACCACCACCGGCCTCGACCGCGGCGGCCACCGCGTGCGCGTCGGCGAGATACCGGGAACCGAGCCCCGCCTGGGCCAGCACCGCGCCGACGAGCCGGGCCATCGAGCGGTCGGTGTCGCGCAGGCACAGCGCTTCGGCATCTCGGGCAAGCAGGGCGTCCACAGCGGCGCTGCGGCCCGCGCCTCGGTAGAGCTCGGCGAGGACAGCGGAGGGCACGACGACGTCACGGCCGAGCCGCGCCGCCGCCCGCAGCCAGTTCCGGACCTGAGCACGGCTGCGGTGGTCGCGCTGGAGCAGCGCGTTGACCGCCTCCGCGTCCAGCACGAGCCTCACGCCAACGGACCCCCGAGCACCCGCATGTAGCCCTCGGTCTCCCGCTCATCCGCGGCCGGATCACGCTCGGGCGCCTCGGCATCGAGGCGGTCGACGAGGGCCGCCAGGGCCCGCTGACGCCGCCGCCGGTGCAGCTCGTCCCGCAGCGCCAGGTTGACCTGTGCCGAGAGGTTCTCCCCGGTGGCCTCCAGCTCGGCGACGAGGTCCGCGTCCAGCGTGATCGAGACCTTGCGCTTCGCCGACGAGCCGGAGACGCCTGGCTGGAGCCTGCTCATTTCCAACACCGCCACCGTCATGGATCAATCCTACTGTGATCCTACTGTGATCCCACCCGAGCGCACGCCCTTGACGCGCCCGGGAACGCGAAAGGCCCGGCAGGCCCACCTGATCTGGGCCTGCCGGGCCTTTGCCGCGTCACACCGGCCGGGCGGGCTGGTCAGCCCGCCCGGAGCGGATCAGCGGTAGTCGCCGGAGCTGCGGTAGTCGAACTCGTCCAGCGGGACGGCCTGGCCGGAGCCGGCGCCGAACGCGCCGTACTCGACCGAGCCGCCGTCGTCGTAGCCGCTGACGGAGTACATCGCCGCACGCGCCTCGTCGGTCGGCTCCACCCGGATGTTGCGGTACCGGGAGATACCGGTACCCGCCGGGATGAGCTTTCCGATGATGACGTTCTCCTTGAGGCCGACCAACGAGTCCGAGCGGGCGTTGATCGCCGCATCGGTGAGCACTCGAGTGGTCTCCTGGAAGGACGCCGCCGACAGCCACGACTCGGTGGCCAGCGAGGCCTTGGTGATGCCCATGAGCACCGGACGGGCCGAGGCCGGCTGGCCGCCGATCTCCACCACCCGGCGGTTCTCGCTCTCGAACCGGGCCCGCTCGACGAGCTCACCCGGCAGCAGTGCGGTCTCCCCCGACTCCAGCACGTTCACCCGCTTGAGCATCTGGCGGATGATGATCTCGATGTGCTTGTCGTGGATCGACACACCCTGCGACCGGTACACCTCCTGCACCTGGTCGACCAGGTGCAGCTGCACCTGGCGCGGGCCGAGGATGCGCAGCACCTCGTGCGGGTCGACGGCACCGTCGATGAGCTGGGCGCCGACATCGACCCGCTCGCCCTCCCGCACCCGCAGCCGGGAGCGGCGGGACACCGGGTAGGCGATCTCCTCGCTGCCGTCGTCGGGGACGATGACGACCTTGAAGGTCTTCTCCGTCTCCTCGATCTTGACCCGGCCGACCACCTCACTGATCGGGGCCTTGCCCTTGGGGCTACGGGCCTCGAACAGCTCGACGACTCGGGGCAGACCCTGGGTGATGTCGTCACCGGCGACACCACCCGAGTGGAAGGTACGCATCGTCAGCTGCGTACCCGGCTCACCGATCGACTGGGCGGCGACGATACCGACGGCCTCACCGACGTCCACCAGCTTGCCGGTGGCCAGCGAGCGGCCGTAGCACTGCGCGCAGACGCCCATCCGCGACTCGCAGGTGAGCGCCGAGCGCACCCGCACCGTCTCGATGCCGGCCTCGATGATCTGGCCGATGACCACGTCACCCGCGTCGGCCCCGGCCGGGACGACGACCTCGCCCTGGGCGTCGACGGCGTCGGAGGCCAGCGTGCGGGCGTACGCGGAGGTCTCCGCGTAACGGTCGCGCACCAGCGTTCCGTCCGGGCCCTTGCGCGCGATCCGGGTGAGGATGCCACGCTCGGTGCCACAGTCGTCATCGCGCACGATGACGTCCTGGCTGACGTCGACCAGACGACGGGTCAGGTAGCCGGAGTCGGCGGTCCGCAGGGCGGTGTCCGCGAGACCCTTACGAGCACCGTGCGTCGAGATGAAGTACTCGAGCACGGTGAGGCCTTCGCGGAAGTTCGCCTTGATCGGCCGCGGGATGATCTCACCCTTGGGGTTGGAGACCAGACCACGCATACCGGCGAGCTGCCGGATCTGCATCATGTTTCCGGCGGCCCCGGAGTTGACCAGCGTGTAGACCGGGTTGGTCTCCGGGAAGTTCGCCTCCATGGCCTCGGCGATCTTGTTCGTCGCCTCGGTCCAGATCTGGACCAGCTCGCTGCGGCGCTCCTCGTCGGAGAGGAAACCGCGGTCGAACTGCTTCTGCACCCGGTCGGCCCGCTGCTCGTACTCGTCGAGGATCTCGCCCTTGTTCGGCGGGGCGATGACGTCCTCGATCGCGACCGTCACACCGGACCGGGTGGCCCAGTAGAAGCCGGCGCTCTTGAGGGCGTCCAGCGTCGCCGCCACCTGGATCTTCGGGTACCGCTCGGCCAGGTCGTTGACGATCGCGGCCTGCGCCTTCTTGTTCAGCTGGGCGTTGATGAAGGGGTAGCCCTCCGGCAGCGCCTCGTTGAGCAGGCAGCGCCCGAACGTGGTCTCCAGGGTGAACGGGTCACCCGGCAGCCAGTCCGCCGGCGGCACCCAGTCGGTCGGCGGCGTGCTCTCCCGCAGCCGCACCTGGATGCGGGCCTGCAGCTGGATCTCACGCGCGTCGAAGGCCATCTGCGCCTCGGCCACGCCGGAGAAGTACCGGCCCTCGCCGAGCGCGCCGTCAGCCATCCGGGACAGGTGGAACACCCCGGTGACCATGTCGAGGCTGGGCATGGCCAGCGGACGTCCCGACGCCGGCGACAGGATGTTGTTGCTCGACAGCATCAGGATCCGCGCCTCGGCCTGCGCCTCGGCGGACAGCGGCAGGTGCACCGCCATCTGGTCACCGTCGAAGTCGGCGTTGAAGGCGGTGCAGACCAGCGGGTGGATCTGGATCGCCTTGCCCTCGACCAGCTGCGGCTCGAACGCCTGGATGCCGAGCCGGTGCAGGGTCGGCGCCCGGTTGAGCAGCACAGGGTGCTCGGTGATGACCTCTTCGAGCACGTCCCACACGACGGGGCGGGCCCGCTCGACCATGCGCTTCGCCGACTTGATGTTCTGCGCGTGGTTGAGGTCGACCAGCCGCTTCATCACGAACGGCTTGAACAGCTCCAGCGCCATCTGCTTGGGCAGGCCGCACTGGTGCAGCTTCAGCTGCGGGCCGACGACGATGACCGAACGGCCGGAGTAGTCGACTCGCTTGCCGAGCAGGTTCTGGCG
Source organism: Parafrankia irregularis (assembly GCF_001536285.1). Classification (NCBI taxonomy): domain Bacteria; kingdom Bacillati; phylum Actinomycetota; class Actinomycetes; order Frankiales; family Frankiaceae; genus Parafrankia; species Parafrankia irregularis. The sequence continues at coordinate 338,983 of NZ_FAOZ01000002.1, read as the reverse complement.
GAACCGGCCCTGCTTGCCCTTGAGCATGTCGGACAGCGACTTGAGCGGACGGTTGCCGGGCCCGGTGACGGGCCGGCCGCGGCGGCCGTTGTCGAACAGCGCGTCGACGGCCTCCTGCAGCATCCGCTTCTCGTTGTTGACGATGATCTCGGGCGCGCCGAGGTCGAGCAGCCGCTTCAGCCGGTTGTTCCGGTTGATGACCCGGCGGTACAGGTCATTCAGGTCGGACGTCGCGAACCGGCCACCGTCGAGCTGCACCATCGGACGCAGGTCCGGCGGGATGACCGGGACGCAGTCCAGCACCATCCCCATCGGGGAGTTGCGGGTGTTGAGGAACGCCGACACGACCTTGAGCCGCTTGAGCGCACGGGCCTTCTTCTGCCCCTTGCCGCTGCGGATGGTCTCGCGCAGCGACTCCGCCTCGGAGGCCAGGTCGAACTCGGCGAGCCGGCGCTGCAGCGCCTCGGCGCCCATGCCGCCCTCGAAGTACTGGCCGAACCGGTCGCGCAGCTCGCGGTAGAGCAGCTCGTCCGGCTCCAGGTCCTGGACCTTCATGTTCTTGAAGCGCTCGAAGACCCGCTCAAGGTCGTCGATCTTGCGCTGCGAACGGTCCCGGATCTGGCGCATCTCGCGCTCGGCCGACTCGCGGACCTTGCGGCGCGCGTCGCCCTTGGCCCCTTCGGCCTCCAGCTGCGCGAGGTCCTCCTCCAGCTTGCGCTGGCGGGTCTCGACGTCGGCGTTCTTCTTGTCCTCGAGCTGCTGCTTCTCGACGCCGATGCGGGCCTCGAGAGTCGGCAGGTCGCGGTGCCGGCCGTCGGCGTCGACCTTGGTGATCATGTAGGCGGCGAAGTAGATGACCTTTTCCAGGTCCTTCGGCGCCAGGTCCAGCAGGTAGCCGAGGCGGCTCGGCACACCCTTGAAGTACCAGATGTGGGTGACCGGGGCGGCGAGCTCGATGTGGCCCATCCGCTCACGACGCACCTTGGCGCGAGTTACCTCGACGCCACAGCGCTCACAGATGATGCCCTTGAACCGGACCCGCTTGTACTTCCCGCAGTAGCACTCCCAGTCCCGGGTCGGACCGAAGATCTTCTCGCAGAAGAGCCCGTCCTTCTCCGGCTTGAGGGTGCGGTAGTTGATCGTCTCCGGCTTCTTGACCTCACCGAACGACCACTGGCGGATGTCGTCCGCGGTGGCCAGACCGATGCGCAGCTCGTCGAAGAAGTTGACGTCCAGCAAGACTGTCGCCTGCTCTCTCTTTCTCAGTCGGGACGCTGCCGGGGCCCCCGGTCAGGCACCGGTGGGTGCCGCGCCGGGTGGCACGAGTGGACGGGGTCGGGGGCCTGGCCTGGCTAGACCAGGCCCCCCGTCACGTCAGACCTCCTCGACGCTGCTCGGCTCACGCCGCGACAGATCGATACCGAGCTCCTCCGCCGCGCGGAAGACGTCCTCGTCGGTGTCCCGCATCTCGATCGAGACACCGTCGCTGGACAGCACCTCGACGTTGAGGCACAGCGACTGCATCTCCTTGATGAGGACCTTGAACGACTCCGGGATACCGGGTTCCGGGATGTTCTCGCCCTTGACGATGGCCTCGTAGACCTTGACGCGGCCCACGACGTCGTCGGACTTGATCGTCAGCAGCTCCTGCAGGGCGTAGGCGGCGCCGTACGCCTCCAACGCCCACACCTCCATCTCGCCGAACCGCTGGCCACCGAACTGTGCCTTACCACCGAGCGGCTGCTGCGTGATCATCGAGTAGGGGCCTGTCGACCGGGCGTGGATCTTGTCGTCGACCAGGTGCAGGAGCTTGAGGATGTAGATGTAGCCGACCGCCACCGGGTACGGGTAGGGCTCCCCCGTGCGGCCGTCGAACAGCTCGGCCTTGCCCGAGGAGCCGATGAGCTGCGTACCGTCCCGGTTCGGCAGGGTGGCGTCGAGCAGGCCGGTGATCTCCTCCTCGCGGGCGCCGTCGAAGACCGGCGTCGCCACGTTCGTTCCGGGCGGGGCGGCGTCGGCGCCGATACCGCGCAGGCGCTCCTTCCAGTCCTCGGAGCCGGAGTCGACCTGCCACCCGGTCTTGGCCACCCACCCGAGGTGGGTCTCCAGGATCTGGCCGATGTTCATACGCCGCGGCACGCCGTGCGGGTTCAGGACGACGTCGACCGCGGTGCCGTCGGAGAGGAAGGGCATGTCCTCGACAGGCAGGATCTTCGCGATGACACCCTTGTTGCCGTGGCGGCCGGCAAGCTTGTCACCATCGGTGATCTTCCGCTTCTGGGCCACGTAGACGCGGACCAGCTCGTTCACACCCGGAGGCAGCTCGTCGCCGTCCTCGCGGGAGAACACGCGGACGCCGATGACCTTGCCGGACTCGCCGTGCGGCACCTTCAGCGAGGTGTCACGGACCTCCCGGGCCTTCTCACCGAAGATCGCGCGCAGCAGGCGCTCCTCCGGGGTCAGCTCGGTCTCGCCCTTCGGGGTGACCTTGCCGACCAGCACGTCACCAGGCGAGACCTCGGCACCGATCCGGATGATGCCGCGCTCGTCGAGGTCCGCCAGGACCTCCTCGGCCACGTTCGGGATGTCCCGGGTGATCTCCTCCGGACCCAGCTTGGTGTCCCGGGCGTCGACCTCGTGCTCCTCGATGTGGATCGAGGAGAGGACGTCGTCCTGGACGAGGCGCTGGGAGAGGATGATCGCGTCCTCGTAGTTGTGCCCCTCCCACGGCATGAAGGCGACGAGCAGGTTCTTGCCCAGCGCCATCTCGCCGTTGTCGGTGCACGGACCGTCCGCGATGACCTGGCCGGCCTCGACCCGGTCCCCCTCGAAGACGATCGGCTTCTGGTTGATGCAGGTGCCCTGGTTCGACCGGCGGAACTTCGCCAGCCGGTAGGTGCGCCGGGTGCCGTCGTCGTGCATGACGGTGATGTAGTCGGCCGACAGGTCCTCGACCACACCGGACTGCGCGCAGACGACGACGTCACCGGCGTCCTTGGCCGCGCGGGCCTCCATGCCGGTCCCGACCAGCGGGGACTCCGAACGCAGCAGCGGAACCGACTGGCGCTGCATGTTCGAGCCCATCAGGGCACGGTTGGCGTCGTCGTGCTCGAGGAAGGGGATCATGGCCGTCGCCACCGACACCATCTGGCGCGGCGAGACGTCCATGTAGTCGACCTCGTCCGGCGGGATGAACTCGACCTCACCGCCCTTACGGCGGACCAGGACGCGCTCCTCGGCGAACGAGCCGTCCGCGTTCAGCGGGGTGTTCGCCTGCGCCTTGACGTGCCGGTCCTCCTCGTCCGCGGTCAGGTAGTCGATCTGGCCGGTGACCCGGCCGTTCTCCACCTTGCGGTACGGGGTCTCGACGAAGCCGAACGGGTTGACCCGCGCGAACGTCGACAGCGAGCCGATCAGACCGATGTTCGGGCCTTCCGGCGTCTCGATCGGGCACATCCGGCCGTAGTGGCTGGGGTGCACGTCACGGACCTCGAAGCCGGCCCGCTCCCGGGACAGACCGCCGGGGCCCAGCGCCGACAGACGGCGCTTGTGGGTCAGGCCGGCCAGCGGGTTGGTCTGGTCCATGAACTGGGACAGCTGGCTGGTGCCGAAGAACTCCTTGATGGAGGCGACGACCGGCCGGATGTTGATCAGGGTCTGCGGCGTGATCGCCTCGACGTCCTGGGTCGTCATGCGCTCGCGCACGACGCGCTCCATCCGGGCGAGGCCCAGGCGGACCTGGTTCTGGATGAGCTCGCCGACGGTGCGCAGACGCCGGTTACCGAAGTGGTCGATGTCGTCGACCTCGTAGGTGTCCGGCTCCTGGCCCGCGTGCAGCTTGACGATGTACTCGATCGTGCGGACGACGTCGTCCTCGGTGAGGACGCCGACGTCGTACGCGACCTCGAGCTCCAGCTTCTTGTTGACCTTGTAGCGGCCGACCTTGGCCAGGTCGTAGCGCTTCGGGTTGAAGAAGAGGTTCTCCAGCAGGGTCTGCGCCGACTCCCGCGTCGGCGGTTCGCCCGGGCGCAGCTTGCGGTAGATGTCGAGCAGCGCGTCGTCCTGGCTGGAGGTGTGGTCCTTCTCCAGCGTCACCCGCATCGACGGAAACTCGCCGAACCGCTCCAGGATGCGCGCCTCGTCCCAGCCCAGCGCCTTGAGCAGCACGGTGACCGACTGGCGGCGCTTGCGGTCGATGCGCACGCCGACGGTGTCCCGCTTGTCGATCTCGAACTCGAGCCAGGCCCCCCGCGAGGGGATGATCTTGCAGGAGAAAAGATCCTTGTCGGACGCCTTGTCGATCGCCTTCTCGAAGTAGACGCCCGGGGAACGGACGAGCTGGCTGACCACCACGCGCTCGGTGCCGTTGATGACGAACGTGCCCTTCGGCGTCATGAGCGGGAAGTCGCCCATGAACACCGTCTGGCTCTTGATCTCACCAGTGGTGTTGTTGGTGAACTCGGCGGTGACGAACAACGGCGCCGAGAACGTCATGTCCTTGTCCTTGCACTCCTCGACGGAGTACTTGGGAGGCTCGAACCTGTGATCCCGGAAGGACAGGGACATCGAGCCGGAGAAGTCCTCGATCGGGGAGATCTCCTCGAAGACCTCCTCGAGCCCGGAGGTGATGGGGACGTCGTCCTTACCGGCGTCGATGCTCTCCTGGACCCGCTCCGCCCAGGCGTCGTTACCGATCAGCCAATCGAACGACTGCGTCTGCAGGGCGAGAAGATCCGGGACCTCGAGAGGCTCGATGATCTTGGCGAACGAGATGCGGGAGGCGGAACGCGAGGCGGCCAAGGTGGTCCTTCCGGTGGCCTGATCGTGGGGCTGGCGTCGCGGATGTCAAGGATCCGTTTGGGGGTGGTCAGGTGATCAGTGTCTCGCTACGGTTATGCGGAACATCGGCGGGGGGTGCCCCGGCAATGCGACGATCCCGAGAGAGAGGCTCCTTCGCCGATACGACAGTCCGTCGGGCAATGCCCGCCCCCGCGGACGCCTGCGCGAACGGGGCGGTCAGGCCGAACCGGCCGAGTGGGTCGAGCGGAGCAGCCGGGGCAGAGGTCCACGGAGCATCCGGGCCGTCGAAGGCTCCGGGCACGACAAAGCCGCCGCGGGTCTGGTCGGCAGGCGCTGGAATGCCCAGGCGCCGCCGGCGCGGCGGTCTCGGATCGGTGTGTCGGTGCAAGGGCGAGAAGTCTCGTTCGGGTCTCGTTGCGGACAACCGGGCCGCCGTGCTCGCGAACGAGGCACGGCCACGCCGCTCTCGCGTCACCCGAACCCGCTGGGGCGGCGAGCCCTCGGCCACTGAGCCAGAGGGCCGCGGACCGCTCCGCAGCGCGAACCCGATCACCCGATGGGGCCGGATCCCGATGTCGAACGTGTTACCGACGAGCCCGATGTAACGAGAAAGACAGCGCAAACTAGCAGTGTAGCCGAGGGCTTCACTGCTGGCAAGGACGAGACATGATCAAGTCACGCGCCGCTTCCCGACGAAGGTTCGCAAAACGATGGAACTCCGTTGCCCGGGAGCTCGTCAAGGGCCCGAAGCCAACATCGTCTCGGGCAAGGGCCCGCGCTGACTGGCAGTTCCGGCCGAGGCCGGCCCCGGAGGCGGGGTCAGCCCGCCGTCGAGGGCCCGCCCGCCGCATACGGACATGCGTCGTGAAAAGGCCATTCATGCATGAAGCCGGTGATTCGAGCAGGCGGTCCGCCTCCCGGCCCGGCCGCCCGCAGGCCGCCAGCCCCCCGCACCTCGTCACGCTGCGCACCGGCCCCGACCGACGGACAGCACATAGGTCTTACCACCGATGGCGCCCGCCTGACGCCCACCACCAGTCGGCGTCGCCGCTACAACCAAGTACGACCTGAGGATCGCGGTCGCCAGGACGGCGATCCTCGGCTCCTGGCGCTGCCGCGACTGCCGCTACTGACGCGAACCCCGCCCGCACGGGCACCCATCGAGGCTCCCACACCTCCCGCACGGCATCGTCAATTCACCTCATGAGGCACAAAAAGGGCGCAGGGCCGCCTGGCGACCCGCAAGAAGGAAGGATTGTGGTCGTCGGAACGACCAGAACCGTTCACTCTTGCGCCCCACCAAACCGGGGCTACCGGGCTACCGGACACTCGGAGGTCCAAGCCGCACAGACCCACCACCGGACGCGGCGAAGCCCCGCCCTGGAGCGTCCAGGACGGGGCTTCAGATGCCACAGGTGCCGCTGGCGGCACCCGGCGAACTACTTGACGGTGACCGTGGCGCCAGCGCCCTCGAGAGCCGCCTTGGCCTTCTCAGCGGCCTCCTTGGCAACCTTCTCGAGGACGGGCTTCGGCGCGCCGTCGACGAGGTCCTTGGCCTCCTTGAGGCCCAGGCTGGTGAGCGCGCGGACCTCCTTGATGACCTGGATCTTCTTGTCGCCGACGGACTCGAGGATCACGTCGAACTCGTCCTGCTCCTCGGCCGCGGCAGCCTCGCCGCCGCCACCGGCAGCCGGCGCGGCCGCGACGGCGACCGGAGCGGCAGCGGTCACGCCGAAGGTGTCCTCGAACTCCTTCACGAACTCGGAGAGCTCGAGAAGAGTCATCTCCTTGAAGGCGTCGAGGAGCTCGGTGGTCGAAAGCTTCGCCATGGTGGCGGTTCCTTCCTGGTAATGCCGATCAGGTGATCCGGCGCCCGGTCAGCCGGGCCTTCGTGCGGGGGATGGTCCGTGGTGAGCGGGGATCGCTCAGGCGTCGGTGGCAGCTGCCTCGGCCGCGGCGGGCTCGGCCGCGGCCGGCTCGGCGCCGGCCGTCGCCTCGCGCTGTGCGCGCAGCGCCTCGGCGAGGCGGGCGACCTGGGACAGCGGAGCCGCGAACAGGCCGACCGCCTTCGCCAGCGAGCCGTTCATCGCCCCGGCCAGCTTGGCGAGCAGCACCTCGCGGGATTCCAGGTCGGCGAGCTTGCGGATCTCGTCCGCGGTCATCGCCTTGCCCTCGACGAACCCGCCCTTGACGATCAGGGCCGGGTTGGCGCGAGCGAAGTCCCGCAGCCCCTTCGCCGCCTCGACGGGGTCGCCCCCGACGAAGGCCACGGCGGTCGGGCCGACGAGCAGGTCATCGAGGCCGGAGACCCCGGCCTGCTCTGCCGCGATCTTGGTGAGGGTGTTCTTGACCACCGCGTAACGAGTGGTCTCGCCGAGGGTGCGACGCAGCTCGGTGAGCTGGCTCACCGTGAGACCGCGATACTCGGTCAGCACCGCGGCGGTCGAACCACGGAACTCCTCGGCGATCTCCGCCACGGCGGCGGTCTTCTCCGAGTTCGCCATCGGGCTCCTTCAGGTGTCGGCCGGCCATGCCGACAAGCCCTGGAAACAACGAACGCCCCGGCGCAGAGAGGCGCGGGGGCGTCAAGAACATCCGACTGTGCCCGGGAGGCTGGCGGCCCATCGGAGTGGACGACCAGCGAACCTGACGGTCTTCGTTGCGACTTCCCGTTCGCCACCTGCGCGGGCCGCCCGGAAATCCGAGCCTTCGGCCTCCAGCGCCTGGATCCCGCAACAACCGGAACCCTGACAGCTGAAGAACGACCAGCGGTCTTCGGTGTGGAACTGTTCGCAATGATAGCAGGCACCGGCGCGGGAACGAACGAAGGGGCACGCCCGAAAAACGGTGCGTGCCCCTTCGGGGTCCGCGCGCGACGCCGACTCGCGACGTCTGCGACGCCCGGTCAGACCGGGGTCTCCTCCAGGAGGTTGCGGGTCCGGTTCGGGTCCACCGGGATACCGGGGCCCATCGTCGTCGCGAAGGTGATCTTCTTGAGGTAACGGCCCTTCGCCGCGGACGGCTTGACCCGGACGATCTCGTCCAGCGCCACGCCGTAGTTCTCGATGAGCTGGGCCTCCGAGAAGCTCACCTTGCCGATGACGATGTGCAGGTTGCCCTGCTTGTCGACCCGGAAGTTGATCTTACCGCCCTTGATGTCGCCGACGACCTTGGCCACGTCGAGGGTGACCGTCCCGGTCTTCGGGTTGGGCATCAGGCCACGCGGGCCGAGGATACGGGCGATCCGGCCGACCTTCGCCATCTGGTCCGGCGTGGCCACCGTGGCGTCGAAGTCGAGGAAGCCCTCCTGGATCCGCGCGACCAGGTCGTCGCTGCCGACGACATCCGCACCGGCGGCGGCGGCCTCGGCGGCCTTCTCACCGGCGGCGAAGACGGCGACCCGCGGCGACTTTCCGGTGCCGTGCGGCAGGTTGACCGTGCCGCGGACCATCTGGTCCGCCTTGCGCGGGTCCACACCGAGACGGATCGCGACCTCGACGGTCGCGTCGTACTTCGTGGAGGACGTCTCGCGGGCCAGCTTCGCGGCCTCAAGCGGGCTGTAGAGAGCGGCCCGGTCGATCTTCTCAGCCGCGGCGCGGTACGCCTTGCTGCGCTTCATGTGCTCTCCCTGTGGTGTTGGCGGGTCCTGGCCACCCGACACCGGGCCCGGAGTCATCCCGGACAGGGTCGGAACGGAACAGGCCCTCCCACATACCTGGCCGTGACGGAGTCGTCGCGGCGCCGTGTTCGTGGTCGTGGTCGTGCAGCGCCCGTGGTCGTACAGCTCCGTGGTCACGCGGCGACCACGGAAGGGCCTCACTCGCCGACGGTGATACCCATCGACCGAGCGGTGCCCGCGATGATCTTCTCTGCCGCCTCGAGGCTGTTCGCGTTCAGGTCAGGCAGCTTCGTCTGGGCGATCTCACGGACCTGGGCCGGCGTCAGCTTCGCGACCTTGACCCGGTGCGGCGTGCCGCTGCCCTTGTCGACACCGGCGGCCTTGAGGATCAGCCGCGCGGCCGGCGGGGTCTTGGTGACGAAGGTGAAGGAACGGTCCTCGTACACCGTGATCTCGACCGGCACGACGTTGCCGGCCTGCGACTCGGTGGCCGCGTTGTACTGCTTGCAGAACTCCATGATGTTCACGCCGTGCTGGCCGAGGGCCGGGCCGACCGGCGGGGCCGGGGTCGCCTTGCCGGCGTTGATCTGGAGCTTGATCAGCGCAGTGATCTTCTTCTTCTTGGGAGGCATCTGTTCGTCTTCCTACCGGAGTTCTACGGAGCGGATCAGATCTTCGCGACCTGGTTGAACTGGAGCTCGACCGGCGTCTCCCGACCGAAGATGGAGACAAGCACCTTGAGGCGCTGCGCGTCGAGGTTGATCTCGCTGATGGTGGCAGGCAGGGTGGCGAACGGGCCGTCCATGACCGTGACGGACTCCCCGACCTCGAACTCCTGGGCCTTGACCGTCTCGACCTTCTTCTCCTTCGGAGCGACCGGCGCGAGGATGGCGACCACCTCTTCGCGGCGCAGCGGCGAAGGCCGGTTCGTGAGGCCCACGAACCCGGTCACACCCGGCGTGTTCCGGACCGCCGACCAGGACTGGTCAGTGAGATCCATCCGGACGTAGATGTAGCCGGGGTACTTCTTCTGCAGGACGAGCTGGCGCTTGCCGTTCTTGACCACCGGGACCTCCTCGGTGGGCACCTCGATCTGGAAGATGTAGTCCTCCATGTTGAGGCTGGAGATCCGGGTCTCGAGATTGGCCTTGACCTTGTTCTCGTAGCCCGCGTAGGAGTGCACGACGTACCACTCGCCCGGCGCCTCCTCCAGCGCACGGAGCAGGTCGTCAGCGTCGTCCTCCGCCGGCTCGGCCTCGGCGCCCGGGGCCGTCGCCGCCGCGGAGGGCACGTCCGCCTCCGCCTGGTCGGCCGACTCGGCCTGGTCTACCGACTCGGCGTCGTCCACGTCGGGTTCGGCCGCGGCATCCGTGCTCGCGACCTCGTCGCGCTCGAACGCCGCGACGGGGTCGAGGCGTTCGAGCGCCTCCCCCTGCTCGGAGGAAGCGTGCTCGGGAGACTGGGACACGCGGCCGATCCTTTTCTCGTGGACGGATGCATTAGTGGGTGGTTCTGTCGCTGACGGCCGTCACCCGCCGAACGGCCCTTCTGGACTGGACCCGCCCGCGGTGCCCGCCTGTGGCCGGCGCCTCAACCCGCGCACGACACGACGGGGCGAACCGGATCAGGCCGGAACCGGCCAGGCCAGGCGCTGGGCCACGCTGACCTTCGGTCAGCCCGGCTCGGAGCCCGACGCGGCCTCGGTATCAGCCGAAGACCGCGAGGACCGCCTTCGTCAGGCCGAAGTCAAGGCCAGCAACGAAGGCCGTCATCACCGTGACGAAGACGAGCACGACGATCACGTAGGTGACCAGCTCGTTACGCCCCGGGTAGACGACCTTGCGGAGCTCCCCGATGACCTCGCGGACGAACTGACGAATCCTGCGGACAATCGAGAACGGCGACCGACGACGGTCAGCCCGCGCGGACCGGCCGGCCCGCGGTGCCGCGTCACGCGTATCGGTCGCCACTCAGCTCCACCCACTCGTTCGTCGGTCCAACGCAGGGGCGACAGGACTCGAACCTGCAACCGCCGGTTTTGGAGACCGGTGCTCTACCAATTGAGCCACGCCCCTTAGACGTACTCGAACTTTTGGGCCCGCAAGCGGGCCCGACAGACCGAGCGGATCGAGCATACCCCGTCATCGCCCAGAAGCTCGCCACACGGTGCTCTTGGACGTCCGCTAGTCGCCCCAGGACGGGCCGGACGGGCCGGCCTCAGACCGCTCCCCCGTGGCAGCATGGCGACCCATGAGCAGGATCTCCCACCGCATCGCAGGCATCGCGCCCTCCGCGACCCTAGCCGTCGACGCGACCGCCAAGGCGATGCGCGCCGCGGGCAGGGACGTGATCGGCTTCGGTGCCGGCGAGCCCGATTTTCCCACGCCCGAGCACATCGTCGCCGCCGCGGAGAAGGCGTGCCGCGCACCGGCCATGCACCGCTACACCCCGGCCGCGGGCCTGCCGGACCTGCGTGAGGCCGTCGCGGAGAAGACCAGGCGGGATTCCAACCTGGTCATCGAGCCGAGTCAGGTCCTCATCACCAACGGCGGCAAGCAGGCCGTCTACCAGTCGTTCGCGACCCTGCTCGACCCCGGCGACGAGGTTCTCCTGCCGGCGCCCTACTGGACGACCTATCCCGAGGCGATCCGACTCGCCGGCGGTGTCCCCGTCGATGTCGTGACCGGCCCTGACGCCGGTTATCGGGTGACCGTCGAGCAGCTCGAGGCCGCCCGGACCCCCCGCACCAAGGTTCTGCTGTTCTGCTCGCCGTCGAACCCGACCGGCGCCGTCCACACGCCGGAGGAAGTCCGCGCCATCGGCCGCTGGGCAGCCGAGGCCGGCATCTACGTGATCAGCGACGAGATCTACGAGCACCTCGTCTACGGCGACGCGCGCTTCTCCTCGATGCCGGTCGAGGCACCGGAGCTCGGCGACCGCTGGATCGTCGTCAACGGCGTGGCCAAGACCTACGCGATGACCGGTTGGCGGGTCGGCTGGATGATCGCCCCGCTCGACATCATCAAGGCAGCCACCAACATGCAGTCCCACGCCACGTCGAACGTCTGCAACGTCGCGCAGGCCGCCGCGCTCGCGGCCGTCGCGGGTCCCCTCGACGCCGTCTACGAGATGCGGACGGCGTTCGACCGCCGCCGCAAGACCATGCACGAGATGCTCGTCCAGATCCCGGGCGTGCAGTGCCCGCTCCCGGACGGCGCCTTCTACGCCTACCCGTCGTTGGAGGGCGTGATCGGCCGCACCCTGCGGGGGAAGACCCCGACCACCTCCGGCGACCTGTGCCAGCTCATCCTGGAGGAGGCCGGCGTCGCGATCGTCCCCGGCGAGGCCTTCGGCACCCCGAACTTCGCCCGGCTGTCCTACGCCCTCGGGGACAACGACCTGGTCGAGGGTGTCCGGCGGCTCGCGGCGCTGCTGGCCGAGGCGGCCTGAGCACTCCCGAAGCACTCCGAGCTCCCAGCACGGGCCCCGCGGCGAGCCGCCGCGGGGCCCGTGCCGTCTCGTGGCCTCAGAGCCCTCTCACGGGCTCACAGCCGTCTCACGGGCTCACAGCCGGCCCGTGGCCTGACAAGGCCGGTCCCACGCGCCGACGGGGCGCCCGACTCGCCGACGGGGCCCCCGGCCACCGCTCAGGAAAGCTGGACCGTCGCCCGCGCGGCCATGAGGACCTTGGCACCCTGGTGGCGAACTGTGAGGTTCACCACGACGCGGCCGCCGTCCAGCTTCTTCTCGACAACGCCCTGGACCGAGACCTGGGCGCCTTCGTCGTCGTCAGGCACCACAATCGGTGAGGAAAACTTCACACCGTACTCGAGCACCGCCCCCGGATCACCGGCCCAGTCGGTGACCAGACGACCCGCGGTGGCCATCGTCAGCATGCCGTGCGCGAGCACCCCTGGCAGCCCCGCCTCCTGGGCCACCCGCTCGTTCCAGTGGATGGGATTGAAGTCTCCCGAGGCACCGGCATATCGCACCAGATCGGACCGGCGCAGGGTGAAGATCCGGTCGCCGATCTCGGTGCCCACGGCAACCTCGTCATAGCTGACAGTGCTGACGGTGGAAGGCATCCACAGCTCCGATCGGTCGTTCACCGCGGCGGAGCCGTGCCGCGGGACACCAGACTGCAGGTCCCCTCGGCGACGAGCTCGCCGCTCGTCGTCAGGAAGTCGTACGCCGTGACGAGCACCTCGTTGCGCCCGACCGGCCGAATGGAGGCCAGCGTCGACCGCACGACCAGCTCGTCGCCGGCCACCAACGGCCGGTGGAAGGTGAATCTCTGCTCGCCGTGCACGACGAGCGAGTAGTCCAGCCCCAGCGCCGGATCGTCGGTCGGCAGGCCGAGGCTTCCCGGAATGGTGGTGACCAGGAAGGTCGGCGGAGCGAGCAGATCGGCGTGACCGGCCGCCTTCGCCGCCGCCACGTCGTGGTACAGCGGATTGTCGTCGCCGATCGCACGGGCGAACTGGCGGATGTGCTCACGGCCCACCTGGAAGGGCACCTCGGACGTGTAGCTACGACCGACGAAGTCCTGGTTCAACGGCACAGCACGCTCCGATCTCGACGAGGGCCCGACGTCGGCGGGATCGGATCGGGCCACGCCGGTCCATCCGACCGGTTCAGGACCCTACCGGGCGCAGCGTCGTGCCAGCCTGGACAGAGGCCAGAACAGCAAAGAACCCGGGCGGGTCCGAGAGATTTCGGACCCGCCCGGGCAAACATCTCTGACGGTCACCGGCGAACCTGAAACACCGTCAGTGCCGGGAGCGGCGATGTGATCCGCCGCCTGCCGCGAGCGTGTGACCTCGATCGGTCAGCGGGTCTCGCGGTGCTCCGTGTGCGTGCGGCAGTTCGGGCAGAACTTGCGCAGCTCGAGACGGTCGGGGTCGTTCCGCCGGTTCTTGCGCGTGATGTAGTTGCGGTGCTTGCACACCTGACACGCCATTGTGATCTTCGGACGAACGTCGGTGGCAGCCACGGCGAGAGGCCTCTTCCTGTCTCGAATGCTTACAAGCCAAGGGGTCGCGACTCACCAGACCCCCTGGGGGTTACACGGTGCGCCGCGACCCGATGGTAGCGGTGGCCGGACTTGAACCGGCGACACAGCGATTATGAGCCGCTTGCTCTGCCAGACTGAGCTACACCGCCAGGACGGATCACCGCCGGGCGAAGACCCGAAGACAGTATAAGCGGACGTACCACTTACTGCCGATCACGATCCCACCCGGCACCGGACCGCCTGAGCCCCTTTACGGAATCGAACCGTAGACCTTCTCCTTACCATGGAGACGCTCTGCCGACTGAGCTAAAGGGGCGTGTTCGCGGGACTCACGTTACACGACTCCGGAGCCTTCGTGGCGGGCGGGCCCCCATCAGTTTGACGAGCCGACACATGGTCAGCCGGGCAGGCCGCCAACCCACTCCACAACACCCCACCCCTCGCAACACCTCCCCTTGATCACAACTCTCGAACGCCACCCCCGATCGCCGCCGCGCGACTGCGGGACGTCACGACGCCGTCGACCACCCACCCCCGGGTTGTCGACGCTGCGCGACGACTTCGACGGACGAAGCACCACCAAGGCCGCATCGGCGCGGATCCGAGTGACGGCCAGCCCGACACGCCTCCCACGTCGATAGCTGTAAGTAATCACTCGAGTGCTTAGCGTGTGCCATGCCCCCGGATACGCGCCCTTCCGGGAGCTCCCGCAGCCGCTGCCGCGCCGCCGAGCATCGAGGTTTGCCCATGCCGCCCACGCACCGTCCGCCCCGAGACTCCCGAACACCGGATGCGGCACCCGACGTCCCAGCTGGGCCGCACCCGCGAGCGACGGCCAGCCGGCCGGTTCCGTGGGGTGGGCTGCACGTCCCGGCAGGAGCGTCCCTGCCGCCCGGGACGTCCTACGCGACGCTGCACGCCGCGTTCCAGGCTCAGCCGATGCCGGCCGACCGGAAACCGGCCGCGGACAGGGCCCACGCGAGGATGACGGTCGGCCGGGAGGAGATCGGCCGCGATGCGACCGGCACGGAGGCGGCCGGCCGGTCCGGTGGCCAGGATGACGACGTTCCGGCTGTGATCCATCACGCGGTCGCCGCCTGGCGGCTGCGCAACGCCCGCCGGTTCTCCGTGCGCGTTCTCAGCGCGGCGACGGTCGCCGTCACCGCGGTCGCGTTGTCCGCACCGACCGCCTCCGCGGCGCCGTCTCCCACCTGGCCCAAGGGCGTCGACATCGCCTCGTGGCAGCACCCCGGCTCGGCACCGATCGACTGGAACGCGGTCAAGGCCTCCGGGGTGAGCTTCGCGATCGTGAAGGCCACCGAGGGCACCGAGTACACCAACCCGTACTTCGCCGCGGACCGCGACGCGGCCCGGCTGGCGGGGCTCACCGTGGGTGCCTACCACTACGCCCGCCCGGCGGCCCCGATCTCCACCGCGGTCGACCAGGCACGGCACTTCCTGGCTGTGACAGGTCTCACTCGCTCGGCCGGGCATCTGGCCCCCGTCCTCGACCTCGAGACGACCGGCGGCCTGGACCCGGTCGCGCTCGCCGCGTGGACCCGGGCCTTCCTCGAGGAGATCGAGACCCAGACCGGCCGCGCGCCCATCATCTACACCTATCGGTCGTTCTGGACGGACCACATGGCCGACACGGACGACTTCGCCCTCTATCCGTTCTGGTTCGCGATCTACAACAACGAGGACACTCCGGGGTGGCTACCCGGCGGCTGGTCCAACTGGGCGATCTGGCAGTACAGCTCGTCCGGCGACGTCCCGGGCATCATCGGGAACGTCGACATGAACGCCGCCTGCTGCTCGCCCGCCTCTCTGGCCGCGCTCGCCGACGGAACCCAGTCCGAGCTCGACAAGAGGTACGCCTCGGGCGGTCTCATGCGGATAGCCCTGGGCGCCCCGACCAACACGGAGCTCGCGGCCGGCGGCGGCGGACGCTGGCGGCCGTTCACGAACGGACTGCTCTTCTGGTCGGTCCGGTCCGGAGCACGGGCGCTGCACGGTGAGGTGGCCCGGAAGTACCTGGCCCTCGGCGGCTCCGACAGCTTCCTGAAACGCCCGCTGAGCGACGTCGAGTGGGCCGCCGCGCCCGGCGCGCATCAGGCGATGTTCGAAGGCGGCTGGATCTACTGGAGCCTGGCCACCGGCGCGCACGAGGTGCACGGCCAGATCCTGCGGCACTACCTGGATCTCGGCGGTTCCGTGTCGAGCCTGGGGCTGCCGGTAACGGACGAGTACTCGGTGCCCGGCGGCCGGGAGAGCGCGTTCCAGTTCGGCCGGCTGCGATGGATGGCGGCGACGAACTCGGTCGTGCTGCTGCCGGCCACAGTTGGCGCCACAGATGCGGCCCCTGCCGCCGGAGCCGCGGCCGCGGGAGCCGCCGGGGCCGCGGGTACCGCGCTGGCGCCCTGAACCCGGGTCGGCGTGGTGCCACGGATCGCGCAGGTGCACGCGGATCGTGGAAGTCGACCGGGCGCGGGGAGTGACGTAGGCCAGCGGGGGTATCTGACTCGCGTGCGGCGCAGGGTGGCCGCCTGGCTACAGCAAGCGTTGCCGCGCAGCCGGGAGGACCAGATGGTAGACCTGCGGCAGGCACGCAGCACGGACGGTTGGCTGATCTTCGCCGCCGTCGTCATGTTCATCGTCGGTTTCCACAACCTCATCTACGGCATCGCGTCACTGCGCGACTACGTCGTCGTGGTGGACAACCTGAGCTCCAGCTCGAACGGCAACGGAGTGATCTACGCCGGCACCACGTTCTGGGGCTGGCTCTGGATCGCGGTCGGCATTGTCGAGATGTGCATCGCGTTCGCCATCGCGGCCGGCAACGAGCTCGCCCGCTGGGTCGGAATCATCATCGCCGCGCTGAACGCCATCGGTCAGCTGGCCTTCCTCGCCGCGTTCCCGGTCTGGTCGGTGGTCATCATCGCGCTCGACATCCTGGTGATCTACGCGCTGGCGACCTACCCGAGCCGGGTCAGCACAGGCGGAGCGGTGCAGCCCTACCCAGGAGACCGCCCGGGACTGGCGCGCGGCACGGCGGAGCAGGTCCGCAGCGGCGCCTACGCGGGTAGCTCCACCGGTGCCGGTCCGCGAACCCGAGGTGGCGCCGGCGCGACCGGCGGCGGAGACCGCGCGGCAGGTGACAGCGGCGGCGCGGCGCGCAACAGTGGCGCCGGCGGCGACTTCTTCCAGCCGACCACGGCCGGCCCGGGCACCCGCTCCGGAGCCGAACGCCCGGACACCCGCTACCGGAACGTCCAGGGCGACGTCGAGCACCGAGGCGGCGAGGAACCGCCGAACCCGGACCGATGACCTCGACCGATGACGTCCTGACCGTCCCTGACGTCCTGGTAGTCCATGACGTCCTGGCCAGGTCATCGACGTCCTGACCGCCGGGGCCGCCGCGGCACCTGTCACCGCGGCGGCCTCGGCACGACCTGGGCCCGCCACTGCTGGCAGCGCCGGACGAACTCGGCGAGATGCCTCGCCGCGAACCGGCCTGCGTCCCAGTTCGAGGCCAGCACCGGTACCTGCGCCACGGGTCCCCGCCACAGGTAGGCGACAGCGACTTCGCCACCCACCAGCGAAACCTCGCGTGCCTCGTAGTAATCGCCCTCGAACAGGTCGAGCAGCTCACGTTCCGCCCAGGTGAGACCGTGCAGGCAGGCGCCGGCGCAGATCTCGGTGGGAGCGGCGGGAACCAGCCCCGGGTAGGTCTGGCCCCGCAGCTCCGCGGCACGCCACCCCGCGGCCGAGGCCGGGCTCATGATCGGACGCCGCGCGAGCAGCGCCTCGACGACCTCGGGAAACTGCAGCGTTCCGTAGACGAACAGCGTCGGTGCCCGGCCCGGACCGCCGCCGCCGCTGGCGCCGGTGTCGGCGCCGCCCGGAACGCACCGGGTCACCCCCGGGGCTCCGCCGCTTCAAGGTCGGCCCGGGTGAGTGCGGGGCGCAGTGTGAGCCCGATCTCGGCGAGCCGCTCGCGACCGCCCTCCTGCCGGTCGATGACGCACAGGACGTCCTCCACGATCGCGCCCTGCTCGCGCAGCACCCGGGTGGCGTCCAGCACGGCACCACCGCTGGTCACGACATCCTCGACCAGGACGACCCGCCGGCCCGCGACCTCGCCGCCCTCGGCGATCTGCCGGGTTCCGTACTCCTTGGCCTTCTTGCGCACGAACCTGGCCGGCAGGCCGGTGCGCGCCGAAAGCAGTGTCACCAGCGGGATGCCGCCGAGCTCGAGCCCGCCGAGAAGTTCCGTCCCGGCCGGGAGGTGCTCCGCCATCGCGGCAGCGATGTCCGCCAGCAGCGCCGGCTCAGCCTCGAACAGGTACTTGTCGAAGTACTCCGTACTGGTGCGCCCCGACCGCAGGACGAAGGTGCCGGTCAGATGGGATGCCGCCCGGACTCGGGCAGCCAGCGCGTCGATGTCGGCCACAACTGGCGACTCTACGGCTCGCCGGGTCGCCCTGATCCCGCTCGTTCTCGTCCCGCTCGTTCTCGTCCCGCTCGCTGACGGCGGGAACGACGCTGGGAACGACTCAGGCCCGGAGAGTTTCCTCCGGGCCTGAGTCAAAGAGTGTCCCCCGGGTAGCCCGGGGTGGTGGCAGGTGATGGATTCGAACCATCGTAGGCTGAGCCGACGGTTTTACAGACCGCTCCCTTTGGCCACTCGGGCAACCTGCCGTACTCGGCAAGCATACCGGTTGCTCCGAGCATGCTGACGGGAGGGTCCCCAAGTACATCCCCGACGTGCCCCGCGACGCGTGCCCGCGGGTCGCGGGGCACGTCGCCCGCACCGAACGACTCGACCCAGGAGGTCCGTGCCCGTGGCAGATCCGTCCTTCGACATCGTCAGCAAGGTCGACACCCAGGAGATCGACAACGCGGTCAACCAGACGGCGAAGGAGATCAAGACCCGGTTCGACTTCCGCGACACCGGCGCGTCCGCGGAGCTCTCCGGCGAGGCGATCCAGCTGCAGGCCAACAGCGAGGAGCGGGTGAAGGCCGTCCTGGACGTCCTCCAGGAGAAGTGCGTGAAGCGCGGGATCTCGCTCAAGTCCCTGGAGTACGGCGAGCCCCGGCAGTCCGGCAAGGAGTTCCGGCTGACGGTCACCGTGCAGCAGGGCATCGCGGACGACAAGGCCAAGGCGATCGCGAAGAAGATCCGCGCGGACGGGCCCAAGGGCGTGCAGGCGCAGATCCAGGGTGACCAGCTGCGCGTCACCGGGAAGAAGCGGGATGACCTGCAGCGGGTCATCCAGCTCCTCAAGGAGGAGGACTTCGAGGTCCCGCTGCAGTTTGTCAACTACCGCTGAACCTTGGCCCGCGCATCTGGTGGCAGCCGACGAATGTGAGATTGAGGCTTTACCGTCATCGACTCGGACCGGTGGCACCCCTGGCCCTGGACCGGGAGACGGAAAAGGCTCATCGTTTCGTCAGCAACAGTCGCGCACGCGACAGCCCGTACCGGGCAAATTCACGCGCATATGCACGGGAAGAAGCGCGTGCGAGGATTCCGGCGGCTGACCGGGCCGGGAGCGCTTCGGGCGCTACCGGCGATGTTCCCCAGAAAAAGTGCACCCCGCCCGATGGGGGGTTTCGGGCGGGGTGCAGGCGGCGGAACCTGGGGGGTACGCTCCGCCGCTGTCCTGGGAACTTTGAGACTACTCTCATTCGCGCGGCGCAGCGTGCCTTCCGCGGGTCTCTCTATTTCACCACAGTGAACTTGATGTGCCCGACATGTGGCTTCTCACACCCGCCCGTCGTACCCGTTCCATGCCGGGCGCGCCCATCCGGTCCGCGGTCAGGACCGGGACCGGGGGCGGGGACGGACCCGACCGGGCCGCCCTACCGGTACGGATTCATCCGGGCGCGCTGCTCCAACCGGGCGATTCGCTCGGGCAGCGGCGGATGGGTCGAGAACAGCTTGGCCACACCGCCTCCGCGGAACGGGTTCGCGATCATCATGGCGGAGGCCGGGCCCAGCCGGGAGTTCGCGGGCATCGGACGCGCCGCCGTCCCCGCTTCCAGCTTGCGCAGGGCACTGGCCAGCCCGAGCGGGTCGCCCGTCAGCGTCGCCCCGGATTCGTCTGCCTGGTATTCACGGGCGCGGCTGATCGCCAGCTGAATGATTGACGCGGCAATCGGCCCGACAATGATGATCGCGAGCATCTCGGCCACGCCTGGGCCGTCCTCGTCCCGACCGCCGCCGAAGAAGGCGAAGACCTGCATCATGTTCGCGATGTAGACGATGATCGCCGCCAGGGTGCCGGCGACCGAGGCGATCAGGATGTCGCGGTTGTACACGTGGCTGAGCTCATGCCCGAGCACGCCGCGAAGCTCACGATCATCCATGATCTCGAGAATTCCCTCGGTGCAGCACACCGCGGCGTTGCGAGGGTTGCGACCGGTGGCGAAGGCGTTCGGTGAGGCGGTTGGGCTCAGGTACAGCCGTGGCATCGGCATGCGGGCCCTGGTCGCGAGTTCCTGCACGATCGCGTAGAGCCGAGGCTGCTGGACCTGGCTGACCGGATAGGCCCGCATCGCCCGCAATGCGATCCGGTCCGAGTAGAAGTAGGAGACGGCGTTCATCACGACGGCGAGAACGACCGCGATGACGAGCCCGTGCTGGCCGAACAGCGAGCCGAACCACACGATCACTGCGGAGAGCACGCCAAGGAGAAGGGCCGTCTTCAGCCCGTTGAGACTGCGATGAGGCATGGCTGTCGCGCATCCGTCCTGTCGACCTGTTGCGACTACATCAACGAAGGACCTGACACTCCTCGTTCCCAACGCTCGGGCGTCCACGCCGAGCCGCCGCCTCCGCCGCCCCCGCTCTCACGGGCCGTGCGGCCTGTCGTCCGGGCGGGCCACACCGGCCCGTAGCGCGGCGGCGGTACGGGCCGGCAGCAGGCCGGAGCGCTCGAGGCGATCGGCCGTCAACACCGCCAGCGCGCCATACGCGTCCGCGAGGTGGGGGTCCCGGCGCGTCAGCTCCGACCACTGCGCTGTGACGGTGCCGACATCCCCGCGTCGGACCGGACCGGTCATCGCGTCCTCCCCGTGCGCCAGGGCGTTGTCGAGCGACATCCGCAGGAGCGGTCCGAGCGCCTCCGCCGGATCGGGGACGCCCGCAGCGGCGAGCAGCTGCCCCGCAGCCGTGACCAGCGTGGCCAGAAAGTTGCCCCCCAGCACCAGCGCCGCGTGGTAGCTCGCGCGTCGCTCCTCGGGAATGACCGCGACCCGGCCTCCGATGCCTTCCACCAGGTGGCGGACGAGCCCGGCCGTGTCCTCGTCACCGGGCGCGGTGGTGACCCCGAAGGTCGCGCCGACGAGCCGGTCGGGGTCGGTCGCCGCACCGGTCAGCGTCATGATCGGATGGATCGCGGCCGGCCGGGCGCCCACCGCGGCCGCCGGTGCGAGCGGCGCGATCCCATGGCGCCCACTCAGATGGGCGACGAGCACAGCGGGCGTGCGCGCGACACCGGGCGCGATCCGCCCGGCCGTCTGTTCGATGCTGTCGTCCGGAACCCCGAGCAGGACCACGTCGGCGCGCGCGGCCGCCTCGGCCGGCGTGGCACAGACCTCAGCCGCGGGGAAGAGTGCCGCGGCCCGATCCCGCCCAGCCCGCGTCCGGCTGTGGAGCGCGCGCACCTGGTGCCCCGCGGCCACGAGCGCCCGGCCCACCGCCGCGCCGGCCCGACCCGGCCCGACGATGGCGATCGACAGACCGGCAGCCGACAGACCGGCGGCCGACTGGCCGGCGGCCGGCACCGCCGCGCACGTGTGCTCCATCACGCCCCACTCCCCCGAACGCCCGCACTCCCCCGAACGCCCGCCGATGCGCCGCCGGTACCCGGCTCGATCCTCCTCGCCCGTCTCCGGCCGGTCCCCGGCTCATGACATGTCGACAGATCTCCTCCGCCACGGCGGCCAGCTGTCCGGACCCACCGGCCTTCCAGCGGCTCGATCAGCTGGCCACCAGCTGTCCGCGGAGAGGAAGTCCGCCGCTTCACGGCCTTCTCCGCGGTCATTCACGATGAAACCTACTGAGCGGAAACTTAGTCGGCCCCGGCCGGCTGTCCTACGTGGCCAGGTCTGCCGCGTCAGCGATCCCCTTATGGCGTTCCGTACACGTCCAGTTTCGAGCGGATACCACCCTGTAGCGGAGATCTCTCGTCCCGCCATCCGAATGGGCAAGTACCCCCCACCAGCCGGTGGCGTGCAATGCTCATCGTTGACGACTCCGGGTCGCAGTGCTGCTTCCAGGCAGTCACCCCTATACCGACGAACGTCCGGAAGAGAGTCGGCCTGCCACTGACGACCCGCTGACGGCGGCGTCGTGATATCACCGTCAGACCAGTCGGTGATACCACCACCAGGCCAGATGGTCGTTTCACC
Organism: Parafrankia irregularis; assembly: GCF_001536285.1. Lineage (NCBI taxonomy): Bacteria > Bacillati > Actinomycetota > Actinomycetes > Frankiales > Frankiaceae > Parafrankia > Parafrankia irregularis. The sequence continues at coordinate 317,132 of NZ_FAOZ01000002.1, read as the reverse complement.
GACAACTCGGCCGCTACGCCCCGGGAGACACCTCAGGAAGGGAGAGCCGCTGAATAGATCCCCCCTTCGGACACACCCGGCCAGGCATCATCACCGCCGTCCGCCGGCGCTCGCGGCATGGCGCCCGCCGCCGGGCCAGGCACGACCAGGGGGCCTACCGGACGGCCGGACGGACCACCGGCCCAGGTGTCTGCCTGCGGACACCCGTCAGGGTGCGCGCAGGCAGGTGATGTCGCACGTGGTGGGCCTACAGGCAGCCGGATCGGCGATCACGCCCAGCGGGCTCGACCGATCACATGACTCATGTCCGGCGTGTTGGGAGCGTAAGGTCCCGGCCTGTCGGAGCATGATCGACCAGCCCCGCCGAGCCACCCGGCAACTCCACTTCAGCTGGACTCGGCACCGTTACCAGAAAACGCATACCGCAACCAGTCGCGCACGGCCAGCAAGGGGGGTGGCCGGGATAATCCGACCGCAAGTCACGGCGCAACACCCTTCCCAGTGCCACCCGGCGGCGCGATCCTCGTGCCGTATTGAGCCGCCCGGTACGCTGGGGTGGTACCTGAGGAGGTTACTTAAGGTGTCTGAGCAGGTCAGGGAGAGGGAGACCCGCCGGCTCGACCGGGTCGTCGTGCGGTTCGCCGGCGACTCCGGCGACGGTATGCAGCTCACCGGAGAACAGTTCACGAGCGAGACGGCGGCATTCGGCAACGATCTGTCCACGCTTCCGGACTTTCCTGCGGAAATCCGGGCGCCAGCCGGCACGCCGGCCGGAGTTTCTGGCTTCCAGCTCCATTTCTCCGATCACGATATTCTCACCCCGGGCGACGCCCCGGACGTCCTCGTCGCGATGAACCCGGCGGCGCTGAAGGCGAACCTCAAGGATCTGCCGCCCGGGGCCGACCTGATCGTCAACACCGACGCGTTCACCGGCGGCAACCTCAAGAAGGCCGGCTACTCGGACGACCCGCTGACAGACGGGACGCTCGACAGCTACACCGTCCACCGGGTCCCGCTGACCTCGATGACGATCAACGCGGTCAACGCGGCCGAGGGCGTCGGCGGCGCGGTCAACAAGAAGGAGGCCGAGCGAGCGAAGAACATGTTCGCGCTCGGCCTGATGAGCTGGCTGTACCACCGCCCCACCGACGGCACCGAGGGCTTCCTCAAGAAGAAGTTCGCCAAGCGGCCGGAGATCGCGGCGGCCAACATCGCCGCCTTCCGCGCCGGCTTCAACTACGGCGAGACCACCGAGTCCTTCTCGGTCACCTACGAGGTCGCCCCGGCCCGGATGCGGGCGGGCACGTACCGGCGGATCACCGGCAACATCGCGATGTCCTATGGGCTGATCGCGGCCGGTGAGCTGACGAAGCTGCCGCTGTTCCTCGGCACCTACCCGATCACCCCGGCGTCGGACATCCTGCACGAGCTGAGCAAGCACAAGCAGTTCGGCATCCGGACCTTCCAGGCCGAGGACGAGATCGCCGGCATCGGCGCGGCGCTGGGCGCCTCGTTCGGTGGGTCGCTGGGCGTGACGACGACGTCCGGCCCGGGTGTCGCGCTCAAGAGCGAGACGATCGGTCTCGCGGTCAGCCTCGAGCTGCCGCTGCTGATCGTGGACATCCAGCGCGGCGGCCCGTCGACCGGTCTGCCGACGAAGACCGAGCAGGCCGACCTGCTGCAGGCGATGTTCGGCCGCAACGGCGAGGCTCCGGTGCCGATCATCGCGCCGCGCTCGCCGGCCGACTGCTTCGACGCCGCGGTGGAGGCCGCCCGGATCGCGACGAAGTACCGCACTCCGGTCTTCCTGCTCTCCGACGGCTACCTGGCGAACGGCTCCGAGCCGTGGCTGCTGCCGACCATCGACGAGCTCCCGGACCTCACGGTCACCTTCACCACCGAGCCGAACCACGAAGGGCCCAAGGGCCCCGAGTTCTGGCCCTACCTGCGCGATCCCGAGACGCTGGCCCGCCCCTGGGCTGTTCCCGGCACCCCAGGGCTGGAGCACCGGATCGGTGGCCTGGAGAAGGCCGACGGGTCGGGCAACATCTCCTACGACCCGGCGAACCACGACCGGATGGTGCGGCTGCGCCAGGCGAAGGTCGAGGGCATCGCGCGCGACATCGCCCCGCTCGAGGTCGACGACCCGTCCGGCATGGCGGACGTCCTCGTGCTCGGCTGGGGGTCGACCTTCGGGCCGATCGCCGCCGGCTGCCGTCGGGTGCGCGCCAAGGGCCTGCACGTGGCCCAGGCACACCTGCGCCACCTCAACCCGTTCCCGGCCAACACGGCCGAGGTGCTGCGCTCCTACGACAAGGTGCTGATTCCCGAGATGAACCTCGGCCAGCTCCGCACCCTGATCAGGTCGCAGTTCCTGGTGGACGCGATCGGGTACAACCAGGTCCGCGGACTGCCGTTCAAGGCCGCGGAACTCGCGGGCGTCTTGGAGGACGTGATCAACCAGTGACCGTGACGACGAACGGCAGCGGGATCTCCAACCGGCTCCTCGACCTGATCCCCGCCACGCCGAACCAGCTGACCCGCAAGGACTTCACCTCCGACCAGGAGGTCCGGTGGTGCCCGGGATGCGGCGACTACGCCATCCTGGCCACTGTCCAGGGCTTCCTGCCCGAGCTGGGCATCGCCCGGGAGAACATCGCGTTCATCTCGGGCATCGGATGCTCCTCGCGCTTCCCGTACTACCTGCAGACCTACGGGATGCACTCCATCCACGGGCGTGCGCCGGCGATCGCGACGGGGCTGGCCACGTCGCGGCCGGACCTGTCGGTGTGGGTGGTCACCGGTGACGGTGACGCCCTGTCCATCGGTGGCAACCATCTGCTCCACGCGATGCGCCGCAACGTCAACATCAAGATCCTGATGTTCAACAACAGGATCTACGGCCTGACCAAGGGGCAGTACTCGCCGACCTCCGAGGTCGGGAAGATCACCAAGTCGACGCCGTTCGGCTCGCTCGACCGCCCGTACAACCCGGCGTCGCTGGCGCTGGGCGCGGAGGCGACCTTCGTCGCCCGGTCGATCGACTCGGACCGGGCCCACCTGACCGCGACGCTGCGCGCGGCGGCGGAGCACCCGGGCACCGCGTTCGTCGAGATCTTCCAGAACTGCAACATCTTCAACGACGGCGCGTTCGAGGCGCTGAAGGACCGGGACACCCGGGACGACGCGACGCTGAAGATGGTCGACGGCGAGCCGCTGCTCTTCGGCGCGGAGCGGGACAAGGGCATTCGGCGCGCGGCGTCGGGCGGCCTGGAGGTCTGCGCGGCGACCGATGAGAACGTCCTCGTGCACGACGCGGCGAACCTCGACCCGAGCCAGGCGTTCGCGTTGTCGCGGCTGACCGGAGACGCGCACGGCGTCACTCCGATCGGCGTGTTCCGCAACGTCGACATGCCGACCTACGACGAGGCGCTCAACGACCAGGTGGCGCAGGCTCGCACCAAGCTGGGCAAGGGCGATCTGCTCGGGCTCATCTCGGGCAACGAGACCTGGACCATCAACTGACCGATCCGTCCAGGTGACGGGTACCGGTGGTGCATAGAAGGCCGGGGTGGCGAACTGCCACCCCGGCCTTCGCCGTCTGGAGCGCCGGTCGTTCGAGCGTCAGCCGTTTGCACCGCCTGCTCCCAGCACGCCCGGAAGTGCCATCTGCACTGATTGCCCGATTAGTGGACGTATGCATTGGTTGCGGCCTTCTGATCAGCATGCGGTATGGTGACCCCCGGGTGGGGGTGCCGTGTGGCCCGGGGGGGCTCACAACACCAAAGCAGCCGGAGGCGCAGTGCGGGCTTACGCAGTGCGAGATCACCGAGCCCGTCACCGGGGCTCACCGTTAATCCAGGCCAGGTTCTGCGTCCTGGCGGCAGCGGGCGGTCAGCATGGGTAGCCATTCCGCGGGCCGACACAGCCGGGGCGCCGAGACCACCGGCGAGTTCCGCCGGCCGGTTCCGCCCCAGTCCGCACCGGCCGAGCGTGCTCCCGCTCCGGGCTCCGCCACGCCCGCGTCCGCGTCCGCGTCCGCGCAGTGGAACGATCTTCCGAGGCGCACGCGCTCCGAGCCACGCTCGGGCTGGGTGACCAGTGAGTGGAGCAGCAACCCCTCGGCGGGGACGGCCCCGCTCCCCAGGCGCTCGCCACCGCCGCGGCCACCGATCCTGCCGCCCGGCGAGATCGACACCCTCACCGGCCCGATCTCGACCAGTTCGTCGGTCAGGCCCGCCCGTGCCGCGCACACGGCCCGGTTCTCCGCATTCGAGCCGGCCAGGCCAGTGCGTCCGGCCGGGTCGGAGCGTGCAGTCGGGTCGGAGCGTCCGGCCGGGTCGCTGTTCGAGCCGATGCCGCCGTCCGCGTCAGCCGCTGGAGCCGGCCCGCGGCCGGTGGTGGTGCCGCGTCAGAACGGCACCCGGCCGGGCCCGGCTACGGGTCGGGGCGCACACCGGGCCCCCGCGCCCCGCCGCGCGCCGGGCCGCACCCGCCTGGTCGTCGCCGGCACGGCCTCACTCGCCGGGCTTTCGGCGATCGTGACCGGTATGGCGCTCACCGCGGAGACGCCGGTGATCTCTGCCGGGCCCACCACCGGCGCCAACCCACTCGTCCAGGCGGACCAGGCGCGCGACGCGTTCGGCTCGGCCGACACGCAGGCCTCCCGCAGCAGCAGCCGCACCGAGCTGCCGACGCCCCAGCCCACCGCGGCCACCGGGCCCACTGCCTCCGACGAGGGCTCCACCCCGACGGAGACGGACTACCTGCAGGTCTCGCGCTACTCGTCGCAGTACCACACCACTCAGACGCCCGCGGCCGCCCAGGCTCCGTCGCCGGAGCAGAGCGTCCCCGCCGGCAGCGAGAGCGACGACCTGTCCGGCTACGAGCTTCCGTTCGTGCCGCTCACTCCGCAGACCACCGCGGCGGCGACCCCGACGAACGGAACTGACACCTCGGACGGCGAGACGTCCGGCCCGACCACTCCGGGCGTGCCCACGCCGACGCCGAGCGCTTCGGCGAGCCCGGGCCAGTCGGAACCGGAACCCACGACCACACCGGCGTCCACTCCCCCGGCGACTTCGGCGGCCTCGGGGAGCACCACGGCGCCAAGCTCGACGGCGACCGCGACTCAGCGGCCGACGACCTCGGCCACCTCGACGACTCCGCCCGCGACGACGACGGCTACGCAGACCTCCGACGGGGGCTCGTTGCCGTTCAACCCGGATCCGGTGGAGGTCACGCCGATCTGGGATGTCAGCATCCCGTCCATCACCGTCGAGTGACGTCCTCCTCCGCGTAACCGGTGTCTCCCCGTGTCTCGGGGGCACCCCGCCGGGCGTGCAGTCCTAAACGCAGATCTGGGACTGCCCGCCCGGAGTTGGCGGCGTCACCCAAGATCAATAATTGAGGCGGGTGCTACCGAGCTTGCCGCCTGAAGATCATGGAATTTTGGTCGCCCTGACGACCAAAATTCTCAGCTCTTGCCTGGTCGCAACAGTTGGCCGAGATGCAGCCCGAGGCCACCACTCGACGATCATGGGATTTTGGTCGTGCCGACGACCAAAATCCTCAACTCTTGCCCAGCAGCAACAGCGGCTGTGAGGGACCGGAAGCTGATCTCCGATCCAGCAACCGAAGCCGACCCCGCGGAGAGTTGAGCCGGGGTCGGCTGGAACGGCGATGCGTCCTGGTACGGCGATGCGTCAGCTGGTGCGCAGCCGGTCCCGCTCCTAGCTGGTGCCGTGTGGTCAGCTGGTGCGGTCGACGACGAAGTCGGCCAGCGACTCCAGAGCCGTCTTCGCGGGACCGTCGGGCAGCGGGGCGAGGCACGCCCGGGCTTCGCCCGACCAGCGCGCCAGCTCCGCTCGAGCCCGGTCCATCGCGGGATGCTCCCGCAGCACCTCCAGCGCCTCCACGACGGCGCTCTCGGTCACCCCGGAGCTTGCCCACGGGTCCGCGCCGAGCAGGTCACGCAGCCGGCGCGCACCCGCGTCCTCGCCCTGCAGGGCGTAGAGGACGGGCAGCGTCGGAATTCCCTCGCGAAGATCGGTTCCGGGGGTCTTACCCGAGGTCTCGGTCGGCGACGCGAGGTCGATGATGTCGTCGGAGAGCTGGAAGGCGACACCGAACCGCTCACCGAAGGCCGCCAGGACGTCGGCCGTGACCCGGTCGGCGCCGGCCAACATCGCGCCGAGCCGGCCCGAGGTGGCGATCAGCGACGCGGTCTTGTCGGTGATGACCCGCAGGTAGTGCTCGATCTGGTTCTGGCCGGGCCCGGGGCCGACGGTCTCCCGGATCTGCCCTTCGCACAGCGTCGCGATGGTACGGGCGAGAATGCGCGTCGCCTCCGGGCCCAGGTCGGCCGTGATCTCGGAGGCTCGGGCGAACAGGAAGTCGCCGGTGAGGATCGCGACGGTGTTCGTCCAGCGCGCGTTCGCCGACGCCGCTCCGCGCCGCAGCGGCGCCTCGTCCATCACGTCGTCGTGGTAAAGCGTCGAAAGGTGTGTCAGCTCGATCGCGACGGCGGCCGGCACGACGCCGGCCGCCTCGGGATCGGCGAACTGGGCGGCCAGCAGCACGACCATCGGCCGGAACCGCTTGCCGCCCGCGTCAACGAGGTGCCGCGAGGCCTCGGTGACAAAGGAGAACTCGCTGTGGACGGAAAGCCGCAGCATCTCCTCGACCGCGGCCAGCCCCACCCGGACAGCCTTCTCCAGATCAGGGTCAGCCCTGATCCCCATCACGTCCAACCCGATAGCGCTCATACCACCATCAGCGTACGAAGCCGGAGGTCGCTGCGGTGTTCGCCAGGTCGAGAAGCGGCTGTGGAATAACACCCAGCAGAAGCGTCATGAGCGCGCCGATCCCCACTGTCGCGAAGGTCAGCGTCGGTCGGGTGACGACGACAGGACCGTCGGCGAGCGGTTCGGAGAAGAACATGACAACGATCACACGGACGTAGAAGAACGCGGCGATCGCGCTGCACACGAGCGCCACGATGACCAGCGGGGTCGCGTCACCGTCGATCGCGGCCTGGAAGACCGCGAACTTGCCGGTGAAGCCACTGGTCAGCGGGATTCCGGCGAGTGCGAGCAGCAGGAAGGCGAAGATGCCCGCAAGCACCGGTGAGGTGCGGCCCACGCCCTGCCACTGGGACAGGTCGCTGGCCTCGCCGTCCCCGGTCCGGACCAGCGAGACGACGGCGAACGCGGCCATCGTGGTGAATCCGTAGGTCACCAGGTAGAACATCGCGCCGCGCAGGCCGTCGGAGTTCGACCCGGCCATGCCGACGAGCAGGAAGCCGGCGTGGGCGACGGCCGAGTAGGCCAGCATCCGCTTGATGTCGCGCTGGGTCAGCGCGAGCACGGCACCCACGACCATGGTGAGGATCGCGACGGCCCAGATCACCGGGCGCCAGTCCCAGCGCATGCCACCGAAGGCCACATAGAAGACCCGCAGCAGCGCGCCGAAGGCCGCGACCTTGGTACCGGCCGCCATGAAGGCGGTGATCGGCGTCGGCGAGCCCTGGTAGACGTCCGGCGTCCAGGAGTGGAACGGGGCGGCGCCGATCTTGAAGAAGAGACCGACCCCGATCAGCGCGAGCGACAGGTAGAGGTAGGTGTCGTTCTTCCCGACCGTGCCGACCGCGTCAGCGACCCGGCCAAGCTCGACGCTGCTGGCGTAGCCGTAGGCGAAGGCGACGCCGTACAGGAAGAAGGCGGAGGAGAACGCGCCGAGCAGGAAGTACTTCATCGCCGCTTCCTGCGACAGCAGCCGGCGCCGGCGGGCGAGCCCGGCCAGCAGGTACAGCGGCAGGGAGAGGATCTCCAGCGCGACGAACATGACGAGCAGGTTGTTCGACGCGACGAACAGCAGCATCCCGGTGACCGAGAAGACCATCAGCGGGTACGCCTCGGTCTGCACCTCCGGGGAGGTGCGCTGCGCCGTGGAGCCCTTCGAGCCGGGCACCACGGCCGCGGAGGCGACGAGCGCACCGCCGGAGGAGTCCAGCGAACGCTCGGCCACCAGCAGCACGGCCAGCGCCGCGAAGACCAGGATGGTGCCCTGCATGAACAGGGTCGGGCCGTCGATGGCCACCGCGCCGGCCGCGAGGATCTGCCGGCGGGCGTGCAGGAGCACCACGGCGACGAACGCGCCGATGAACCCGGCACCGGCGAGCAGCGGCTGGATCAGCCGCCGCGCCTTCGGCGGTGCGAAGGCGTCGACGAGCACCCCGGCCAGCGCGACGCCGAAGAGGATGAGCATCGGGCTGAGCGCCGAGTACTCGATCGACGGTGGTGTGATCTTCTGTGTGACGCCCTGCGCCACCACGGTCGAAACCGCGCTCACGAATGGCCTCCGGACTGCGTTGCGGCCACCGGGGCCGTCGGGGCCGGGTCGGACTTCCCGATGTCCTCGAACGTGCTGGTCACCGCGGGCGTGATGATGTCAAGCAGCGGCTTCGGGTAGACCCCGAGCCCGATGATCAGCGCCACCATCGGCGCGACCACGACCCGTTCCCGCACGCTCAGGTCCTTGACGAGGCGAAGCTTCTCGTCCTTCACCGGACCGGTCATCGTGCGCTGGTACAGGAACAGGATGTAGATCGCGGCCAGCACGATCCCGCAGGTCGCGACGATCGCCAGCGCGCGGTACTCGGTGAACGTCCCCACCAGGACGAGGAACTCGCTCACGAAGCTGTTCGTCCCCGGCAGCGCCAGCGAGGAGAGGCCGGCGATCAGGAACACCCCGGCGAGCATCGGTGTCACCTGGGCCATGCCACCGTAGGCGCCGACGTCCCGGCTGCCCTGACGGGAGACCAGGAAGCCGACCACCACGAACAGCAGGCCGGTCGACAGGCCGTGGTTGACCATGTAGAGCACGGCGCCGGTCCCGGCCTGCGAGGTGAAGGCGAACGTGCCCAGCGCGATGAACCCGAAGTGCGCCAGCGAGGTGTAGGCGACCAGGCGTTTCATGTCCCGTTGCCCGATCGCCAGCAGGGCGCCGTAGAAGATGCCGATCACCGCGAGTGCCAGCACCATCGGCGCGAAGTACTCGGAGGCGTCCGGGAACAGCGGGATGCAGTAGCGGATGAGGCCGAACGTGCCGACCTTGTCCAGGACGCCGACGAGCAGCACCGCGCCACCGGTCGGCGACTGGGCACCGGCGTCGGGCAGCCAGGTGTGGAACGGGAACAACGGCGCCTTGATCGCGAAGGCGATGAAGAAACCGAGGAAGAGCAGCTTCTGCGTGTCCGGCGTGATGACCAGGTGCTGGCGCAGCGTGGCGAAGTCGAACGTGCCGCCGGTGTCGAACTGCTGCGAGGAGAGCACGTAGAGGCCGATCACCGCGGCGAGCATCAGCAGCCCGCCGAACAGGCTGTAGAGCAGGAACTTCACCGCCGCGTACGACCGCTGTGCCTTCTCCTCGACCGGCCCGTAGCTCCCGATGAGGAAGTACATCGGGATGAGCATGGCCTCGAAGAAGACGTAGAAGAGGAACACGTCGGTCGCCGCGAAGACGCCGATCATGCCCGTCTCCAGCGCCAGCAGCAGCGCGAAGAACGCCGGGACGGACCGGTTGACGTTGTCTGCCTCGTCCCAGGAGGCCAGCACGACCACCGGGACCAGCAGCGCGGCGAGCAGCATCAGTACCAGCGAGATGCCGTCGGCGCCGACCGAGTAGGAGACGCCGAACTGCTTGATCCATTCGTGCTTCTGGCCGAACTGGAAGCCGGCCTTGTCCGGGTCGTAGGCGGCGGTCGCCAGCACGGCGAGCACCAGCACGACCAGCGAGACGGCCAGCGCGAGCTGCTTGGCGAGCAGCGCGGAGCGGCGCGGAAGCAGCGCGACCAGAAGCGAACCGACCGCGGGGACGATCAGCATGATCGTCAGCCAGGGAGCCGTACTCATGTCAGCCGGCCCTGGTCAGCAGCAGAGCACCGACCACGAGGACGGTACCTCCCAACATCGACAGTGCGTAGGACCGGACGAAGCCGGTCTGGGTGCGTCGCAGCCGGCCGGACAGTCCACCGATGGCCGCCGCGCTGCCGCGTACGAAACCGTCGATCCCGACGTTGTCCGCCCACACCAGGAAGCGGGTCAGGTACTGCCCCGGCCGCATGGCGACGGTCTCGTTGATCGTGTTCGCGTAGAGGTCGTGCCGCGCGGCGACGGTCAGCACGCTGACCTCGGCGTCGGTGGGGGCGACGGCCTCGACCGGGCGGAGCTGGTAGCGCAGGAAGGCGCCGGCGAAACCACCGGCCGAGACGACCAGCGTGAGCGCGGTGACCACGGCCGGCGAGATATCGTGATGGGCCTCGCCGTGCTCGCCGACCACCGGGGCGAGCCAGTTCTGCATCGAGTCACCGAGGACGAACAGACCACCGGCGAACACGGAGCCGACCGCCAGCAGCAGCATCGGGCCGGTCATGCTGGCCGGCGACTCGTGCGGGTGCTTCGCCTCCGGCCCGTCGTGCGCCCAACGCTCCTCGCCGTGGAAGGTCATCAGGAACAGCCGGGTCATGTAGAAGGCGGTGATCCCGGCGCCGAGCAGCGCGACGCCACCGAGGACGTAGCCGCTCGTGCCGCCCTTGGCAAGCGCGGTCTCGATGATCCGGTCCTTGGTGAAGAAGCCGGACAGGCCCGGGAAGCCGATGATCGCCAGGTAGCCGAGCCCGAAGGTGATCCAGGTGATCGGCATGTACTTGCGCAGGTTGCCGTAGCGGCGCATGTCCTGCTCGTCGTCCATCGCGTGGATGACGGACCCGGACCCAAGGAAGAGGCCGGCCTTGAAGAAGCCGTGCGCCAGCAGGTGCATGATGCCCAGCGCGTAGCCGGCGGGCCCGAGCCCGACGGCCAGGAACATGTAGCCGATCTGGCTGACCGTCGAGTACGCCAGGACCTTCTTGATGTCGTCGTAGGCGCATCCGATGATGCACCCGATCATGATCGTGACAGCGCCGATGATCAGGACGACGGTGCGCGCGGCCTGCGTCTGGTCGAAGATCGGAGCCGACCGGACGATCAGGTAGACGCCGGCGGTGACCATCGTCGCCGCGTGGATCAGCGCCGAGATCGGGGTCGGGCCCTCCATGGCGTCCGGGAGCCAGGCCTGCAGCGGGAACTGGCCGGACTTGCCGCAGGCGCCGAGCAGGAGCAGCAGCGCCATCGCGCTGATGGTCCCGTACCCGATCACGTCCGCGGCGGCGGCACCGAAGACGTCGTCGTAGTTGGTGCTGCCGACGGTGGCGAACATGAACATGATCGCGAGCGCCAGGCCGACGTCACCGACCCGGTTCATGTAGAAGGCCTTGTTCGCGGCGGTGGCCGCCGCGGGCTTGTACTCCCAGAACTTGATGAGCAGGAAGGAGGAGAGGCCGACCAGCTCCCACCCGCCGTAGAGGACCAGGAAGTTGTTGCCCAGCACCAGCAGCAGCATCGATGCCAGGAAGAGGTTCATGTAGGCGAAGAAGCGCCGCCGGCCCGGATCGTGCGACATGTAGCCGATCGAGTAGATGTGGATCAGCGTGCCCACACCGGTGATCAGCAGCACGAACAGGACGGAGAGCTGGTCGACCAGCAGGCCGACGTCCACCTGGAAGCCGTTGACCGGAATCCAGCTGAACAGGTGCTGGGAGACCGCGCGGTCGTCGCCGCCGCGGTCGAGCAGCCCGAAGAACAGCACCAGGCCGACGACGAACGACGCCGCCGCCGTGGCCGTGCCGAGCAGGTGGCCCCACCGGTCGGTGCGCTTCCCGCCGAGCAGGAGGATCGCCGCCCCGGCCAGCGGAAGTGCGATGAGCAGCCAGGTCAGCGAGAACGCCCCGGACGCGGTGGCGTAGTGCACGGCCCCACCGCCGTGCTCCTCGGCCGCGAGGAGGGCCGCGGGGGCGCTCATCGTGGGCCGGTTCCGGGCGCGTGCGCCAGCGCCAGGGCCACCGCAGGTGGTCCGGGCCGCGCCGCCCCTGTTGCGCAAAGCGTCACTGCAGTGTCGTCCGTTCTTCCGTGACCGGAGGTCCCGGTCGCGGCCGCGTCTGTGGCGGCCGGGGACAGGCCTGGAGGAGGCCCGAATACGTCGAAAAGGGTCCCGAGTACGTCGAAGGCGTCAGTACTTCAGCAGGTTCACGTCGTCGACAGAGGCGGATCTGCGCGTCCGGAAGATCGCCAGGATGATCGCGAGACCCACGACCACCTCGGCGGCGGCCACCACCATGACGAAGAAGGCCATGATCTGGCCCTCCAGCGTCCCGTGGATCCGGGAGAAGGTCACCAGCGTCAGGTTCACCGAGTTGAGCATCAGCTCGATGGACATGAACACGACGATCGCGTTGCGGCGAACCAGAACACCCGTCGCCCCGATGGTGAACAGCAGCCCCGCCAGAATCAGATAGTTCGCCGGGTTCACCGGCCACCCCCGCTGCCCGCGCCGACCGGCGCCGCCTCGCCGACAGCGTTCGCGCCATCCGCGTCCTCCGCCACGGCGGAGCCGTTGACATGCTGACCGCCGCCGCCGGCCTGGGGGCCGCCCGACCCGGAGTCGCCTGTGTCGGGCCCGCCGGAACCGGGCCCATCCGAAGGCCCGGACGAGCCGGGACCGCCGAAGCCGGTGCCGCCGGTACCGGTACCGCTCGCGTCCGGCCCCTCGTCGTGGGCCGGGCCGCCGACGGCCGCCGGCTCCCCGGAGCCACGCACGGCCTGCTCCAGATCCGGGTTGATCGCGAAGACCTTCGGCCCGGGCCGCGGGGTGATCGGGCCGCCCTCGGTGAGGCGGCGGCGCATCCGCTCCTTCTGCGTCAGCTTCTCGCCGGTGTGCTCACGGTGGCCGAGCACCATCGTCCCGATGGCGGCCACGACGAGCAGTGCCGAGATCGCCTCGAAGACGAAGACGTACTCGCTGAACAGCAGCTTCCCGATCGCCGTGACGTTGCCCTCGGAGTTCGCCGCGTCGAGGCCCGCGGCGCTGCCGCCGTCGATCGCCCGCCCGATCGGGAAGACCAGCAGCCCGGCGAAGCCCAGGCCGAGGATCACCGCGGCGATCCGCTGGCCGCGCAGTGTCTCGACGAGTGAGTCGGACGAGTCCACCCCGACCAGCATCAGCACGAACAGGAACAGAACCATGATCGCGCCGGTGTAGACGATGATCTGGACGAAGCCCAGGAAGGGCGCGTCCTGAAGCAGGTAGAACACCGCCACGCAGAACAGGTTCACCACGAGCAGCAGCGCCGAGTGCACCGCGCTGCGCATCAGCACCATGCCGAGCGCGGCGATCAGCGCCACCGGCGCGAGCAGCCAGAAGGTCCAGGCCTCGCCGTTCGACGTGCTGGTGATCTCGGCAGCCTGGGCGAGGATCTGCGGGCTCATCGCGCCCGCTCCGAACCCGCGCCGTGGGCCGAGGCCTCGTCCGCCGCGGTGCCGCCGCCCGCCTGCGCCTCGCTGCCGACCTGCCAGGGCAGCGGGGCCTCCGGGTCGCGGGTGTAGTAGTCGGTCTCGCTCTCGCCGAGGAACATCGGATGCGGCGGCTGCTGCATCCCCTCCCGCAGCGGCGCGAGGAGCTGCTCCTTGGTGAAGATCAGGTCCTCGCGGCTGTCGTCGGCGAGCTCGTACTCGTTCGACATCGTGAGCGCCCGGGTCGGGCAGGCCTCGATGCACAGCCCGCACAGGATGCAGCGCAGGTAGTTGATCTGGTAGACGCGGCCGTACCGCTCACCCGGGGAGTAGCGCTCCTCGTCGGTGTTGTCCGCGCCCTCGACGTAGATCGCGTCCGCCGGGCAGGCCCAGGCACACAGCTCGCACCCGACGCACTTCTCCAGCCCGTCGGGGTGCCGGTTGAGCTGGTGACGGCCGTGGAACCGCGGCGCCGTCTCCTTCTTGTACTCCGGGTACTGCTCGGTCGTCGGCTTCTTGAACATCGTCGAGAAGGTGACGCCGAAACCCTTGTAGGGGTCGAGGATCCCCATGGTTCAGCTCTCCTGACGCGGGCCGGCGCCCGCGGGGATGACGGTGGTGTTTCCCTTGTCGAGCCCGGCCATCGCCCGCGCCGGGCCGCCGGACGGCGGTGGCCAGGGAATGTTCTCCAGGCTCGGGGCCGATTCGGCCCGTTCCCGCTCGGCCTCCTCCTGCTCCCGCGCCGCCTTGGCCGCACCCGGATCGATGATCGCGATGATGAGCAGGATGCCGACCACGACCCCGAAGCCGATGAGCCACGGCGTCCGGTCGGTGACGTGCTGCTGGTAGGCGCGGAACGTGGCGACCGCGCACACCCAGACGAGTCCGACCGGGATCAGGACCTTCCAGCCGAAGGCCATGAACTGGTCGTAGCGCAGCCGCGGCAGCGTTCCCCGCAGCCAGATGAAGAAGAAGATGAACGCCAGCAGCTTTGCGACGAACCAGATCAGCGGGAACCAGCCGTGGTCCAGCCCGGACAGCCCCGGGATCGGCGGCGGCTGCCAGCCGCCGAGGAACAGCGTGGTCGCGATCGCCGACACGGTGACCATGTTGATGTACTCGGCGAGGAAGAAGAACGCGAACTTGATCGAGCTGTACTCGGTGTGGAAGCCACCGACCAGCTCGCCCTCGGCCTCGGGCAGGTCGAAGGGGGTCCGGTTCGTCTCACCGACCATCGCGATGACGTACAGGACGAACGACGGGAGCAGCGCGACGTACCACCAGTCGTGCTGGCTCTGCACGATGCCCGCGGTGCTCAGCGTGCCGGCGTAGATGAAGACCGCGACGAACGCCAGGCCCATCGCGACCTCGTAGGAGATGATCTGCGCGGCCGACCGCAGCGAGCCCAGCAGCGGGTACGTCGACCCGCTGGACCAGCCGGAGAGGATCAGGCCGTACACCCCGATCGACGCGGCCGCCAGCAGGTACAGCACGCCGACCGGCAGGTCCGCGAGCTGCAGCAGGGTGCGCTCGCCGAAGATCGACACCTCGGGCCCGAACGGGATGCAGGCGAAGGCCACGAAGGCCGGCACCGCCGAGATGATCGGCGCCAGGATGAAGATCGGCTTGTCGGCCAGCGCCGGGACGATGTCTTCCTTGAGCATGAGCTTCACGCCGTCGGCGAGGCTCTGCAGCCAGCCGCGCGGACCGTGCCGGTTCGGCCCGATCCGCTGCTGCATCTTCGCGACGACCTTGCGCTCGAAGACGATCGAGAACAGCGTCATCACGAGCAGGAACCCGAAGACCACGACCGCTTTGAGCAGGATGAGCCAGAACGGGTCGTCCGTGAGGACGGACGTGTCCGGGTCGCCGACGTTCGCGGCAAGCAGGAGTGTCGAGGTCCCGGTCATGCCCGGCCTCCGGTGATGTCGGTGGTGAGCCGGACCAGCACCCCGGCGTGCTCCGCCAGCGAGCGGCGGACGTGGGAGTCCGGCGAGTGGGTCGGCACCCAGACCACCCGGTCCGGCATCTCGGTGATCTCCAGCGGCAGGGTCACCGAACCGCGGGCCGTGCTCGCGGTGACCGGCTGGCCCTCGACCGCTCCGATCTCGGCCGCGGTCGCCGCGGACAGCAGCAGACGCGGCGGGCGCGCGGTCCCGGCGAGGTAGGTCTCACCGGCCTGCAGAGCACCGTCGTCGAGGTTGAGGTGCCAGGTCGCGAGCAACGCCTCCCCCGGCCCGGCCGTCGCCGGGGCGAGCCCGATGTCGGTCGGCGGCTGGCCGCGGTGGGTCTCGTCGCCGGCCCGGCCGAGCTCGTTCAGCTCCCGCGCGGCCGCGCCCGCGTCCGGCAGGAGCAGGTCGACGCCCATCTCGGCGGCGAGCAGGTGCAGCACCCGCAGGTCGGGCAGCGCGGGGGTGTCCAGCGCGCGCTGGAACGGGCGCAGGCGCCCTTCCCAGTTCACGAACGCGCCCGCCTTCTCCGCGACCGGAGCGACCGGGAACACCACGTCCGCGACCGCCGCGATGGACGAGCGGCGGATCTCCAGCGACACGCAGAACGGCACCCGGGCCAGGGTGGCCAGCGCGCCGGCCGGGTCGGGCAGGTCCTCGGCGTCCACGCCGGCGACGATGACCGCGTCGAGCCGGCCCGCCTCGGCGGCGGCCAGGATCCCGGCGGTGTCCCGGCCCGGCGCGCCGAGCAGCGGGGCGCCCCAGAAGGACTCGACCTCGGCGCGGGCACCGACGTCCGCCACCGGGCGCCCGCCCGGCAGCAGCGACGGCAGCAGGCCGGCGGAGACCGCCCCGCGCTCACCGGCGCGGCGCGGAACCCAGGCCAGCGCGGCACCGGTGGCCGCGGCGAGCCGCAGGGCCGCCGACAGCGCACCGGGCGACTCGGCGGCCCGGGAGCCGACCAGGATCACCGCACCGGGCGCGCGCAGCGCCTCGACGGTGGCCGACGACCCGGCTGCCAACTCGTCCAGCACCGCGGCCTCGCCGCCGGGCAGGGTCGGGATCAGCGTGCCGGCGAGCTTGTGCAGCCCACGGGTGGTCAGCGGCGCGAGCGCGTGCACCGCGGTGCCGCGCTTGGTGGCGGCCTTGCGCAGCCGCAGGAAGACGACGGCGGACTCCTCCTCGGGCTCGAAGGCCACGAGCAGGACCGCGGGCGCGGCCTCCAGATCGGCGTAGGTGACACCGATCCCGGTGCCCGCGACGACGCTGCCGAGGAAGGCCTCCTCCTCGGCGGAATGCGGGCGGGCGCGGAAGTCCACGTCGTTGGTGCGCAGCGCCAGCCGGGCGAACTTGGCGTAGGCGTAGGCGTCCTCGCGGGTCAGCCGGCCGCCGGCCAGGACGCCGACACCGTTGCGGTCGCGGCACTCGGCCAGCCCCCGGGCCGCGTACTCCAACGCCTCGGACCAGCTGGCCTCGACCAGCTCACCGGTGTTGTCGTCGCGGATCAGCGGGGTGGTGAGCCGATCGGCCTGGCGGGCGTAGGTGAACGCGAAGCGTCCCTTGTCGCAGTTCCACTCCTCGTTCACCGCCGGGTCCTCGGCGGCGAGGCGCCGGGTCACCTTGCCGCGCCGGTGGTCGGTGCGCAGGGAACAGCCGGCCGCACAGTGCTCGCAGGACGTCGGCGTCGACACCAGGTCGAACGGCCGGGCCCGGAACCGGTAGGCGGCGCTGGTGAGCGCGCCGACCGGGCAGATCTGCACGGTGTTGCCGGAGAAGTAGGACGAGAACGGCTGCC